>JAYUOW010000136.1:0-4872 GCA_043760555.1 Betaproteobacteria bacterium
AACCAAACCGTACAACGGCAATCACGGGCGCGGCATTTCGATTCATCTCACCACTGAAGACGAAGTGCGGGCGGGCTTTGCGGCCGCACAAGAGCATTCAAGCTCCGTGATTGTTGAAACCTTTTTAACCGGCGACGACCATCGTTTATTAGTGGTAAATGGCGAACTAGTAGCCGCCACCAAACGCACACCTGGCCATGTAATTGGCGATGGTAAGTCCACGGTAAAACAGCTGGTGGACATTGTAAATTTAGACCCACGCCGCGGCATCGGCCACGAAAAAGTAATGACGCGCTTAAACCTTGATGCACAGGCCGACATGATGTTAGCGCGGGTGGAGATGACAGCAGAATCTATACCTGCAGCCAACCAAATTGTGATGTTGCGATCAACCGCAAACCTTTCCACTGGCGGCACGGCAACAGACGTCACCAACATTATTCACCCCGATAATCGCGACATGGCCGTGCGCGCCATTACCGCCATTGGGCTGGACGTGGGCGGCGTTGATTTTTTAAGCCCCAACATTGCAGAAAGTTATAAGCAAGTGGGCGGCGGTATTTGTGAGGTGAATGCAGCCCCCGGCTTCCGCATGCACGTGGCACCTTCTGAAGGCACGCCGCGTGATGTGGCTGGCCCAGTGATCGACATGCTGTTTCCGCCCAACACGCCATCGCGCGTGCCCATTGCTGGCATTACGGGCACGAACGGCAAAACTACTACGTCACGCATGTTGGCGCACATTGCAAAGATGGCGGGCTTTACACCGGGCTTAACCACCACCGACGGTGTGTATATCGACGGGCAACGCACCGTAGAAGGCGATATGACGGGCCCCGTGGCAACGCGCATGGTGCTGGCCGACACCCACATTGATTTTGCGGTGCTAGAAATTGCGCGGGGGGGGCTGCTGCGCGCGGGTATGGGCGTGCCCTACATTAACGTGGGTGCCGTGCTTAACGTGCAGGCCGATCATTTGGGCATGAAGGGCATTAATACACTAGAAGATTTAGCGGAAGTAAAACGCATTGTGGTGGAAGTGGCGCGCGACTGCGCGGTGCTCAATGCGGACGATGAGAACGTAATAAAAATGTCTGCCGATACTGAAGCCAAAAGCATTTGCTACGTGACGACTAACCCGCAACACGCCCTGGTGCGCGAGCACATCCGCGCTGGCGGACGTGCCTGCGCGCTGGAAGGCGGCGTGAATGGCCACATGATTACCATCTACGATAAAGGCGGCCACATACCGCTAATGTGGACGCATTTAATTCCCGCCACATTAGAGGGCCGCGCGATGCACAACGTGCAAAACGCGATGTTTGCAGCCGTCATGGCGTTTGCCCTCGACATTAAATTAGACGCCATTCGCCAAGGCTTGCGCACCTTTGACACCACGTTTTATCAAGCGCCTGGTCGCATGAATGTGTTTGATGAGCATCCGTTTAAAGTCATCATGGATTATGGCCATAACGCCCATGCTGTGGGCGTCATGGCCGATTTAGCTGCACGCTTGGACGTGTACGGCAAACGCACCGTAGTGCTTTCTGCACCCGGTGATCGTCGTGATGAGGATGTGCTGGCGATTGCTAAAGCGGTGGCTGGCCGCTTCGACAACTACATCTGCCGCCGCGATGATGGTTTGCGTGGCCGCGATGGCGATGAAATTCCGCAAATGTTGTTCCGCGCACTGGTGGCAAATGGCGTACCAACGGACAATATTCAGCGTATTCCAGATGAGCAAGAAGCCATCGATGCAGCTCTAAAAATGAGCCAACACGGTGATTTATTGCTGATATTTGCTGATGCACTTGCACGATCGTGGAAGCAAGTCACTAAGTATAAACCGCTGAGCGGCGATGCCTTGCAAAAGCCCGCAATTAGGGCATCTCCAGCCATCGTAAAAACGGAAGAAGTGATTAACGGGCCGTTGTCAGATGCATCTTTAGAAGCATCAGGGTTCGTGCGCGATGAGCGCGGATTGCGGTTTGTAAAAGATAGCGAGGACTAAATTACGCCGTCGACTTAACCCATGAAACCTGTTTTCGTAAAACCGCTATTTATGTACGCGCAACCTAGGCAATTATGACCACCCCCGCACCATTAAATACACCAGTAAACACGCCTCAAGCGAGCATCGAAGAAATTGAGCCCAACTATTGCTTCACCGGTTCACGTCGCCTAACGGGCGCAAACCGCTACTTCAACACCACCGCCGTCATTCTCACCCCACTCACACGCAATCCACCTACCGACGCGGCGCTACAGCTCTGGCAACACAATGTAGAAGTGCAGGCGCAGGCCTTGGGCTGGGCGCTTACAAGCACCGTTATTCACCGCCACGCAGGAGGTGTTTTTCTACTTTTTTCAGCCCCTTCTGATCAACTTTTTGTAGCCACCGAAGTAAACGAATGGGCGTGGGAAGCCGCGAATGCAGGGCTTTTTGAAGGCGATGATGCTTTTGAAAAGTGCCACCATACCACTGACCCTACCAGCTACTTCGCGGCCAAAGCCAAAGCCGAACTACGGCATGATATTCAAGCCATAACCAACGCCGCCGCAACCCACGGCTTGCCCTGTTTGGTTGATGACGAAGTATTGTCCGTTGGTGCCGGTGCAGGCAGCAAAACTTGGCCGTTAACAACGCTACCGCCAGTAGCGGTCATTGATTTTTCTAAACTCCACGATATTCCCACCGTGCTCGTTACCGGATCAAACGGCAAAACCACCACCACTAGGTTGCTTGCCGCGATGCTAAATCGCGCTGGCGTCGTCGCGGGCTATTGCTCAACGGAAGGTGTAGTTGTAAACGGTGAACCTACGCAAACAGGCGATTTATCAGGCCCCGCAGGCGCCCGCGCCGTGCTGCGTGACACCCGCGTGCAAGCCGCTGTGTGTGAAACCGCGCGCGGCGGCATGTCGCGTCGGGGCTTAAGCATGCAGCACGCCCATTGCGCAATCATCACCAACGTAACAGCCGATCATTTTGGCGAATATGGTGTCGATAACTTAGACGATTTAACCGAGGTAAAGCTCACCGTGGCCCGCGTGCTCGAAGGCGATACGCAGCCGATTGCAGATGCCAATAAGCTGCTAACGCCCGAAAATAGGGGCTTTACAAGCACCACCAAAGGCACGCTGGTGCTCAACGCCGACGATGCTAACTTAAGTGATCGCGCTGCGCAAATTTTGAGTGCGCAACGCTGCAATTTGGCACTGTTTGCACTCAACCATCAGCACCCACAGCTACAACTATTGCGCAAAGCGGGTCGCAGCACCTGCGGCGTGGAACACAATAATGCAACCAACAAAAATGCAGAGTACAACCATGCCGACGCCAAATTGCTGCTACACCACCAAGGTGTCACCACATCATTAGGTGAAGTTGCCGCCATGCCGCTCACCCTAAACGGCGCGGCCCTATACAACATCGCCAATATTGCCGCCGCCAGTCTAGCCGCAGCCGTGCTGGGTGTGGCACCCGCCGATATCGCCTACGTGGCCAGCCACTTTGGCTTGGCGCGCACCGACAATCCGGGACGCTTGAGCCGCTGGCAAATCAACGGTGCAACCATTTTGCTCGACTACGCCCACAACCCCGATGGCCTAGCCGCGTTGCTCGACGTCGCTATTGCCATCTCGCAAGTAGGCCACCCAGGTACAGCAAACCGCCTAGGCATATTGCTAGGCCAAGCCGGAAATCGCGACGACGAGGCGCTTAACGAGCTCGCCATGGTCGCCGCACACGCCGAACCGGCTCTGGTGGTAATTAAGGAACTACCCAACTTACTCCGTGGCCGCGCGTTAGGCGAAGTATCGCTACGCCTTCAAGCCGACCTAATTGAAGCCGGTGTACCAGCTGCAAACATCGCGTTAGAGGCCGATGAAGTTGCCGCCGCCAAATATTTGGTTGAATGGGCAAGTGCGAACGATGTGGTGGTGTTGCCGGTGCATACGATGGCGGCGCGGGAAGAGATCATCGCGTATTTGGATGGACGTACATCGGCTTAAAAATGCAAAAGCGAAACGCGAAAACGGCGTTTGGCGATGGTAATTGGTACTTACACGAACTTCGTGCTACACTAATTCAGTGTTAAATAAAACGAGAGGGTAACACTATGAAAAATGTAACCGTGACAATGTCCGACGACGCGCTGGAATGGTTACGCGTGAAGGCGGCGCGTGATGGAGCCAGCGTCTCGCGATTTCTCGGCAAAATGGTGGAACAGGTTCGCGAAGGCGAAACCACCTACGAACGCGCAATGCGGGATGCCCTGAAATTTAAGCCACTTGCCCTGCCTAAAGATTTTCGTCCCTTCACACGCGATGAGGCGAACCAACGTGCCGATCTTCGTTGACACCAACGTTTTAATTTACGCGTTCGACCCGCGCGATGCGGCGAAGCAAACTGCGGCGCAGGCGTGGCTTCGCCGTTGCTGGAAAGAAAAGTCAGGGCGTATCAGCACGCAGGTGCTAAATGAGTTTTACGTTAATCTTGTCCGGCTCCAAGGCGGCACGATGCGCTCACAAGCCCGTGCAGAAATTAAAAACCTGCTGGCGTGGTCGCCCTGTGCCATCGACCAAGATTTGATTGAAACCGCATGGCATGTGGCTGATAGCGCAAGCGTCTCACATTGGGATGCGTTAGTCGTTGCGGCGGCTATGCGGCAGCGATGCGAAATATTGCTTTCAGAAGACATGCAACACGGGCGCGAAATTGAAGGCGTGCGCATTGTAAATCCGTTTGTTATGGACGCGGCAATCGCTAAATAACAGCATCCGCAGACGCCCTAATTTAGGCCGCCCTCAGCCTATGCCTCGCACTTTTTTGCGGTTCCACTTGCACCATCGTGCGATTACGTTGCCGAGCTT
>JAYUOW010000137.1:0-4867 GCA_043760555.1 Betaproteobacteria bacterium
CTAGCGCAAACGCAGGCAACAGCCGCTGCATCGTCGGCACCATGCGCACCAAATCCCGATCGCGCAACGCGCAATCCTTGCCGCCATACAGTTCATCCAAAAAAAACGCCGTGGCAGGCGCAAAACGGGCGTCTGCGGCTAAATCGGCATAGGTCACAGCTAAACGCGCGTGTTGCCAATCTTTTATGCGTCGCAGTTCCGGCGACATAGTGGCCGAAGAACCACGCATCTGCTGCAGCTTGCGCAAATGGGTCAGCAGCGTGGGTTCCGATTTTGCGACCTTGGCGACGGTCAGGCTTGAAGTTTTCATTGCAATATCATAGTGCAAGAAATTAGACTTTGCCGCCTAAATTAAATGCCTGCAAAAATTTAGATGTTTAACTCTAATAAAGACGTAATTTAACCCGTCAACACTGCTATTCTTATGGGTGGAACGTCTAAAAACAACCAAATTGGATGCACGCAATGGATCTATCTTCACCACAGCAAAATACGGCGCAAATCACCGGTTTACAGACTGCATTTGCCGCCCAAAAATCAGCCTATGCCACAAAGGCTGCCCCAACGCTAGCGGAACGGCGCGCCAATTTAGATACCTTGCTGCAAATTTTGCATTTACATGGTGCTGCGATTGGCGAAGCAATTTCGGCTGACTTTTCTTTTCGTAGTCAGGAAGAAACACAGTTGCTGGAGGTTTTTCCGGCGGTGTCGGCTATCAAGCATGCCAAATCTAGCTTAAGGGGTTGGATGCGCAGCAAGCATCGTTTAGCATCGATGTGGTTTATGCCTGCGCGCACTGAAATTCGCCCGCAGCCGCTGGGTGTAGTCGGTATTATTGTGCCTTGGAACTACCCTATTTTGCTGGCTTTAGGGCCATTGGTTGCTGCCCTTTCAGCCGGTAATCGCGTGATGATTAAAATGAGCGAATTCACCCCGAAAACCGGTGCACTCCTGCAAAGCTTAATCGCACAAAATTTTGCGCCCGATCACATCACCGTGATTAACGGCGAAGCGGATGTAGCGGCCGCGTTTTCAAATTTAGCGTTTGATCATTTGCTGTTCACCGGTTCCACCAGCGTTGGCCGCCATGTAATGCGCGCGGCAGCCAATAACTTAACGCCAGTGACGCTAGAACTCGGCGGCAAGTCACCAGCAATCGTCGGGCCTGAATGCGATTTAGATGACGCCGCGCAAAAAATTATGTTCGGCAAATGTTTAAACGCAGGCCAAACTTGTATTGCACCTGATTACGTGTTGGTGCCAGCAGGTCGTGAAGATGATTTCGTGGCCGCAGCCCAACGCGCGGTTAAAAAAATGTACCCAACGCTTGCTAATAACAGCAACTACACCGCGATCATTAACGACCGTCATCACGCACGCTTGCAGGGCTACGTGAGCGACGCCAGCGCTCGCGGCGCGCGCGTACATACTTGCAACCACGCGCATGAATCGTTCGATGGCGGCCGCAAAATTGCGCCCACTTTAGTGCTAAACGCGCCGCTTGATTCCAAGCTAATGACCGATGAAATTTTTGGTCCGCTACTGCCCGTGTTGCCCTACGACAGCCTAAACGCCGCGATTGATTTCATAAACCGTCGCGATCGGCCGTTAGCACTTTATTACTTCGGCTGGAATAGTGACAACAGCAACGCGGTAATCAACCGCACCACCGCCGGTGGCGTGACAGTAAACGAATGCTTGATGCATATATCCCAAGAAGAATTACCCTTCGGCGGCGTGGGCGCATCGGGCATGGGTGCCTATCACGGGCGCGTAGGCTTTGAGACGTTTTCAAAAATGAAACCGATATTTCATCAAGCCCGCCTCAACGGCTTATCGCTATTTCACCCCCCCTATGGCAAGCGCTTTGCGGCCATGATTAAACTGCTGTTACGGTAAACATAGTCGATGATGATCCATTCAAAACGTCGTACCTTTCTCAAGGCAGGGCTGATTGCAAGCGTGGGTTTAGCGGTGGTCAATCAGCTTCAAAGCCAAGCCGTTGCGCAACCCGCAAACCCTGCAGAACTCGGTACCTTTGATCTAAAAAAACTCAACAATGCCGATGCAGTGTTGATTGCCGCCTTGGCTCCCGTGATACTTGCGGGCGCCCTGCCACAGGCTGCAGATGCCCGTAAAGTGGCCATCTCCGAGGTGGTCGATGCCTTTGATAGAACCATTGCGGGCTTGTCTCCACTGGTTGAAGGCGAAATTCGCGAGCTGTTTAGCCTGCTGCATTTTTCACTCACCCGCAAATATTTAGCCGGTGTTTCAAAGCCTTGGGATGAAGCATCGGAGGCCGAAATTGCCGCGTTTTTAACCAGCTGGAGCAACCATCGCTTTGCACTATTGCAAGGCGCATATCAAGCGCTAGCCAAGCTGATGATTGCCTGTTGGTATGGCAATCCCCTGTCTTGGGGCGCGATTGAATATGGTGGGCCGCCATATGGCCGCGAGCTCGGCCTATAAACGCCTGGCCGCGAGCTCGGCCTATAAACGCCCGGTAAAGAACTCAGTTTGCAATTTAACTTTCAATTGAAAAAAGTATTATCGCCATGGCTTCTCAAATACCCGATCCGATCAAAATAGCACTTGCCGACCCCGCCAGAAAATGGAAAGTGATCGACGGCAGCACGCTCGATAAAAACATCGCCATCGAATGCGATGTGGTGATTGTGGGCACCGGCGCGGGCGGTGGCACAGCGGCAGAAATAATGTCGGCAGCGGGTTTAGCAGTGGTGATGATTGAAGAAGGTCCCTTTAAAAGCTCAAGCGACTTCCGCATGCGCGAGCGCGATGCTTATCCGCAGCTGTATCAAGAATCTGCAGGCCGCCAAACCAAAGACAAAGGCATCACCATTTTGCAAGGTCGATCAGTGGGCGGTTCTACCACCGTTAATTGGACATCGAGCTTTCGCACGCCGCCCGAAACTCTACAATTTTGGCAGCAACAATTTGGGCTAAAAGATTATTCTGTTGAAGCCATGCTGCCGTGGTTTCAAATGATGGAAACCCGTTTAAATATTGAGCCTTGGGCTGTTCCACCAAATGAGAACAACGATATTTTGCGCCGTGGTTGCGATGCGCTAGGCATCCCCAATGCCGCCATTCGCCGTAACGTGCGCGGCTGTTGGAACCTTGGTTATTGCGGTATGGGTTGTCCCACCAACGCCAAGCAATCCATGCTCGTCACCACGATTCCGTCAGCACTCGACAAGGGCGCGCTGCTAATTCACTCCGCCAGAGTTGAAAAGCTGGCGCACGGCTTGGGGCGTGTCACATCCCTATCCGCGCGCGGCATGAAAATGGGCATGGCGGGTGTATGCACCGAAGCGGGTGACTTCAAAATCACAGTGCTAGCTAAGCACTACATCATGGCAGGGGGGGCGATCAATAATCCGGCCACGCTATTACGATCCGCCCTGCCCGACCCGCATGGTAACTTAGGCGCACGCACATTTTTGCATCCATCCGCCGCGTGTGCGGCCATTATGGCTACAAAAGTAGAAGCCTATTCCGGCGCGCCACAAACAATTTATTCAGACCATTTTTTATCCACTCAAGCCATCAACGGCGAAATTGGCTATAAGCTGGAAGCCCCGCCAATTCACCCGTTACTGGCAAGCATCACGCTACAAGGCTTTGGTGCCGAACACGCTAAATGGATGAAGCGCCTACCGAATATGCACGTGACCATCGCCCTATTACGCGATGGTTTTCATCCAGAAAGTGTTGGCGGTAAAGTAGGCATTCGTTCAGACGGCAGCGCCCAACTCGATTACCCAATTAGCGAATATGTGTGGCGTGGCGTGCGCCGATCAATCCTCAGTATGGCCGAAATTGAATTCGCCGCAGGTGCCAAAATTGCCGTGCCAATGCACGAAGACGGCAAAGCCTACACCTCATGGAAACAAGCCAAAGCCGCCATCGAAATATTGCCCATGAAAACCCTCCGCGCCCACGTCGTCAGCGCCCACGTAATGGGCGGCTGCGGCATGGGCCAGGACCCGCGCAAGTCCGTGATACGGGGCGACGGCCGTCATCATCAAATCGAGAATCTATCCGTCTTCGACGGCTCCGCCTTCCCCACGAGTATAGGCGCGAATCCGCAATTGTCGATTTACGGCATGGTTGCTAGGAACGCGACAAAGTTGGCTAAGGAAATAGGTGGGAATGTGGTGGGGTGATTTTTATTGATTGCCGATCTAACAACACTATTTATGCGAGCAAACGTTAAATGAGTGATCTGACTGTAACCGACTACGCCCAGTGGCTACAAAAGCTAAAAACGCGAATTAGTGCAGCGCGCACTCGCGCAGCTTTAGCTGTAAATAGCGAGCTCATTGCGCTTTATCATCAGATAGGTAAAGAAATTTTAACCAAGCAGTCCGAGCAAAATTGGGGTGCAAAAGTAATAGATCGTATCGCGCAAGATTTAAAAGCGGCGTTCCCCGACATGAAGGGATTTTCAAATCGAAACTTAAAATATATGCGTTATTTTGCGGAGCACTGTCCCGCTCTTCAATTTGGGCAGCAGCCTGCTGCCCAATTGCCGTGGTTTCATATCGTCACTCTGCTAACGAAGCTTTCAACCCCCGTTGACCGCGAGTGGTACGCCAAAAGCGCTGCAAAACACGGCTGGTCGCGCCTCACACTCGAATTGAATATTGGCAATGCCCTGCACACTCGTCAAGGCAATGCAGTCAGTAACTTTGCGATAAGCCTATCCAAACCTGACTCTGATTTAGCGCAAGAAACACTGAAAGACCCTCATGGCACTCGGTTAAGGTTTCTTTGGGCGTAAATTAAGTCTCTTGCAGTCTGACGCGGCATAGTTAATAGCGGTAGTTTTTTAGGCCTTCGTTTC
>JAYUOW010000138.1:0-1739 GCA_043760555.1 Betaproteobacteria bacterium
ATACATCTTCGGCTTCGCCCCATAAGGTGACGAGGTCGGCACCCTTGTAGCAAAGCAAACGGGGTTGTCACTACGCCAACTGCATTTTTTAAGCTTTTCGGTGTATTCCTCAAATAGGCCGGGACGAACTTTTATTTTTTCGGATGGCGTAAAACGGGCGCGTAACGTATTGGTGCAAGCGGTGGTTTCGCACTGAATGTCGTTGCTAAGGGTGCCTTCTTCAATAACTTTGTCGTAGGTGTATTCGACTTGAAAGGCATTGGTTCTTAGTGTTTAAGGCATCAAGCTTGCAGCGTAAAAGCGCTTGTTGAAACCCTATATTTGGGCATCTACAAGGTATTTTTGGCGTTGTGCGGGCGATTGGCGTGGCTTTGAACTGCTTAACCGCGCCCAGTGGTGAAAAGCTGGCGCTTTAAAGTACGTTATTCCAAAGCACGTTAATCCTCGGCACGTTACCCCACAGACGGATATGTACTATAATAGGTATCACGTTCATTTATTTGACTTAACCTATGCCAAACACTGCTAAATTATTTATTACCGGCCGCAGCCAAGCCGTGCGTTTGCCGCTGGAATATCGCTTTGAAGGCACGGAAGTATTCATTCGGCGCGATGCCGCCACCGGCGATGTAGTGCTGTCGCGCCGCCCGCCATCTTGGGATGGTTTTTTCGCGCTAGACGCCGCTGCAAATGTGCCGGATGATTTTATGAGTCCAGCCGATCGCGCGCAAGGCGCTCCCTCGCGTGACCCCTTTGCAGACTTTCCAGAAAACGCGAAATAAACGTGGCGTTATTTATGTTGGACACCAACATTGCCAGCGACATCATTCGCGGCAATGCAAAAGTTCGCGCTCGGTTATTAGCCGTGCCCATGCAAAGTGTAGCGGTGTCTGCGGTAACGCAGGCCGAGTTACTTTACGGTGTGGCTAAACGCGGCAATCCCGTTGGCTTAAATACCCAAGTGCGCGAATTTTTAGTGCGGGTGGAGGTGTTGGCGTGGACGCCCGAGGTGGCTGCAAGCTACGCTATTTTGCGTGCCGCGTGGGAACAGGCTGGCATCAGCTTGGCACCCATGGACATGATGATTGCGGCTCATGCAGTATCAGTGCACGCCACCCTGGTCACACGTGATCGTGCGTTTAGTTTTGTGCCGCATGGATTGACGGTTGAGAATTGGGCAGCGTGACGGCAGAAGTTTGTTAATGCCTCAAGAAGCCCAAAAATAGGGCATCTCCAACCACTCAATTTTTTAATTTTGGCTGGTGAAGTTAGTCGCGCTCAACATCAGTCTTGTAGACATCCTTTCCGCGCAACCCGATCTTTGCATTAACGCAATACAGTAGGGTGCAATCAGCGCAGCGCCAATTGCACCGAGTGGTGACGAAACGGCAGTGCGTTTGAAAACAGTGCGGCTCTATTGAGCTTGCGCCGCCCTCCAAGCCAAATACTCCGACATCCGCAGCCCATAACGCGCCAGCACGCCTTCGTGAATACGTCGTAGTTCTTCGATAATAATGGCGCTTATATCGGTGCGTTCATTTTCTGGCACGGCATTATCTACGGCGTTGTCGATTATTTTTAGTGCGTCTTTTTCTGGATGCTGCACGATGTCGCGGATGGTGTTTTTGATTAATGTGCGCCATGCTAGGCGTTGCGGATCGGGTTGGGCTAAGGTTTGTTTCACAGCTAAATATTCTTGGGTTGAACGTTCATAAGCCCATACAAAAACATCGCGCAAT
>JAYUOW010000139.1:0-4860 GCA_043760555.1 Betaproteobacteria bacterium
AGCGCTTTGAAGAAAATACCGGAGCGGTGAATCACCTTGAGCCCCGCGCTTTTCGCGTCGCGTTCCAGTGTATCTAACGAGTAGGTGCACCGATGGCCGTGCGCTGCTTCCGCGCTGGTTACGGCAGCATTGTGCGAAATGAGACCCATTTTTACGGCTATTTGCCGCGAAGGCGCGTTGGCGTTAGGGCAAACCAATAGCAATCTGCCGGTGTCGGTCAGCCATTCATCGTTGATGCGCTTTAAGACGGTGACAGGGTCATCTAAGTGCTCCAGCACATGGGTTAGTACGATGTTTTCGTATTGCTTTGGTAATGTGACAGTTTCAAACGTTGCATTAATAAAATTAACGTTGCTGGCGAAATGGGACTGTGCGGCTTCCATAGCAGTGGGTGATGCCTCGATACACGTGAGGTCCGCGCAGAAATTATGAAGTAATTTAGTAAATTGCCCAAAAGCGCTTCCCAGTTCTAGCGTGCTCCCTGTCCGGACAAACGGAAGAAATGATCTAATCATGAATGGGTGCATAACTGCCGTATCAAAATCATACGCATATTTCTGATTGGCGCTACTTGTCAGCTCTTGGTCGTAGTTTCTTTGCGATTTCATATCAAGATGATTTCCAATAGTTGGTGTTCTCCGCGACGTCCAAATAGTCTTGCTTGGTGATGCCCACTAAAATTTGATCCCAGTAACGTCCTTTTCTAAAAAAGTAGTTGCGACGACGCCCCTCTTCTTTCCAACCAAGCTTGGTGCCGCAATATGCCGCAATTGAAGCTTGGTTGTATTCAATCATCGAGCCGTCAAGTCTTGCTAGGTTGAGCTCTTCGAAGGCGTATCGCATTGTTGCCATAATCGCATCCACACCGTAACCTTTGCCACGGTGCTGCGCTTCGCCAAGCACCAATCCATGCCAAGCATGGCCGTTGCGCCAATCAATATGCATGATGCTGGAAATTCCGATGATGCCTATCTCAGGTGCTTCAACAACGAAACGTTGATTTAGCCTCTCGTTCTTCAAATTTTCAAACCACGCACGATGAAAATCCATCGAGCTTGGAAAATGGATTTCTCCAATGCCATCTTGTGTAAGGGGGTCATTGGCCCACTTCTGGAGCAACGGCAGATCAGTAGCTTCTATGGCGCGCAAGGTTAGGACACGTCCGATGATATTCATTGCGATATTCCTTTCATTGATGTGGCGTCATTATTTCTCTAGTTTTGCTATTCCAAAACCGTGCCTGCCAAATTCATTACCGTTGTAAAGTAAATATACCTCATCGTCGAGCTTGAAGACATGTGGATAACACATCATTTCCGAATCCCAGCCGTCATTTGATAACGCGATACCCACATTCGCATCGTCTCTTTGCCAAGACGTTAGATTATCTGAAAATGCATAACCCAGTCGATAACCTCTAAAGCGATTTTTTCTGAAGTCGGTGGCCTCTCTATAACAAAAGAACATATGAAATCGCCCGTCGAAATAGCTCACGGTCGGCAGCGCTTGGCATTCGTCCGGGTTAAGCACATCGGAAATTAACTGCCGACCTTGCTTTACCCATGCGATCCCGTCGGCAGAGCACGCGTATGCGATTTTATAAACGCGCTGCGGAGCTGGTTCGTTGTTGCTTTGCGTCCACCGCGTGCCGTGGATGTACCACATATGAAAGTTGTCGTTATGATGCAGTACAAATGCATCACCCACTAAGAAGGGCTCATGAAGTGATGCATTTAGCACTGGACCGAGACCAACTTTTTGAAATGTCTTACCATTGTCGGCGCTGCGTGCCAAACCAATAGCCGCGTCAGTTGAAACGGAGGCGCGCCTGTTCCAGCCAGTGGTGTACGCGAGAATTTTATCGTTAGCTAGGCAAACATTGAACGGAAAAATGCCGTGCTCATCAAATGAACCTAAAGCGCCGAGTTCGATGACCGTGTGTTGTGCGACCCCGAGCGTATTGTTGAATTGCTTATCCATGTCCACAAATGAGATATGGCTCAGGAACTTTCCCGATGTATCCCTCCGACGCGTTGAAAAATAAATACGCACATAATCTTCGAACACCAAAACTTGCGGAGATTGCGCATACTCGACGCACTCGTTGAACAAGACATGATCTGCGGGATTAAAAATCTGCCCGAGCTTTCGCCACTTCATGAGGTCAATTGCAAGTACATTATTCTAGTGTGCCCGATAATTTCGCGAGGCCAAAGCCGAAGCGCCCAAAATGATTCCCCAAATAAAGCATGTAAATTTCGCTATCCAATGCGAACACGTGAGGGTAGGAAATAGATTCGTTGTCAAACCCGTCGCTCGAAAGATCAATGCCAGCCTTGGTGTCGTCGCGCACCCAGTTTTTCATATCAATCGAACTTGCATAACCGATGCGATAGCCTCTCTCATTGTGGCGAAAGTTTAAGCTATATTTGTAGCAGAAAAACATGTGATACTTGCCGAGGTGAAAGAAAACATCTGGGCTCGCTTGGCACTCATTTTCTTCAAGTTTATTGGCGATGAGATTGCGGCCATCCCTGCTCCAATTAACACCGTCAGCTGAAGTTGCCAAGCGAATTTTGTAAACAGCTTCTGGCTTGCCCGCATTCGCGAGCCATTCAGTGCCCGCAACATACCAAAGGTACCACTGATCGTTAAAGCGCCTTATTTTAGGGCCACTGAGCACAAAAGGATCGCAGATATTACTCGAAAGCACAGGCCCTTTACCCACGCGCGTAAAGTGTTGCCCATCATCCCTACTTATCGCGTAACCAATAGCGACAGTGAACGGGATTGACTCGCAACGCGTCCAGCCACCGTAGTAGGCGCGAACTTCGTCGCCATGGCGGATGACAGAAACAGGATATGTTCCAAATTCGTCAAAGGTGCCTAGTTCACCTAAACCAAGAATAGGTGATTCGGCAATCTTAATAACCTCAAACAGATCTCTACGATTTAAGTCCACAAAGGCCGAATAGCTTGTGTACTGTCCACCTGCGTCTGGACGTGGCCGACAAGAAAAATAGACGCGGACAAAGTCATCAAAGACCAAGGTCGCTGGGGCTTGAGCATACTCATGCAGCCAAGCGCGATCTTTAACTTCCTGAGGTCGAAAGACGAGCCCTAGTTTTTTCCATTTAAACAAAGTAGCTCCAAAGTGTGTTTGCGCAGAGTGTTTTGAGCTAACGCGGGCAAGAATCCTAATAATATTTTTTAGTGGTGATGGCGAGGAGACTCGCGCAGTATTCTGGGATTTCTTCGCCGAGCGCATAGAATGCGCGGACAACTTCGTCACCGAGGCCGATCATTTGACTTTCTGAAAGTGGTTTTAAGTACATTCCCTTCATTGACACGACCCTAAGCCCGGCTTGCTCGCAATGATCTTTCAGCATTGCTACGGTGTAGAGACGGCGGTGTCCAACTTCAAAATCTTTTGGTGCCATTTTTTCATAGTGCTCCAGTTTGCCTAGCTTGTAGCCCGCACGCCTGTTGAGCGACATGCAATTTGGAGCCGAAATGAATATCAGGCCTTCGTGCTTGACGAGATTACTCAAATACCGAAGCGACTCAACTGGGTCTTCTACGTGTTCAATGACGTTAAGAAAAAACACGAAATCAAATTTGCGTTCGGGCGTAAAGTCTTCGAGCAGCGCTTCGTGGCAGACAACATTGGGAATACGGCGCTTGAGCAACGCTACATTTTTCTGCGATGGTTCAACGACTTCAAGATCATCAAAAATTTCCGATAGCCGCTGGGTAGACGAGCCGCTACCGCAACCGACTTCAAGGGCGCTGCGCAAAGTAGTCGGAAACTGTTTAATGAGCTCTATTTCTCTGTCTAACATCAGCTCATCCATATAGTCGCCCTTTTCGTAAAAGGAGCTGATCGATTCTAAATGCTCAATTTCTTTATTGCTCACGGGTTGCCTTTGACTAAAGTTATTGGAGGCGGTCTGCAGCTCAGTCCGGGAATGAAAAGAACGCGCAGATGCGATAAAATTTTTGGCGCTAAATGTACACGTTTGCATCGCATTTAAGCAGAAAATTCGACCAGTTTTAAATACCTCATCACAGATGAACGATCACAAAACATCAGTACGTCAATAATCGATAGCCACGATACGAAAGGTTCGGCGAATTGTCTATATTCTAACGGTTTTGGCTTTATAAACTGTAACTGAATGCCTCCTTGTGCAAACACTTTTTTGTCATAGAGATCCATCCCACCGCTCGAATTGATGTAGATGTTTGCGCCTACGGCACGGTTCAGCGCAATCACTTTTTCTTGGTTTTTTAAGGTTTTGTCGATCGGAATGCTAGACGAAACTCGTATTTCTGTTCCGATGTTCAAATAGCAGCAAACTTTTGCGATGGACTGCCGTAAAAATTCAAATAAATTAGACTCGTTGCACGTGACGATGTTTTCGACTAACGGAAAAATGTCATCAAAGTACGGCGCTTTTTGATAAGCCCCTTTTATTTGATTGAGCAATTTGCGACGATCAAAAGAGGCGGCTAGTTCTCGCTCACGGATGTGGAGGAAGTCAGAATCTTTTTTTAGCGGCAATGAAAATACGCAGTCAGTACCATTTTGCAATAGTCGATTTCGGTTGATCCACCCTTTTTTTGTGTACTCAATGTTGTCGTAGATGATAAATAAATCAACGGCCGCGATGAGCTGGAAATAGCCAATATAGGGCATGAAATACGGCTGCATAATGGCTAACCGCATATTGCTCCCTCCCGTTCGATTAAATATTGATGGCGATTTTTACTGTACTGCCGTGACTTTGGTAGACGCGCTTTACCCTCAAGTGTAGCGCGATGGGTGCCTGAAGACGCCCTAAAATAGGGCGTCTTCAG
>JAYUOW010000140.1:0-4842 GCA_043760555.1 Betaproteobacteria bacterium
AAGTGGACGGGCAAATTATTCCGTTTGAAGTAAAGTATCGCGCCCAGCACACTGGCCTTCGCGAGCTAAAAGGCTTAATTGAGCTATGCGAAAAAAAGCAAATTCAGCGGGCGTATGTCGTAACAAAATCACTAGACGACTTTGGGCCGCTAGCAAATTTGCCAAGAGAAAACGCACCGGGCAGCCAGATCATGCGCATACCCGCACCATTACTTTGTTACTGGATGGGTGAATCTGAAAGCGAACGCACAAAAACTTAATGCACCCAATCCCCTTCTTTGCTACAATGCGGTCTTGCTGAGGGGCGTTGCGAGGAATAACACATTCTCCAGGCTCAGCACAGAATTAACGGCGCTCGCATCCCTTTATTGGGGTGCGGGCGTTTTTTATTGTGTTTTTGATCGTGTTGTTCGCTTTTTGGTTACCCGCTGCGAGGGGCGCTGCAGCATTGCTACGGTTTAGCAATGTAAGGCTCGTGGTGTAAACCCTATTTATCGTTTTAACCGCGCCCATTCAACCACCATTGAATGGAGATTTACATGAATGCAGTCGTAAAACCAAGCTTAACCAACGATTACGCCATTGCCGATATTTCGTTAGCCACATGGGGCAATAAAGAAATTAAAATTGCCGAAACTGAAATGCCGGGCTTAATCGCCATTCGCGATGAATTTGCTGCCGCCCAGCCGCTTAAAGGCGCGCGCATCACAGGCTCACTACACATGACCATCCAAACCGCTGTGCTCATCCAAACCCTTGAAGCATTGGGTGCGCAAGTACGTTGGGCGTCATGCAATATTTACTCCACACAAGACCACGCCGCCGCTGCTATTGCTGCCGCTGGCACTGCCGTTTTTGCCATTAAAGGCGAAACATTGGAAGACTATTGGGATTACACCCACCGCATTTTTGAATGGCCAAATGGCGAACTCACCAACATGATTTTGGATGACGGTGGCGACGCGACCATGCTGCTGCATTTGGGCACCCGCGCTGAGCAAGATATTTCGGTGCTGGCCAACCCAGCGGTGGAAGAAGAACGCATTTTATTTGCCTCAATTAAGAAAAAATTATCGACTAATCCCGGCTGGTATTCCAAGCGCTTAGCTGCTGTAAAAGGCGTAACGGAAGAAACCACCACTGGCGTGCATCGCTTGTATCAAATGCATAAAGACGGCAAGTTGGCCTTCCCTGCGATCAACGTAAACGATAGCGTAACGAAATCAAAGTTCGACAATTTATACGGCTGCCGCGAGAGCCTGGTTGACGCAATTAAGCGTGCAACGGATGTGATGATTGCCGGTAAAGTGGCTGTGGTAGCGGGTTACGGCGATGTGGGCAAAGGTTCTGCACAAGCATTGCGTGCGTTGTCAGCGCAGGTTTGGGTTACTGAAATTGATCCAATTTGCGCGTTACAAGCTGCGATGGAAGGCTATCGCGTAGTAACGATGGATTATGCTGCTGACAAAGCTGATATTTTTGTAACTGCTACGGGCAACTATCACATCATCACGCATGACCATATGGCGCGCATGAAAGATGAAGCCATTGTGTGCAACATCGGCCACTTTGATAACGAAATTGATGTTACCGCGCTTGAAAAATACGAGTGGGATGAAATCAAGCCGCAGGTAGATCACATCACGTTCCCAGACGGCAAAAAAATTACGCTATTGGCCAAAGGCCGCTTAGTGAATTTGGGCTGTGGTACGGGTCATCCAAGCTATGTCATGTCGTCTTCATTTGCCAACCAAGTGATTGCACAAATTGAGTTGTTTACCCAGCTTGAAAAATACCCAGTTGGTGTTTATGTATTGCCAAAACATTTGGATGAAAAAGTGGCGCGCTTGCAATTGCGTAAGCTAAATGCGCAATTAAGCGTGTTGTCGGACGAGCAAGCTGCTTACATCAACGTGAGCAAAGCGGGCCCGTACAAGACAGATACTTATCGTTATTAAGCGGTAATTTGATGCCTGAAGATGCCCTAAAATAGGGCATCTTCAGGCATTTCAAATTATCCGCCGTCATTCCAGCGCAGGCTGGAATTCAGCGGCGTTAATGGTGCGCGCTCAGTACGTTTTAAATGTATGCGTCACCGATGCGCAACAAACGACACTGGATTCCCGCGTGCGCGGGAACGACGGTATTTTTGACAGCATCACTTGTTTTTTAGTCCAGCGCGCAATCGAGCCCTCATGAAAATCTCCTGCGAATTCTTCCCCCCAAAAACTCCCGAAGGTGCCGATAAACTCATCGCGCATGCGAAGGTTTTAGGCGCACTAAACCCTGAATATTTTTCAGTCACCTTTGGCGCGGGCGGCTCCACCCAGCAGGGCACCTTAGACACCGTGATGCAGCTACGTGATTTAGGCTTTGAGGCCGCACCGCATCTTTCTTGCGTGGGGCAAACCCGTGCAGGACTTCGCGAAATTATTTTGCGTTATCAATCCAACGGCATCGGCCGTATCGTAGCCCTTCGCGGCGACCTACCTTCTGGCGCTGGCAGCTTTGGTGATTTTCGTTATGCCAACGAGCTGGTGCATTTTATTCGCGACACCGTAGGCAACAGCATGCGCATTAAAGTGGGTGCCTACCCAGAATTTCACCCTCAGGCGCGCACCGCACAAGACGACATCGCCAACTTCGTGCGCAAAGTGAACGCGGGTGCGGATGAAGCAGTCACCCAATACTTTTACAACGCTGACGCTTACTTTCGATTTGTAGACGCCGTAACCCGGCTAGGCGTCAAAATTCCGATCGTTCCAGGTATTATGCCCATCGGCAACTATAGCCAGCTTAAACGCTTCTCAGACGGCTGTGGCGCAGAAATTCCGCGTTGGCTGGATTGGCAGTTGCGCAGCTACGGCGATGATGTTGACGCCATTCGCGCCCACGGGCTCGATGTGGTCACAAACTTATGCCAACAGCTACTAAAAGGCGGCGCACCGGGGCTGCACTTTTATACGATGAATCAGTCGGCGGCGATTACGGAAATAGTGCGGCGATTGCGGGGTTAGTGCTTTAGTTGCCTTTGCAAGAACGCAATATTACGCAAAACTTTTGCTCAATACGCCCTGAAGACGCCCTATTTTAGGGCATCTTCAGGCATCTAAAAATACTACTCCAACACCACCTTCACCAAATTATCATCCGAATTTCTGTCGATGCGTTTGTTGTAGGGGTCAACACCGACAAATTTTGGTAACGCGTCCACCATCACCGTGAGTGTTTGTTTGCCTGACTTTAACGTACGGCGTTCAAAGGCTAAAACGGATTCTTTTTTGTAGCCTTCTTTACCCGGCTCGGCGCTAAACACACCAACATCAAACACTTCATCTAGCGGGGCTTCGGTTTCTTTGCCTTTGCCATCGGCGTAGAGTTTTTTGCCTTCCACGGTGAACGTAACGGTGTACTTGCCATCGGCCATTTTTTTGGCCTTGGCGTCCGTTGCTTTCATGTCCACCAAGGTAATTTTTTCAAATAAATCGGTAATCAATTGGTCATGCGCAGGCCCAGCTTCTTCCCGCAGCAACGCAATAAAATCAGTGGACGATAAATACGGTGCCGCCTTAAACGCATATTTAGCAAGCAACCTTTGCAACGCACGATTCACCTTATCCTCGCCCACCACTTCTTTTAACCAATACATGGCTAAGCCGCCTTTTTGGTAGTGAATATAGCCTTGGTTCTCCACCCGATTAAGCGGCAATTCCTCTATTACCTCACCGCCACGCCGACGCAAATAGCCATCTAATTCGCCCTTCAAAAATTTCCGAATTTGCTCTTTGCCGTAGAGTTTTTCCATCACCAACAGCGCTGAATATTGTGCCAAACTTTCGCTGGTGAGCGTCATGCCTTGCTTATCGGCACCAATCACCTGATGCGCCCACCACTGGTGCGCAATTTCGTGCGCGGTGATGTAGGTAACAAGGTCAATTGATTTATCCGCATCAGCCTCTTTGAAGTTTTGAATAAAGCCAAGACTCTCCGAATACGGCATGGTGTTGGCAAACGCCTGCGCAAAGCTGGCATACGCTGGAAACTCGATCACCCGCGCCTGCCTAAATTGATAAGGCGAAAAGCGTTCGCTAAAAGTTTCTAGCGACACCTTCATGGCGTCCAACATACGCTGTACATTGTGTTTGTGCGCAGGGTGGTAATACACGCTTAAGTCCACTGGTTTACCGTCTTTAGGCGTCCATATGGCGTGCTCTTGCGCGTAGCGTGCGGACTGCACCGAAAAGAAGTTGTGGATCGGTGCTTCGGTTTTAGTAACCACCGTGCGGCGACCATTTGCGGTGGCGTCGCTTACCGTATAGCCGGGTGCAATTGGCGTTTGGTCAGCATCGGTTGAAACCGAAATTTGCGCGTTTACCCAATCGCTATCGGCACGTAAATAATGTTTGGCGTTGGCGGTTTCGTCCTCCAGCTTTGCGGGGCGCAGCTCGGCAGGAAGCCCGTGTTTACGGCGTTTACTGCGGTCTTGCAGCAGCATATCGCGGCTCATGCCAATGATGGGTGCGAAGGAGAAATTATCAATAAACGTGCCGTTACCGACTATGCGGGTTAGCGGTGCGCTATTGGGAAAGCCACGCTGCTCCAAAAGGGAAGTGAATTTTATCGTCCGCTTTTCGCCCGCTTGCATGGGCGTTGCAAACTTATAAATGCGGTAATCGAAGTCTTTATATTCACGCTCAAGGGTGGCACCTTCAATGTCCAGCGTCTGCATTTTTGTAGGTGTTGCCCAGCGTATGTGCAAGTGCGGCAGCGGCGCGCTCGTACGATTTTCGATGGTGTAGCTGCCGGTGGTAACGGCGCGTGCGTCTTTTGGATAAAGCTGCA
>JAYUOW010000141.1:0-14453 GCA_043760555.1 Betaproteobacteria bacterium
CGATTTGGTATGGACACAGTGGGAAGAACACGGCGAGACCAAGCAGCTTTTATACCGCGACGTGTTCCATCAAAACGAGGTGGAGCAATCAACCTACAACTTTGAATATTCCAACGTGCCGGTGCTGTTTCAACACTTTGCCGACTATGAAGCCGAAGCTAAAAAACTCATGGAAGCGGCATTGGCGTTGCCTGCGTATGAGCAAGTGCTAAAAGCCGCGCACACCTTTAATTTGCTCGATGCCCACGGCGCAATATCGGTCACTGAGCGTGCAGCTTATATGGGACGCATTCGGGCACTGGCGAAAGCCGTGGCTTTGAGCTATTACGAATCGCGCGAACGCTTGGGCTTTCCAATGCTCACTAATAAACAAAAAATTGCTGCTTAGTTGCCCCCTTATTTGCCTACTAAATATTTAGAAAACTTGCTATGACCGCTCCATTGCTAATTGAACTGCTCACCGAAGAGCTACCGCCGAAAAATTTGGGCACGTTAGCCAAAAGCTTTGCCGACGCGATTTTTGCAGGCCTGCAAAAAAATGGTTACGCCAGTGCCGACAGTGCAGCCACAATGGTTGCCACACCGCGCCGCTTGGCGGTGACTGTATCCAACGTGCAGCCCGAGCGCGCGGCACAAGCGTTTGAAACCAAGCTAATGCCCGTCGCGGTAGCGCTTGACGCCTCCGGCAGCCCAACACCTGCATTGCTGAAAAAAATGGCGGCAATCGGCTTAAATACAGCCGACGTGCCTAAGCTCATCACCAAGTTGGATGGCAAAGCCGATGCTTTGTTTCACGTCGGCCAATCAACGCCCGTGAGCTTGGGCGATGGTCTGCAAGCCATATTCGACGCCGCGATTACGCAGTTGCCGATTGCCAAGGTAATGACGTATCAAACAACAACCGGTGCCAACACCCAATTTGTGCGGCCAGTGCACGGCATCATCGCGCTGCATGGTGCGCAGCTGTTGCAGCTTGCGGGCTTTGGATTGAAGTCCGACCGCATCACGCGCGGGCATCGGTTCTTGTCCAGCGGCAATTTGACGATTGACCATGCTGACAACTACGCCAAAATTTTGGCCGACAACTTTGTGGTGGCTGATTACGCCGCCCGTCGCGATAAAATTCGCAGCCAACTTTTAGCCGCAGCCGATGGCGATACCGTGCTGATGCCAGATGCGTTGCTTGACGAAGTGACCTCATTAGTCGAATGGCCAGTAGTCTATGCCGGTCATTTTGAAGAAGCGTTTTTGAGCGTGCCGCAAGAGTGTTTAATTTTAACGATGCAGCAAAATCAAAAATATTTTGCATTAACTTGTGATGGCCAATTGCGCAATCGGTTTTTAGTCGTGTCGAACTTACAAACCGATGACCCAAGCAAAATTATTGAAGGCAACGAACGGGTAATTCGTCCGCGCTTATCCGACGCGCGGTTCTTTTTTGAGCAAGATAAAAAAACACCGTTAGCTGCACGCACCGCAAAATTAGCCAACGTGGTGTATCACAATAAGTTAGGCTCGCAAGCTGATCGTTGTGCCCGTGTGGCCGTCGCTGCTGCCAGCATCGCGCCGCTCGTGGGTGCATCGGCCACGCACGCCAAGCGCGCAGCAGAGCTTGCAAAGGCGGATCTAGTAACCGACATGGTAGGCGAATTTCCAGAGCTGCAAGGTTTGATGGGACGCTATTACGCTACCCACGATAAAGAAGCGCCGGAAGTAGCTGCAGCCATTGAAGAGCAATATTTACCGCGCTTTGCGGGCGACCAATTGCCCAAAAGCGCTACCGGGCTGGCACTAGCACTTGCCGACAAACTAGAAACGCTCACCGGTTTATTCGGCATCGGTCAACAACCGGCTGGCGACAAAGATCCCTTCGCGTTACGCCGTCACGCACTAGGCGTATTGCGCATGATGTTAGAAACGCCGCAGCCGCTTTCTTTAGCGCAACTGATTGCACTTTCGCACCCAACCATTTCTGCTGAAGCACGTAATAATTTGCTGGCGTTTTTTATCGAGCGTCTGCGTGGGCTATTGCGCGAGCAAAACTTTAACGCCAATGAAATTGAAAGCGTGACGGCTTCACTTGAAGCTGATGCCACAACGCAAATAAATTTAGTGCCGTTGCGTTTGAAAGCCGTGCGTGCTTTTATGGCATTGCCCGAAGCCGCTAACTTAGCCGCCGCCAATAAACGCATCGGCAATATTTTGAAAAAAACCGATGGCAATTTTGGCGCAGTAAATTCAACGTTGCTCCAAGAACCCGCCGAACAAGCTTTACAACAGGCTGTAGACGCCCTAAATACGGGCGTCTCCAAGGCATTAGCAACGCAAGATTACAGCACTGCGTTACAATCACTAGCAAGCTTACGCGCGCCAGTAGATGCGTTTTTTGAAACCGTGATGGTCAACGCCGATGATGTAGCGCTGCGTCAAAACCGCTTAAACTTATTGGCGGCATTGCATAAAATGATGAATGCAGTTGCTGATCTTTCCAAACTTGCCAGCGCTTAAGAAGTACAATTAGCCATGAACTCATCTACCAAATCCGCTACAAAATTAGTGATACTCGATCGCGATGGCGTGATAAACGTGGACTCCGATCACTTCATCAAATGCCCTGCCGAATGGAAGCCGATTCCCGGTTCTATTGAAGCCATTGCGCGCCTAAACCAAGGCGGCTACAGGGTAGTGGTAGCCACTAACCAATCTGGCATTGGACGTGGTTTATTTGACATGGCAACACTTAACGCCATTAACGACAAAATGATGGAAGCCGTGTTTCGCGCTGGCGGCCGCATTGATGCTATTTTTTATTGCCCCTGCACGGCCGAACAGCACTGCCATTGCCGCAAGCCCGACACCGGTATGTTTGAAGACATCGCCGCGCGCTTTCATGTGGATTTAACGGGCGTACCGTGTGTGGGCGACAGCCTGCGCGACCTAGAAGCAGGTGCCAAAGTAGGCTGTGCGCCAATATTGGTGCTCACTGGCAAAGGCACCATTACCCAAACTAAAGGCGGCACGCCCAAGGGCACTAAAACCTTTGCCGACCTTGCGGCGGCCACGCATTTTTTAGTCTCCGATTCCGTAAAACAATCTAGCAAACAAACTGCATAAAATGTTTAACGTTATCCGCTCGATCATATTTTTTATTATCGGCTGCATTGTCACCACCATCTTCGGTATTTTAGTGCCGCTGGCATTGCTGATCGGCTACAACTTAGCCTATGACACCGCCAAGCTGTGGGGCACCACCATTCTGCATCTAGCACGCCTTATTTGCGGGCTAAAGTACAACGTCATTGGCTTAGAAAACATGCCGGATTTCCCCTGTGTTTCTATGGCAAAACATCAATCGGCGTGGGAAACCGTATTTATTTTGCACACCATACCGCGCGCGGTTTGGGTGATAAAACGCGAACTCGTTTTAGTGCCGTTTGTTGGCTGGGCACTGTGGGGCTTGCGCTCCATTGCCATTGATCGTAAAAGCGGCAAAAGCGCGATGAGCCAGATTGAAGAACAAGGTCGTGATCGATTAAATCGCGGCATGTGGGTATCGATTTTTCCTGAGGGCACGCGCGTACCGCCAGGCTCCCGTAAGCGCTACGGCATTGGCGGTGCATGGTTGGCCGCAAAAACCGGCACGCCCATTTTGCCTATCGCCCACAATGCGGGCGAATATTGGGGCAAGAACGCATTTTTTAAAAGACCTGGAACGATTCAAGTGCGCATTGGCCCCTTGATTCACACCAAGGGTCGTGAACCCAGCGAAGTTATCGCTGAAGTAGAGCAATGGATTGAAAATGAAATGGTTCACATCACTCATCAGTGACGCAATTGCCCCTGATGTATCAGCCGCAAAACCCGTCCCACCAACGCTTAGCCCACCAACCACCCGCGCCATCGCCTTAAACGGCAAACACGTGGATTATTTGTTGGTTCGCAAGCGCGGGCGGCGTGGGGTAGGTCTGCGCATCGATGGCAAAGGCATGAGCGTCATGGCACCTCTTGGCGCGTCGATAAGCACCATAGAAGACATGATTACTAAGCACGAAAGCTGGGTAGTCAATAAGCTAGAAGAATGGGCGCCACGGCGGGTTATCGCGCAGTCGTTTGCGGATGGCGCGCAGCTATATTTTTTAGGCAACACCTTAAGCTTGCGCTACATCACAGCACCCGTAAAACCGCGCATTGAATTAGATGGCGAGCAACTTTTAATTTACTTAAAAGCCGACACCATCGCCGCCACTGATTGCGACGCGCAAGTAAGCAAATTGGTGCTGACGTGGATGCGCAAACAAGCGCTGCCACATTTCGCCCAACGCGCATTTTTCTTCGCGCGCCTACACAACTACGTGCCACCTCGCGTCATGCTGTCGTCGGCCCTAGGTCGCTGGGGTAGCTGCAACAGCAAACGTGAAGTACGCTTTTCATGGCGCTTAGTCAAAGCGCGTCCCGCACTAATCGACTACGTGGTGTGCCACGAGTTAGCGCACCTGCGGCACATGAATCACTCGAATGAATTTTGGGCAGAGGTAGAATTAATGTGCCCTGAATACCGAACGCTGAAAGTTGAGTTAGATAAATCGGATCACTTGTTTCGGGCTTATTAGTCCAGAGATGCCCTGAAATAATGGTCAATCACCGTTAGCGCTTATGCCATCTACCGTCACCTCGCAAACCCTACTGCTCACGCCCAACGGCCATTTGTATGCTGTCGATGACGCCGAAGACATTGGCGCAACGCTCTATTTGGCGGGCTTCTCAGATGGTGCTGGGCAGGGTTTGTTGCAGCTTGGCGCAAAATGGATTGGACAGGTGTTGCCGCCGGTTCCGGCCTTTTGGCGCGACTTTGCGCAGCGGTATTTGACGCTGGTTTGCGCTACAGCGGAAGACGCTGCTATTGCCGTCGCCCCGCCGGATGAGGCAATGCTGCAGGCGATGATTGTCGATGCGCCGCCAATGTTAGGTGCTGAATATTTAACGCCCGATGTGCTGACTGCTTGCTGGACGTTGTTGGATGCGGCGTTAAAACTAGCGCTTGATGAAGCGCAGTGCGGGCTGCAGGCGTATCTAAAAAATTGCAATCCCGCATGGAATTTAGTGGGGCGTGTGGTGTTTAATTTAGCGGAGAACCGGAAGGACTCGGATTATCCGTTTGCATTTTTAGCCACTTACACTTCGCGCTTATCTGCACACGGAAAAGCCCAGCACTTACCGTTATCGCAGGCGCTAAAAGAGTTTTCATCTAGCAAGAACCATGCGCAATTATTGTCTTTACTAAAGCCAGTACAAGCCGCTGCGACCCAATGCACGTGGCTGCGCGCGATGGTGGACAAGGATGAAATTTATCATCCGCTGCGCTGGTCGCCCGCTGATGCATTTCAATTTTTATCCGATACGCCGAAGCTGGAAGCCGCTGGCGTGATGGTGCGCGCACCGCAAAACTGGGCGGCGGGGCGGCCAGCGCGGGCGATTGTAAAAGCGAGCGTGGGTGCCAAGCCGCCTTCATTGCTTGGCCAAAATGCGCTGCTGGATTTTAATTGGGCGCTCACCCTTGAAGGCGAAAATTTAAACGCCGCCGACATCAAAGCGCTGCTACAAGGTAGCGACGGCTTGCAGCTGATTCGTGGCCGCTGGGTAGAAATAGATAAGCAAAAACTGCAGCGGATGTTGGCGCGGTTTGAAGGTATTGCAGCGAGTGCTGCTGCCGCTGGGTTACCGTTTGCTGACGCCATGAGGCTAATGGCGGGCGCATCGCTAGATGATGGGTCTTACGTTGAAGACGCCAACTGGTCAGAGCTGGTTGCGGGTCCTTGGCTTGCTGAAACGCTACAAGGCTTGCGCCAACCCGAAGGTTTGGCAAAAATCAGCGCGGGTACCGCGCTAAAAGCCACGTTGCGCCCGTATCAAGAAGCAGGAGTGCGCTGGCTTTATTTGTTGACGCGCCTACGTCTAGGTGCTTGCTTGGCCGATGACATGGGCTTAGGCAAAACGATTCAAGTATTAGCGTTATTGCTCGTATTGAAGCGTGAGCAGCCTGCCCGAAGAAGCCCGTTTTTGCTGGTGGTTCCGGCATCTTTGCTGGGCAATTGGGCGAGTGAGGCAGAACGCTTTGCGCCGAGTTTACGGGTGGTTATTGTGCATTCATCGGCCATGCCCAATGCGGAATTAAAAGCACTTGATGCCGAGAAATTAAGTGCTTTTGATTTAGTCATTACCAGCTATGGTTCACTCTTACGCGTACCGCTGTTTGAAACGATGACATGGCAAATCGCAATTATTGATGAAGCGCAGGCGATTAAAAACCCTGGTGCCAAACAAACGCGACAGGTTAAAAAGCTTAGAGCCGAAACGCGGATTGCCTTAACTGGTACGCCAGTTGAAAACCGCTTGTCTGACTTATGGTCTATCTTTGACTTCACGCATCCGGGGCTGTTGGGAAGCGATAAAGTATTTGCTAAATTTACCAAGCGCTTGGGTGACGCTGAACATTTTGGCCCGCTGCGAAAGTTAGTGCAGCCTTATATTTTGCGACGCTTAAAAACCGATAAAAAAGTGATCAGCGACTTACCTGATAAAACCGAAATGAAAGCGTGGTGCCACTTAAGTAGTGCGCAAACCGCACTTTACCAACAGGCTGTAGATGCCCTAAAGACGGCTCTCTCCGACACTTCAGGTATCGCGCGAAAAGGTGCGGTATTGTCGGCGCTGATGCGCTTTAAGCAAATTTGCAATCATCCATCCCAATGGCTTGGTGATGGTACATGGGCAGCGGATGATAGCGGCAAATTTGCGCGCCTGCGCGAGCTTTGCGAAGTGATTGCGGCCAAACAAGAAAAGGTATTGGTGTTTACCCAGTTTCGCGAAACCACCGATCCCCTAGCTGCGTTTTTAGGCAAAATTTTTGGCCGTAGCGGTTTGGTATTGCACGGCGGCACGCCCGTGGCTAAACGGCGGGACATGGTGAAGCAGTTTCAGGAAGATGAGCTGATTCCGTTTTTTGTGCTCTCCCTCAAAGCCGGTGGTGCTGGCTTAAATTTAACAGCCGCATCGCATGTAATTCACTTTGACCGCTGGTGGAATCCGGCGGTTGAAAATCAAGCCACTGATCGGGCGTTTCGTATCGGCCAAAAACGTAATGTGTTGGTGCATAAGTTTGTGTGCAAAGGTACAGTAGAAGATAAGATCGATGCACTAATCGAATCAAAACAGCAATTGGTAAAAGACGTGCTCGAAGGCGGTGCCGAATTATTGCTAACTGAAATGTCGGACAAGGCTCTGCTAGATTTAGTAAAATTAGATATTCACCAAGCCGAAGAAAGTTGAGCCTAAAACGATGAGCTTCTATAATTATGGTGGCTACCCTGCCTATGTGTCGGTCGCCCAACGCAAAGCCAAAGCTGATAAAGCCATAGCGGCGGCCAAGAAAAAAGGTACCAACTACGCCCCGATAGCGGCTTTCAAAGGCGCGCCCGGCAAGACCTTTTGGGGCAAGGCTTGGTGTACCAATCTAGCGTCCTACAGCGACTATGAAAATCGCTTACCGCGCGGCGCAAGCTATGTGCGCAATGGCGCGGTGATTGATTTGCAAATTGACGGCGGCACCGTTGACGCCATTGTTGTTGGCTCTAGCACCTACACGGTCTGGGTAAAAGTGACCCCAGTAAACGTGATGCAGTGGAAAGCGATTAGCCGCGATTGTTCCGGCTCGATTGATTCATTAGTGGAGCTATTGCAGGGCAAATTATCGACTGCCGTCATGCAGCGTATTTGCGCGAAGCAGACGGGCTTATTTCCTGACCCTAGAGAGTTGCGATTTGACTGTAGCTGCCCCGACGGCGCACGCATGTGCAAACACGTCGCCGCCGTGCTTTACGGCGTGGGCATGCGCTTGGACGCCAAGCCAGAGCTTATTTTTAGCCTGCGCGGCGTGGATGCAAAAGATTTAGTGAGTCAAGCCACTGTAAGCAATACCAAAACAGTTGCCGCCGACAAAGTGTTGGATAACGATTTAATGGGCGACTTGTTTGGGTTGGAGATGGTGGCAGATGTGCCTGAAAAAGTGGCCGCGCCAGCGCAGGTTAAAGTTAAGAAATTGGCTAAGCCGGTAGCCACAGCAAAAGCGAAGGCTGTGACTAAAGCGAAGGCAAAAGCTGCGGTGCCGACGGCAGCGGTGGCTAACACGACCAAAACCAAACCAGCGACCAGCAAATCAAAACCCATTGCCATTAAAACTAAAAAGCGCACTGCGCCGGTTATTGCGCCACCACCTGAGCAGGCCATCAAGCCACCGATTAAGCAGCCGATTAAGCCGCTGAGAGCAAAGACTGCGGCAGCGCCAAAGACCAAGGTTGCTGCAACAAAGCCAGTCACGGTGAAAGCGACAAAAACAACAAAGGCGAAAGCTAAAAAACCTAAAGTCGCTGTACGCGAAACCAAAAGTACTCCCTGAAGATCCCCTCGACCTGAAAGTAGCCCTATTAGTTGAAAATAGGGCTTCTTCAGGTTTTTAGTCGCACGCAAAATCTACTCTGACACTTGCGTAGCACGCGTTGAAATTTACGGAAAATACACATGTCCACACGCGATTTAGCCGACGGCGAATCTACCGAAATGCAAGGCTCCGGTGCCAAGCCTTACGTGCTTAAAAATTCAGGCGGGGTTTATTCTTGCTCCTGCCCAGCATGGCGCAATCAATCGAACACCATTGAATCGCGTACCTGTAAGCACCTGCGCAAGCTACGTGGCGATGCGCAGGAGGAGGCGCGCATTGGTGGGGCGTTGCCGCAGCGGCCGGTGCGCGCCAAGGCCGATGGGTCGGAAGCGCTCGGCGCACCTGTGTTATTGGCCGAATCATGGGACAACGCGCGGGATTTATCGGGCTGGTGGATGAGCGAAAAGTTAGACGGTGTGCGTGCTTATTGGGACGGCACGCAGTTTTTATCGCGACAGGGAAATTTATACCACGCGCCTGATTGGTTCACGGCGGGCTTACCTGCTGAGCCGTTAGATGGTGAGCTGTGGATCGCGCGCAAGGCGTTTCAGCGCACGGTGGGCATTGTGCGGCGGCAAGACAAAACTGAGCTGTGGCAGGAAGTACAATTTTTAATTTTTGATGCGCCTGCGCAAGCGGCTGGCTTTGAAGCGCGGATGGCCTATTTGGCGCAGCAATTACCTAAATGGCAACTCAAATACGCAACGCTGCTAACGCAAACTGTGTGCAACAACGACGCGCATTTACGCACCGAATTGCTGCGCATCGAAGCCTTGGGCGGCGAAGGCTTGATGTTGCGGGAACCTGGCTCGCACTATGTTGTGGGGCGCTCCAGCACGTTGGTTAAGGTGAAGTCATTTTTAGATGATGAAGCCACTGTGGTGAGCTATGAAGCGGGGCGCGGCAAGCATGTTGGCAAGGTAGGCGCGCTAAATGTGCAATTAGCCAACGGCAAATTGTTCAGCGTGGGTACGGGGTTGTCTGATAAACAACGCGCCGCACCACCGCCGATTGGCGCGGTTATTACCTTCAGATATCAGGAACTAACCGACGGTGGCACACCGCGTTTTCCGACCTTTGTGGGCGTGCATGAGGGTAGTGCGGTTTTATCAAACACCACGGTGCCCGCAACCAAAAAGCCGCCTGCAAAACCCGTGGTAGCCACGGCTCCAGTCAACGCTGCCAGCATTAAAATGCGCCATTTTGAATGTACGGAGGATGGCGCAGCGAAGTTTTGGAAAGTATCGTGCGACGATATTAATGTAACCACCCGCTGGGGCAAAATTGGCACGGTAGGTCAAGAAAAAACCAAGGCTTTTGCATCTGCCGAGAAAGCGTTGGCTGAAGCAGAAAAACTGATTCTTGAAAAAACCGGCAAAGGTTATGTTGCCGTTGATTAAGCCGCGCCGTCACGATTTACCCCCTGAAGACGCCCTAAAATAGCGCGTCTTCAAGCCATTCTATACGGCAAAAAATAACAATAGTGAAGGCAATAACTAAAATGCTTCCTTCTTTTTTTGATGCGGTATGAGCTTGGCTTTGCCGCCATTTAACTCTACCAAGCGCAGCAGCGCTTTTTCCATTCTTGGGATAAGCTCAGCATCGAGCTTGCCGTAGAGCTCAAACAACATCACGTCTTTTTTATTTTCCGATACAAACTTATCGTTCTTGTCAGTGATAATCAAGTAAGCGCATTCGTCAGCGCATTTCAATACGAAGGAAAGATAAGTGTCAGTGTGAACATAGCTAATGGTTTTGATTGAACCAATTGGAATGCTGCGCTTGAAGCTATCTCCACTGAATCTGGGAGACATGACACTGAGCAGTTTGTCAGATTCAATTGTATATTTAAGATCGAGGTTAAAAGGGATTTTGGACAATATCCATGCCTGCGTTTCTTCTTTGGTTTGCGCCAAAACGCCTAAAGGTGCAGCCAATAAGGGAACAAACAGTAGCCTAGTTAAGAATTTTTTCAGCATTTTTCTCTCCGTGATTATTTTGCAGGGGCTGGCATGGTTAGTTGCGTCACGCGAAATTTGCCGTAGGGCTGGCCTTGCGTGGTGCGATGTTTGGTGTCGACATCCATTTTTAGCGATCTAAAAAATTCACCTGGCAATAAATAACTCGACTCTACTTTTTTAATCAGCGCATCGCTATAAAAAAACCGCTTCATGGTATCTCGCGTAGCTTGGTGTTGTTCGGTAAAAGCCGCCGATAACTCCAAACTTGTGAGCGGGCAAACCCACTGGCCTTCACTTGGCACATTGCATTCGCCGTGGGTAAAATCAAACTTAAAGTCGGGCACCACTACTACTTGGCCTGGCAGCACAAAAAAGCTGGCGATATTGCTTTTGCCATTGGGCGCATTCGGTGCCATGCCGCGCATGTCGACGAAAATGCCCCGCGTGCTGTTACGCGCGCCACGCGTAGCGTAGTAACCGGGCGCATACCAGTTGGTGATGGTGTTGCCGTCAAAGGTAGAGCCAGTATAAGACGATGGCACCCAAGCTTGGTAGGTGTAAAAATTAGGCAAGGTGGTTTCAGAGAAATTAACAAAACCAATATTGGATTTGATGGTTTTGTCGGTACGCGCCAAGTTAGCTAAGTTGCCCAGACGTTGCTTTTTCACATAGCCCGCAAAATCATATATTCCGGGTTCTAGCACGTAGTAATAGTGCTGATCCGTCAATACGCCACCCTTACCTTCATCCGAATCCCGCGCGCCCAATATGAAGGGCTTTTTGGTATCGCGGTTAATCCAATAGGTAAGCGGCGGGCGATAAGCGCCATCTAGCTCGATACTTTCGGTTACATCGCTATCAGGATTAAATGTTTGCGCTTTAGAAATCAGCACGGCTTTACCGTTGCTCAGCGCGCGATCAACTTGAATACTGTTGTTGGCAATTTGCACGGCACCGCAGCCGGACAACACGAATCCCACGCATACCGAAAACACAGAACGACTGGATAGGAAGAAATTTATACGCATATTTAGCCTCATTTTAATGGTTATAATGGCTGTAGATGCCCTAAAATAGGGTGTCTTCAGGGTGTTTAATGCGGCTAAAATGCGTTTACATCTTGCGCATCAAAGGCTTCACGCAGTTTGGCGTTAATAGCGTCCATATCGGCGTCTTCAGAGGTGTGCATTAGGCCATCGAGTGATTGCGGTGCTGCGTCGTCTGCGACCGGGTACGCGTTAGATTTGGCGCTAGCTTTTGCGGCAGCTTTTTTTGGTGCGGGGGTTGACGCAGCAGCGCCTGCACCAACTGGCGCGCCATCGGCAAACCACTTCGCAAACGGTGCGGAATCAGTACCCGGCGGTACATACCAAACCTTCAATTCGCCATTCCAGCGCGCGCCCAAACTTTTGGCTTGGTCTTTTTCGGCGAAGGGTACTTTAAGGTTGATGTTGGCAGTGGCGTTCATGGAAGTCCTGTGGGGTTACGGTTAGATTTTGATACGGTTAAAGTGAAGCATTTTTTACGAGAATGGATTATGCAGTCGTGCGCCCGTGTTTGCGAAATCAGCGACGTTTCTTGTCACGACCGTCATGTTATTGATAAGCGCAATTGCCGCGATTTGCTTGTCGATGGGGTGCTGCGGATTTGGCGACATTAGCGTGCCCCAAACCTGAGCGCAATCTAGGTCAAAGTTTAGAATGCGGTCGGTAAATTCCGTCAATATCTCCGCAAGCCATGCTTCTATTAGGCGCGTCTGACTTACATCGCCACGATAGCGGATGTTTTCAATACCGCGACGAATCTCGCCTATTGTTTGGGCTGGAATATACAGCAAAGTTTGATCTATTTCGAGCAAAAATTTGCGTACGCCGCTATTGGCTTTGCTGCCCTTGCGTGTTTCGCTAATGACGTTCGTGTCTACCAAAAACATGGTTTATAGCGGCGGCGTATTTTGGGCAGAACGGAAATCAAAATCCGAGTCAAGGCCAACATTTGGCATGCTCGACAAAACTTCAGCGAAGCTTCGCCTTTGTGGCTGCGTCAGCACTGCCCGCAGAATTTCGCGGTGCTCCGCTTCCGCACTCCGCCCATGTGCGGCGGCACGCTGTTTTAGCGCAATCGCGACGCCTTCATCAATATTCCGAACGATTAGATTTGTTGCCATTTGCTCCACCTCGCTTTTGTTGCTTGCGCACATTTACACGGCTTTCACCGAGCTCGCAATCATTGATAGCATCATAGCACGAAGCCCCAAATGGCGGCAAACCTACCACTCGTCCACCTTCGCCGGTGGCGGATCCATGCTCAACTGAATGCGCAGGGCTTTGATGGTTTCGGCATCTCCGCGCACTTTAAATCGCGCGCCATCGTCATCTGCAGATTCTTCAACCACTTCGCATTCGCTAAAAATCTTGCCGCGTAGCTGCTGCATAGTCCACGGCAGAAATAATTCGCCCTCCACTAATCCTTGCTGAAAAAACGCGGCAATCGCTCGATGCAATTTGACTATATCGTCTGCACGATAGGCTGCCATGACGATGCAGTTGGGATATTTTTCTTCTAACCGCGCTTTGCATTCGGCTTGCGCCACCACATCGCCCACGCCGTCGATTTTATTAAATATGCGAATCCGTGGCACGGCATCTGCGCCAATTTCTGCCAGCACGGTGTCGGTTACTTCTAGCTGCCGTTCAAAGCCAGGATCACTCGCATCAATCACATGCAGCAAGAGCGATGATTCTGCCGCTTCTTCTAATGTTGATTTAAACGACGCCACCAAATCATGGGGCAAATTTTTAATAAAACCGACCGTATCGGTCATCAGCACACGCGGAATCGTTTCGGGATGCAGCGCGCGCACTGTCGTGTCGAGTGTGGCGAACAATTTATTGGCCACCAGCACTTCAGAACCCGTTAAGGCGCGCATTAAAGTAGATTTACCAGCATTGGTATAGCCCACCAAAGCCACGCGCGCCAAACCTGTTCCTGCCACGCCAGCAGACCCGCCTTGCATGGCTTGGCGGCGTGCGCGCTGCGTTTGGCGCTCTGCATCCATCGCGGCAATTTCAATTTGTAATTCAGCAATACGGTTGCGAATTTTTTGCCGATCAAGCTGCGCGTGCGTTTCGCCCGCGCCGCGCCCGCCCGTGCCGCTACGCTGCCGCCCCTTCGGCCCTGCGCGTTTTGCGGCCTCGCGCAAACGTGGGGCCATGTAGCCCAACTGCGCAATTTCTACCTGCGCGCGCGCCGATTTTGAGCTGGCGTGGCGCTGAAAAATTTCTAAAATAACCATGGTGCGGTCCATCACGTCGCAACCCACTTCAATTTCTAAATTACGCGCTTGCGAGGGCGATACTTCATGGTCAATCAACACCACGTCGGCCATGCGCGAGTCTTCGTCAGCCTCTGTTTGCGCAGTTTCGCGGGCTTTTACCTTTGCGGCACCGCTTAACTGCGGTAGTTTTTGGGTGGCATCGCGAACCAGTTGCTCGATGTCGCCAGCGTCGTCGTCTTCACCTAGGCCTTCGACAAAACGCCGAATTTCCTGCCGCTTACCCACGCCCAAATACGCGGTGCTGTCGAACGTGGCGCGTTTTTGCACAAACGTGCCCACCACTTTGTATCCCAGTGTTTTAGCCAGTTCCCGCAGCTCAGTAAGCGATGAAGCAAACTCAATATCGCTCACGCCATTGAGATGCACAGCGGCCACGATGGCGCGGGTGATGGGGATGTTGGTGTCTTTTAGCATGAGTAAGGTTCTTCGTTTATGGGTGCAAATCGGCTCAATCATCACTCGTGCAATACGGCGTCAGCTCTGTTGAACCGTACAACTTGCCGAAAGCGCTCCTGAAGGCAACGTAACGCACACTATTGCACGATGAGAATGTACTCAATGTCTTGCACCATTCGGCCATACTCTGCCGACTCGCGATTGTATCGCCCCCCAAACTTAAGTACATGCTCGCCGCGTGGCAACGCCCTAAGATGTAACCAAA
>JAYUOW010000142.1:0-4837 GCA_043760555.1 Betaproteobacteria bacterium
GTAAGCGAGGACGACGAGCCTGCAAACATCATTGACGATGCCGATGATGATGGCACAGACTCTTTGACCGATCCGCTTGACCAAGAGTTCCACACCACGTTGGCATTGGCTGGAATGCGCCTAGATTTGGCCTTAGCCAAGCTATTGCCCATGTATTCCCGCAGCCGTTTGAGTGGTTTAATTCAAGACCAAGCCGTGTGGCTCGATGGCGAATGCGCCACGCCCAAAACGCGCTTAAAAGGCAGTGAAGTTATTCGCGTAAAAGTGCTGCCGCGCCCTGAAGAAACCGCGTTTGAGGCCGAAGAAATGGACCTCGACATCATTTACGAAGACGATTTTTTGCTCGTCGTCAACAAAGCGCCCGGCATTGTCGTGCATCCGGCCAATGGCAATTGGGACGGCACGCTGCTCAATGGTTTGCTATACCATCACGAGCGGGCGGCTGGCCTACCCAGAGCGGGCATCGTGCACAGGCTCGATAAAGACACCAGCGGCATCATGGTGGTAGCTAAAACTGAGCCCGCCCAGCAAAACCTCGTGCGCCAATTGCAAGCGCGCACGGTAAAGCGCGAATATGTGGCGCTGGTGCAAGGCGAAGTAGAGCACCCCGGCACGATTCAAACCGGCATTGGCCGCCACCCAAAAAATCGCACAAAAATGGCCGTGGTGCCAGTGGAGGCGGGTGGCAAACTTGCCATCACCCACTACAGTACGCTGGAGCATTTTGAGTTTCACAGCCTCGTGCAATGCAAGCTCGAAACCGGCCGCACCCACCAAATTCGCGTGCACATGCTGCACGGCGGTCGCCCCATTGAGGGCGATCCAGTCTACGGTGGCACCATTCGCGGGCTATCGCTTAACCAGCAAGCGGTGTTGCACAATTTCCCGCGTCAAGCGCTACACGCAAGGCGGCTTGGTTTTATTCATCCAGATAGCAACAAACCGGTAAAATTTGAAGCGCCGATTCCAGATGATATGGAAGATTTGATCGACGAAGTAGCGGATTGGTAGCGTTTAGATATGCCTGAAGACGCCCTAAAATAGGGCGTCTTCAGGCATATTTTTTAATAAAAATTTTGAAAGATTCTCTCATGCGATTGCCACAATTATCCGCCGCTTTTCTAGTGTCGTTTTCAATGTTTGCAACCGCCGTCGTAGCGCAAAACGGTGCGCCCGCCGATGACACTGCAAAGCCAAAATCTGCATTTTCTGCGGCCACTTTCTCCGGCATCAAGCTGCGCGAAATTGGCCCCGCCGTTGCTTCTGGGCGCATCAGCGATATTGCGGTGGTGCCGCACAAACCTGCTACTTGGTACGTGGCGGTGGCGTCGGGTGGCGTGTGGAAAACCACCAATGCGGGCACCACGTGGACACCAATTTTCGATAACGAAGGATCATATTCCATCGGCTGCGTCACCGTTGACCCAACGAACGAAAACGTAATTTGGGTGGGCGCGGGCGAGAACAATTCGCAGCGTAGCGTAGGCTATGGCGATGGCGTTTATAAATCGCTTGACGGTGGTAAAAGCTGGAAAAACATGGGGCTAAAAACGTCCGAGCACATCGGTAAAATTATTGTTGATCCAAACAATAGTGACATCGTATACGCCAGCGCGCAAGGGCCGTTGTGGGCATCGGGCGGCGAACGTGGGCTGTACAAAACGATCGACGGTGGCAAGACGTGGAAAGCCGTGTTGACTGTATCGGAAAATACTGGCATATCTGACTTATGGATGGATCCGCGTGATGCCAAGGTGCTCTATGCCACGTCTTATCAGCGTCGCCGCCACCAGTGGGTGTTACTGAATGGTGGGCCTGAAAGCGCAATTTGGAAGTCAACTGATGCGGGCACCACGTGGCGCAAGCTCGATAAGGGCATTCCTAAAGTTGATTTAGGCCGCATTGGCTTGGCCGTTTCGCCTGCAAATCCAGATGTAATTTATGCAATTATTGAGGCTGCTGACGTTAAAGATAAAGGCTTTTATCGCTCCAGTGATCGCGGTGAAAGTTGGGCAAAACAGTCTGACTATGTTTCGGGTAGCCCGCAGTATTATCAAGAGCTTATCGCTGATCCTAAAAACGTGGATCGCGTGTATTCGATGGACGTGTTTGCGCAGGTAACCGAAGACGGTGGCAAAACCTGGAAGCGCGTGGGCGAAAAACACAAACACATCGACAATCATGCGCTGTGGATTGACCCCAATAACACCGATCACTTGGTAAACGGCAACGACGGTGGCGTGTATGAAAGCTGGGATCGCGGTGCCATTTGGCAATACAAAGCCAACTTACCCGTTACCCAGTTTTATCGCGTGGCGGTGGATAACGCTATGCCGTTCTACAACATTTACGGCGGCACGCAAGACAACAACACCTTGGGCGGGCCTTCACGCACCACCAACGCCCACGGCATCGTAAATTCTGATTGGTTTGTAACAGTCGGGGGCGATGGCTTTTTTGCGGCTATTGACCCTACGGACGCCAACATTGTTTATTCTAGTTGGCAATACGGCGGCCTAATTCGCTTCGACCGTAAAACCGGCGAGCGGGTTGACATTAAGCCGCGCGTTGAGCCCGCTGTTAACGCAAGTGAGCCACCATTGCGTTGGAACTGGGATTCACCGCTATTGATCAGCCCACACAACCCGAAACGCTTGTATTACGCAGCGCAACGGGTGTTTCGTAGCGACGATAGGGGCGATAATTGGGTGCCAATAAGCCCAGATTTAACCAAGCAAATTGATCGTAATAAACTAAAAATAATGGATCGCGTGTGGAGCGTGGATGCGGTGGCTAAAAACCATTCTACGTCGCTTTACGGCAGCGTAATTTCATTGAGTGAAAGTCCAAAAGTGGAAGGCTTGCTGTATGCGGGCACGGATGATGGCCTGGTGCAAATTAGCGAAAATGGTGGCCAAGATGCCCGTATATCGGGGCTCTTGACGGGTATCCCTGCGAACACGGCGGTGTCCGATCTTAAAGCCTCAGCACACGATGCCAACACAGTTTATGCCGCGTTTAATAATCACAAAATGGGCGACTTTAAACCTTATTTACTGAAGAGCGCCGACCGTGGCAAAACGTGGGTGTCTATTGTGGGCGACTTACCCCAACGCGGCTCGGTGCACACCGTCGCCGAAGACCCAACGCGGCCTAATTTGCTCTTTGTAGGCACTGAATTTGGCCTGTATTTTTCACCCGATGCCGGTCGCCGCTGGATCCAGTTAAAAGGCGGCATGCCCACAATTTCGGTGCGCGATATAACCATTCAAAAACGCGAAGGTGATTTAGTGGTCAGCACTTTCGGTCGTGGCTTTTTTGTGCTCGATGATTTAACGCCGCTGCGCTTGGCCACCGATGAAATGTTGGCCAAAGAAGCAGCGCTCATGCCGACAAAAAAAGCGTGGATGTTCATCCCCCGCACGCCACTTGGCGGCAGGGATAAAGCATCGCAAGGTGCTGCGTTTTATACCGCGCCCAATCCCGCATTCGGTGCAGTGTTTACTTATCATTTGAAGAACGAGCTCATCAGCCGTCGCCAAACGCGATTGAATGATGAGAAGAAAATTCAGGCGAAGGGTGGCGATACGTTTTATCCATCGTGGGACGCGTTAGAACGCGAAACCCGCGAGCCCGCACCTGCCGTGATGCTGACCATTACTGACAGCGCAGGCAATGTCGTGCGCCGCATCAGCGCGCCCACCAAAGCCGGTTTCCATCGCTTAGCGTGGGATTTACGCTATCCCGCATCCAACCCTGCAAGGCTCACGCCAATTGATCTTGACGCCAATCCGTGGGACGAAGGCCCGCGTGGTCCCTTAGCCTTGCCGGGCAACTACACCGCCACCTTAGAAAAATGGGTAGACGGCAAAGTAACGCAACTGGCGGAGCCAGTAACGGTGGTTACGGAAGTGCTCGGCACGGCGTCGCTCCCAGCACCCGATCGCGCAAAAGTGCTGGAATTTAGCAACAAAGTAGCCAGCCTGCAGCGGGCGGTTTTGGGCGTGGTGGAATTATCCAAAGAAACGCAGCGCCGCCTCGACGCCTTAAAAATCGCGCTCAACGACACGCGTGCGCCCACGCAAGCGCTGCTTACCAACGCACGCAGCATAGAAGCGCAACTCAAAGACTTAGACATCGCGCTCACCGGTAATAAGCTTTTAGATAAATACCAAGAACCCCTGCCTACAGGCGTTTCCGAGCGAATAAGCAATATCGTAGGCAGTCTATGGGTAAGTACCGTCGCACCCACTGGCACCCAGCAACGCAGCTATGAAATCGCCGCTACCGAGTTTGAACCGCTATTACAAAAAATGCGCGTTATCGTTCAAACAGATTTGAGTGCGTTAGAAACGGCAGCCGAAGCGCTTGCCGCGCCATGGACTCCGGGGCGATTGCCGGTGTGGAAGAGGTAGTCGTAATGAAGTGGAAGTCGTGCCGAATTAGCAATAATTCGAATAGCTTCTTGATTTGTACGGCATTTAGCCGTACAATTTAGTTAAGGAGACCAAACTATGTCAACCGCGTCATTAACAACAAGCCCAACTGCCCGCCTAGAAGCGCGCATCAGCACAGAGTTGCACGCGATGCTAAAACGTGCGGCCGAGCTGCAAGGCCGCACTATGACCGATTTTGTGATTTCTGCAGTGCATAGCGCCGCAACCGACGCCATCGCCCAAGCAGATGTTTTGCGGCTTTCGCTGGCCGACCAACAGTGCTTTGCTGATGCTTTGCTTACTCCCCCAAAGCCCGCGCCAGCGTTAGCCCGCGCCTTCGCACGCCGCCGTAAACTTATTACTGCAAAATGAGCGGTGTCGCAAGCCCACCATTTCGGGTG
>JAYUOW010000143.1:0-14403 GCA_043760555.1 Betaproteobacteria bacterium
TTTGACAAAGTATCTGTTGCCCGCGAGCAATGTGTTTTAACGCTACCTTCCGTGCAACCCATGGCTTCAGCGGTTTCAGCGACGTTCAACTCCTCCCAATAACGCAGCAAGAAAGCTTCGCGTTGACGCGTCGGCAGTTTTTCTATTGCATCTTCAATGATTTTTAACGTTTGTGATTGCTCAAGTTGCACCGACGGGCTTGGCGAAATATTGCCCTCGTTTTCGGTCTCAAGCGTTTCCAAAATATCATGGTCGTCATCCTCATCGCCACCTCGGCCAAAAGACGAAAACGAACTAATCCACGTTGACCGCGTTTTGCTCCGCCGATAATAATCGCGGATGCTATTTTGGGTGATGCGTTGGAATAGCAGCGGCAATTCCTCAGGCGGACGCGTGCTATATTTTTCGGCAAGCTTCATCATCGAGTCTTGCACAATATCCAATGCGGCATCTTCATCGCGTACGGCGTACACGCATTGCTTAAATGCGCGGCGTTCAACCGAAGCCAAAAAGTCTGCCATTTCTTTACTAGTAGCCAGATACACCTCATTTAAAGCGTGGTGTGCAAATCGAACACACTTAGCGCCGTCGTTACCCTTGCTCAATTTGACATAAACCATAACGCAATCCCTACCAATTTCGTTGAATTAGCACCGCCAATCCACAAAATTTTTCTTCTCAGCCGCTATTATGCCGCATCCACATCAAATCTGGCTTGACCTTAACGCTAGTCCTCGGTAAGGTTAAGGTTTTGCGCACTGCAACATACCCGACTTCTCTTAACTTTCATCGCTAAAGCAGCGTAAAATAGAGGTCGCCCTAGCAATAAATGGTGCAGTGCACGCAAAGCCCGCAATCGCTACTATTTTCTATCTATCACCCACCCAGTTCTTTTTCGGATTCTTATGAAGCTCGCAGACAACCCAGCAATCCAAGCCGCAAAAACGGAAACCCAGCCCGCACCAATATTAAACGGTGCCGAAATTATTTGCCACGCCATGCAAGCCGAAGGTGTGGAATACGTGTTTGGTTATCCGGGTGGCGCGGTGCTGGTGATTTACGATGCGATTCATAACCAAAAAAACTTCACCCACGTACTCGTGCGTCATGAGCAAGCCGCTGTGCACGCCGCCGACGCTTACGCGCGCGCCACGGGTCGCCCCGGTGTTGCGTTGGTTACCTCTGGTCCTGGTGTAACCAACGCCGTCACCGGCATTGCCACCGCCTTTATGGACTCTGTGCCAATGGTGATTATCACCGGCCAAGTACCAACGCACGCCATCGGCCAAGATGCGTTTCAAGAATGCGACACCGTAGGCATCACGCGCCCGTGCGTAAAGCATAATTTTTTGGTTAAAGACGTTGCTGATTTGGCGCTCACGATTAAAAAAGCCTTCTATATCGCCACCACTGGCCGTCCGGGCCCGGTAGTAGTGGATGTACCCAAAGACGTGTCGATGGCGAAAACCGCTTATTTCTACCCTAAAACCGTGGAGATGCGCTCCTACAAGCCGTCCGTGAAAGGACACACTGGCCAGATTAAACGCGCCATGCAATTGCTGCTGGAAGCCAAGCGCCCCATGATCTACATCGGCGGTGGCGCTATTTTGGGTGATGCTGCCCCGCAAGTAACCCAGCTCGTGCGTATGCTCGGCTACCCGTGTACCAACACGCTAATGGGCTTAGGCGCGTACCCTGCAAGCGATCGTCAATTCTTAGGCATGCTCGGCATGCACGGCACGGTTGAAGCCAATATGTCCATGCAAAATTGCGATGTATTGTTAGCCATCGGCGCGCGCTTTGATGATCGCGTCATCGGCAATCCAGCGCACTACAATGCTGGCAACCCAACCCGCAAAATCATTCATATTGATATTGATCCCTCATCCATTTCTAAGCGTGTAAAAGTTGATGTGCCCATCGTTGGCAACATCAACGACGTGCTTGCAGATTTAATCGGTCAGCTAAACCAAGCCGAGCAAAAAGTAGATGCAGCCAACACTAAAGATTGGTGGAACCAGATTGAAGAATGGCGTGCCAAAGATTGCATGCGCTTTAAAATGCACGACACCATTATTAAGCCGCAATACGTGATTCAAAAGCTTTGTGAAGTGACCAAAGGCAATGCCTTCGTGACGTCCGACGTCGGCCAGCATCAAATGTGGGCGGCGCAATATTACAAGTTTGAAAAGCCACGTCGCTGGATTAACTCAGGCGGCTTGGGCACCATGGGCGTCGGCTTGCCATACGCCATGGGCTGCAAATTAGCCTTCCCAAATGAAGACGTCGCGTGCGTGACGGGCGAAGGTTCGATTCAGATGAACATTCAAGAACTTTCCACTTGCAAGCAATACAATTTGCCCATTAAAGTGGTGCTGCTTAACAACCGCTATTTGGGCATGGTGCGCCAGTGGCAAGACTTCTTCCACGGCAATCGCCACGCCGAAAGTTATATGGACGCGCTGCCGGACTTCGTAAAACTGGCTGAAGCGTACGGCCACGTGGGCATGCATATCGAAAAGCCGGGTGACGTTGAAGGCGCGCTAAAAGACGCCTTTGCCATGAAAGACCGCTTCGTGTTCATGAACTTCATTACCGACCAAAAAGAAAACGTCTTCCCGATGGTGCCAGGCGGTAAAGGCATATCAGAAATGATTTTGGCCGAAGATCAGTAAGCATTCAATTTTCAGTATCATTTTTCCTGCTGGCTAGAAGCCATCCGCTTCTTCACGCTGGGTATTCACCACCACAAGGGTAAATACCCAGCCGTATAAAACGGCAAAAATAGACTACGCAACTAAGCCAAAAAATATCCTTTTTTGCCTAATTGATGCCCTGAAGACGCCCTAAAATAGGGCATCTTCAGGCAGTTGTTAAAGTCGCATTACCTTCAAATAAAGACCATGAAACACATCCTATCTATACTGCTTGAAAACGAATCTGGCGCGTTATCCCGCGTTGCAGGTTTATTCTCCGCGCGCGGCTACAATATCGAATCGCTCACGGTTGCCCCCACTGAAGATGCCACGCTCTCACGCATGACCATCGTCACATCAGGCTCCGACGAAGTCATCGAGCAAATTACCAAACAGGTCAATAAACTCATTGAAGTCGTAAAAATTGTCGACCTCAACGAAGGCAAATTTGTAGAGCGCGAGCTCATGTTAGTCAAAGTGCGCGCCGCCGGAAAAGACCGTGAAGAACTAAAACGCACGGCCGATATTTTCCGCGCCCGCATCATCGATGTCACCGATAAAACCTACACCCTAGAGCTCACCGGCACCGGTTATAAGCTCGACGCGTTTTTAGAAGCCATTGATCGTGGGCTTATCCTAGAAACCGTTCGCACGGGCGCTTGTGGCATTGGGCGCGGCGAATGGGTGGTCAAAGTTTAATCTCATTTAAAATTATCATTAGCAATTCAACACTTCAATACATCAAACAAAGGAAATCCCATGAAAGTTTATTACGACAAAGACGCCGACCTAGCCCTTATTAAAAGCAAAAAAGTAAGCATTATCGGCTACGGCTCGCAAGGCCACGCTCACGCTCAAAACTTGGCCGACTCCGGCGTAAAAGTAACGGTAGGCTTACGCAAAGGCGGCGCGTCGTGGGACAAAGTAAAAAAAGCCGGTCTTAAAGTAGCCGAAGTAGCCGATGCCGTAAAAAGCGCTGACGTCGTTATGATTTTGCTACCAGACGAAAATATCGCTCAGGTTTATCACGCTGAAATTGAGCCAAATATTAAGAAAGGCGCAGCACTTGCCTTCGCCCACGGCTTCAACGTCCACTTCGGTTTAATCAACGTACGCAAAGACCTAGACGTCATTATGGTCGCCCCCAAAGGCCCAGGCCATCTCGTGCGCTCCACCTACACCCAAGGCGGCGGCGTGCCAAGTTTGGTGGCCGTGCACCAAAACGTATCTGGTAAAGCCAAAGACATCGCCCTATCCTACGCCAAAGCCAACGGCGGCACCCGTGGCGGCGTGATCGAGACCAACTTCCGCGAAGAAACAGAAACCGACCTATTCGGCGAACAAGCCGTGCTATGCGGTGGCGTGGTAGAGCTAATCAAAATGGGCTTTGAAACGCTAGTAGAAGCTGGCTATGCCCCCGAAATGGCCTACTTCGAGTGCCTACACGAAACCAAATTGATTGTGGACTTAATCTATGAAGGCGGCATCGCCAACATGAATTATTCCATCTCCAACAACGCCGAATTCGGCGAATACGTCACCGGTCATAAAGTGATCGCCGGTGAAGCTAAAGCTGCGATGCAAGAGGCGCTAAAGCGCATCCAAAACGGCGAATACGCCAAAGAATTTATTTTGGAAAACCGCGCCGGTGCACCAACCTTGCAAGCCAAGCGTCGTTTATTAGCTGAGCATCAAATTGAAACCGTAGGCGAAAAACTACGCTCGATGATGCCGTGGATTAAGAAGAATAAGTTGGTCGATCAAACGAAGAACTAAAAAGCCTTTGTTGAAAATAAAAAGCGGCGCTCTGGAAACGGGCGCCGTTTTTTATTGTGCGCCAACTTAAACGGCACACTCACCGACCGAAATGATTACTCGCGTTTTCGGCAAGCACGGCGTCAATGGCTGTGCGTCCCAATGCTGCAAGCGTTGGATTCGTTTTTTCGTAATAAGGTAGCACCATCAATCCAAACAACAGCGCCCAGCCTCGCGCCCTGCGCCAAGTTGCCGCATCCACGTTCACGTTGTCTTCAAACACCTTGCGCGATGATGCATCAAATAGACACCACCCGGGCATTAAATCGCAGGCAGGGTCGCCGATGCCAAGCAGCCCAAAATCAATCACTGCAGAAAGCCTGCCGTGCTTGAATAACAAATACCGACCATGCCCACGGAAAGCTGGCGTCGGGTGCGCCGTGTGCGATGACGGTGGGTATCGGAAGCCGCAATCGTGGTGCCAAGGTTGGTAACAGCATTTGCTCCTTTTTAATTTCCGCTGCAGCTTTTGGAATACGCGGCATTCTAATCACCATGCCGTCGCCAAGGCGGCACAGCATATTGCTCGAACCGGCCGATTCTTGTGGCGTTACAAACAAATGTGCCCAATGCGGAAATTGCGTTGCGATGAGAGTACAAATCAACGTGGGATTCATTTCTATTTCGTTCGCGTGCATTTTCATACTAAAGCTGCCTCTTCGCGGGTAAGAAAGTTGATTGTAAGATTATAGCCAGCCGCTGATTCCCAGGAGTGTAGAACTCGCTCTGCAGCTGGACGGCTACAACGAACCCGCATTTCGCCTAGGTCGCAAACACGCATTTCTCTTGCCGAAATCAGGAAAACTACCTTTCGCGCCACGTGCCCCCGTGTTTAGAATGGGCTAATCTAGCAAGATAATATGCCTGAAGAAGCCCTACAATAGGGCGTTTCCAGCCTTTAAATTCTTAAAACAACACTGCCAAAAGTCATACATCCCCGCTCAAAGCCCCTCTCCCTGCCCGAAGGGTACGGGAGAGGGGTTGGGGAGAGGGGGATTGCTCGCCCGAAGTTCAGCAGCAAAAAGGCACCGATAGCCGCGCGTTTTAATACCTTGTAGATGCCCTAAAATAGGGCATCTACAAGGCATGGTTAAACGGCATTCCACCTACAAATCAACCCCAAAGTCCACCGTAACCCGCCGCGGGCTATTGACCGTAAACCCGCCGCTACTGCTTACTTCCTACGCAAATTTATTAAACACGTTGTCAGTACGCAAACGCAATAGCGCAGGTTTGTTAGCTACTTTAAAGCGATGCCGTAAACCCAAATTCACGATGGTTCGTGGCGCTAAAAAAGCAGTGTTGGCCGCATTGGACACGCGGCGGCTTGTGCTTTCTACGGCGGCGCTAAGCGACACGTCGCGAAAGTGCGGCAGGGTATAGTCAAGGTTCAAAAACGTTTGGCGTTTGAAGGTGCCAATCGGCATTTTGTCTGCGTTGCCGTCATTGTTGGAAACGCGTCGATCAATAATCAAATTGCCAAGCACGGCGGTGAGTTTTGATGTGATCTTGCCTGTTGCAGACAGCTCTATGCCACGATGCCTGACACTACCTAAACGAATAAACTGGCGCGCAGTATTTAAATTGAAATAAGGCTTTTCAATATCAAACACACCAAGCACTGTGCCTACGCCAGTGCTGGTCTTCCAGCGCACGCCAGCTTCTTTTTGAATAGTGATGATTGACGGTGGCGACTCATTGCGATTGGTCGCCTCAATCGGCGCATTGGGGCTTTCTTCCAGCCCGCGCGTGTATCCTGCGTAAGCGATCCATTGCGAGGAAAAGTGTAGCGCGGCGGTGGCGCTGGGCAATAGCGGCGCAGCGCGTGCTGTTTGTGCCGCTGAAGTCGCTGTTTTTTCATAATCTGCGCGCTGCAGCCCAAAGCTTAATTCGCCTACGCGCGACCATAATCCCTGATAGCCCACGCCAGCGGTTGTTTGCACAATTTTATCTGTAGCGTCGTTAGCTGAAACTTGCCGTAGGGGAGCAGGCTTATCGTCCTGCTCGCCAATGGTTGCCGTGTTGATGCTCTGTGCTTGCGCACCACCGTAATCACGCGATGACTTTCGCGCTTTGACCATTGCTAAAAATGTATGCTTGCGCGCACCTTCTATCATGCTGCGACTAAAGCGAATTTCGCCGGATGTCGCAGCATAGGTATCGTCGCCTTGCAGAATAATATTGCGATTGCCTATCTTGCCGTTACTGTCTACATTCAACATCAAATCGGCGGCAGCCGTGTTTACCCGCCATATTGATCGTAGCAGACCTGCACGAATATCGATATTGGCAGCACCTACATTTCGCCAGTGCGTAATAACACCGTAGTTATCAGAAATGCCTTTGGAATCAGTCCACGATTGTCCAAAAAAAGTGCCAGCCCGAATTGCGTTGGGCGCGATGCCGCCAACGGTAAAAATCAGCGGTTGCGCCTCGTCATCGCGATACGTAATGCGACTAAAAAACGGTTGTATTTCAACGTCCCCATTCGGTGCAAAACGCGCGCTTAAGGCCATTGCATTGGTGATAGATTCTGAGCCGTAAGCAGATGCATCTAGCAGCCTGTCGGACTGTGGCAATCGGAAGCAAAATTTGGCTGCGCCGAGCCAGATTTCACCCATTTTTTACGTCAATATCGAGCATATTGACTAAAAAATGGGTGAAATATGGGTCGCGCAGGCGGATTTTGAGCCGATTTAGCCATAGTCCGACAGGCTGCTCAGGCTGTGGCTAGAGCTGCGTTCCTAATTGTAGCGGTGTTTGTTGCAGATATTGCGCAATCGCGATGCGTTTTCCGCCTGCTTTTTGCACAACCTCTAAGTTTAACTGGCCTTCGCCACATTGAATCGACAGCGTTGTGGCATTTATGTTGCATATTTGCCCTATTGCAAAATCGGTCGCACATGCAGCTTCAGCGCGGGCGCGCCACACTTTTAGCGTTTGCGTTTCACCGTTTTGCGGAATGCGTATTTCACAACCGGGAAAAGGATCAAACGCACGCAATTTACGTTCAAGCACCACGGCAGGCTGATTGAAATCTAACACCGCTTCGGTTTTTAGTATTTTTTTAGCATACGTGGCGCCAGCTTCGGTTTGCGGCGTACCGGTTTGCGGCATACCATATGGCGGCCAATTTGCTGAAGCCAGCGCATCCACAATCGCGCGCGTACCCAAGGTGGTGAGCTTGCTAAACAGACTGGTACTGGTGTCGTCAGCCAAAATTGGCAATCGACTAATTTGCAACATTGCCCCAGTATCCAGCCCCGCATCCATTTGCATAATGGTGATACCAGTTTCAGTATCCCCCGCTTCAATTGCGCGTTGCACCGGTGCAGCACCACGCCAACGCGGCAAGATTGAACCATGAATATTGATGCAACCAAAACGCGGAATATCGAGCACCGCTTGCGGCAAAATTAAACCGTAGGCGGCGACAATCATCACATCCGCATTCACTTCACGCAGCCTGTTTTGCGCTTCGAATTTTTTTAAAGTGGCTGGTTTTTCAACCGTCAAATTAAGTACGCTGGCAACATCGGCTACAGCTGACGCAGTCAGCCGTAAGCCCCTATTTGCGGGCTTGTCGGGCTGGGTGAGCACCAAGGCGATGTCGTGTCCGGCAGCTTCTAACGCACTTAAAGCAGCGGCGGCGAAGGGGGGGGTGCCCGCAAAAATTAATTTCATTTCAACGCTTTCTAAAACTGGTTTTAAGCCTACCGCACATCAACTTTAAAATAAAAACGCCGACCATTTAGGATCGGCGTTTTTAATCTTTCGCGGTAAAAAACTTACGCGCGGGCGGATGCCATTCTACGTCGAGGTGCGGCAAGCTCTGCTTCGCGTTCTACTTCACGCTGGCGCTTTACCATTTTGTTTTTAATGCGATTGGCCTTCAGCGGTGACAAGTATTCGACAAATACTTTACCGTCTAAATGGTCAACTTCATGTTGAATACAGACGGCCAATAATCCCGAGGCGTTTAGCGTAAACCGCTGACCATCGCGATCGAGTGCGGTAACCATTACGGTTTCGGCGCGTTCAACTTTGTCGTAAATGCCGGGTACCGATAAGCAGCCTTCTTCGGCTACAGCGGTACCTTCTTTGCGCAAAATTTCAGGGTTAATGAATACGCGGAGTTGGTTCTTATCCTCCGATATATCCATCACCAAGACGCGCTTTAGCTCGCCTACTTGCGTGGCGGCCAAGCCGATGCCTTGAGCGCTGTACATGGTGTCTGCCATGTCATCGACCAGTTTTTTTACCTTGTCATCAATAATCTTGATAGGCAAAGCGATGCGTTCCAGACGAGGATCGGGGAACGTTAAGATGTCCAATAGAGCCATAATTGCTTGCGAATTGAATAAATTAGGTGCAGAATCTTGAGAAGTTACTTTAGGTGTTCGAGCTATATGCCGATGTTGTATAGTATTTCAAGTGCGCTTTACACGCAAATAAGTATTTTGTTTTTTTTGAAGATTTTTGCTTGCAATCTGCTGCAAAGCATGAATTGCTGATTTATTATTCGGTAGTTGATCACTTTTTGCCCCTTTTGTACCTCTAATGCGTCTCGCACTTTAAGCGAGCGTAAACTCGAGAATTCCCATGAAAAATTCACCACGTACTTTAGTCACCGCCATGTTTGCTTTGGTTCCTTTGACGATGCTAAGTTTATCGTCTGCCATAGCGCAAATGCCTGCCGCAACACCTAACGCAAAAGCAGAAATGGCGGCCGAACAAAAGGCACCGGTAAAAGTTTCAAAAAAGACGGCACGCACGCCCTTAGTGCTGGCTGAAAACGCGCCGGGCAGCTATACCGTGGTTAAAGGCGATACCTTGTGGGGCATTTCTGGCAAATTTTTGAAAGAACCTTGGCGCTGGCCCGAAATTTGGAACATGAACAAAGATCAAATTAAGAATCCCCACTTAATTTATCCTGGCGATATGGTCAGATTGGGCTTTGATGCCAACGGTAATCCATCGCTTTCGCTTGAATCTGGTTCTGGCAGCGTTGTAAAACTATCGCCTCAGGTGCGCGTAGAACGCCTATCTACGGCCATTCCGTCTATTTCTGCCCGTGCTATTGGCCCATTTTTGACCGTTCCCTTGGTATTAGAAGAAGAGGGCATGAGCGGCGCGCCGCGCATTGTATCTACTGAAGAAAAACGCGTGGTCATTGGCGCGGGTAACACCGCATACGTAGTTGGAATGCCGGATAATCCGCAAAAATCATGGCATATCTATCGTCCAGGCCCGCAATTAGTTGATCCGGAGAGCAAAGAAGTACTGGGCTACGAAGCTATTTATTTGGGTACTGCATCAGTTAAGCAGCCGGGCGAAGTAACAATTGTTGAGATTAGGAAATCAGCCCAAGAGATCAATCGTGGCGATTTTTTAACGCCCGCTGTAGAGGCCGCATTGCCGTCTTACAGCCCGCGCGCGCCAGAAAAAACCGTAAAAGGGTCGATTATTTCGATTCCGAGCGGCGTTGCTGAAACGGGCCAGTATTCGATTGTGGTCATTAACCGTGGCAAACGCGACGGCTTAGAAGTGGGTCATGTGTTGGCAACGCAGCAAAAAGGCGAATGGGTAAAAACCGACACTTCTAGCTCCGGCGGTCGCGGTAGTTTGAACTGGAAGGGTTTGTTTGATGCAGCCAAAGGTGGTGTTGGTGCCGGTGACGGCAAGGCAATGCCTTCAGAAGTACGTTTGCCAGATGAAAAAAACGGCACTATTTTTGTGTTCCGCGTATTTGAAAAAGTATCCTACGCCTTGATTATGCAAAGCGCGCGCCCCGTTGCCGTAAGCGATGTTGTTGTTAATCCGTAAACGCGTTGACTGCTTAGGCTTAATTTGTCCGCACGCCCAAAGGTTTGGGTGTGCCTAGACCGGCAAGTAGTGGCGAACCCGAATCTTGGCTAGCGCTTAATTTAATCCAAGGCGTTGGCTGTGAACGCTATCGAGCCCTTTTAAGCGCATTTGGCGCGCCTAGCGCCGTGTTAGCGGCCACGTTAGCGCAACTTGAACGTGTAGTAGAGCCTAAAATTGCTGCGGTGATTCTCGCCGGTGCAGATGCGACCGCATTGGCGAATGCGTTAGCGTGGTTAGATGCACCAGAAAACCACTTGTTAACGTTAGCTGACGATGATTATCCAACGCATTTACTAGAAATTGCCGATCCGCCGGTTTTACTTTATTTGAAAGGTCGGCGCGATTTATTGGCCGCGGCTACTTGTATGGCGGTTGTCGGTAGCCGCAACGCAACGCCTTCAGGCATGCAAACAGCGGAAGCATTTAGCGCGCATTTGAGCGCCGCCGGCTTGACAATTGTTTCGGGTTTAGCTTCCGGCATTGATAGTGCTGCCCACGCAGGTGGATTAAAACATAACACGGGCTCGACAATTGCTGTGGTTGGCACCGGCTTAGATCGCGTGTATCCGGCGCGCAATAAGGCGCTGGCACAACAAATTGCCAAGGATGGTTTGATTATTTCTGAATATAGTTTGGGCACGCCACCGCTGCCCGCTAATTTTCCACGGCGTAATCGCATTATTAGCGGCTTATCGCGCGGTGTGTTGGTAGTGGAAGCTGCATTAGCCAGCGGCTCACTGATTACAGCACGCATGGCGGCGGAGCAGGGCAGAGATGTGTTCGCGATTCCGGGCTCCATTCATTCTCCGTTTTCTAAAGGCTGCCATTTACTGATTAAGCAGGGCGCAAAGTTGGTGGACGATGCGGCTGATATTTTGCAAGAACTTAATTTGACGCCGCGCGTAGCGCATCCAGTGATTAACGATGAAGAACCCCTTGCGCCTGAGACACCAGATCATTCACCATCCGCACAAATTCTCGCGGCTATCGGTTATGACGTTACTGCTATTGATGGCTTAATTGCCAAGTTATCGCTACCGCCGCAAACGGTAATTGCCACCTTAACCGAGCTTGAAATCATGGGTCAAATTGCCACCTTAGCGGGTGGGCGCGTGCAGCGCTTAAAGTCATGAAGCTTTGTTTTACTTGTCAAATGGTTGCAAGCATGTTTATGATGCTGCCGTGGTGCCGTCTTTAATGTCGACTTTAGTTGCAATTACCAGCTTTAATTTTTTAACTTGTTTTAATTAGTGAATCTACCCCATGGGAAAAAGCCTCATCATTGCCGAAAAACCTTCCGTTGCCACCGATATTGCGCGGGTGCTGGGCGGCTTTACGAAGAAAGACGATTTTTACGAGAGCGATGATTTTGTCTTGTCATCTGCCGTTGGTCATCTCGTTGAAATTGCCATGCCTGAAGAAGAGGAAGTGAAGCGCGGCAAATGGACCTTTGGCCATTTGCCCGCCATCCCTACGCACTTCGCGCTGCGCCCGATTGAAAAAACCGAGTCGCGCTTAAAATTATTGCAAAAATTATTGAAACGCAAAGATGTTGATGGCGTAATTAACGCATGCGACGCGGGACGCGAAGGCGAGCTTATTTTCCGCTACATCATTCAATATGCCAACGCCAAGCAACCCATACAGCGCTTGTGGTTACAGTCGATGACACCCGCCGCGATTCGCGATGGGTTTAAAAAACTAGCACCTGATAAAGATTATTTAAGCTTAGCCGATGCCGCGAAATGCCGGAGTGAGTCTGATTGGTTAGTCGGCATCAACGGCACGCGTGCCATGACGGCATTTAACTCTAAAAGCGGCGGCTTTCAGCTCACCACAGTCGGCCGCGTGCAAACGCCAACGCTCGCCATTATGGTCGAGCGCGAAAACAAAATTAAAGCCTTCAAGGTACGCGACTACTGGGAGGTAGAAGGCCTATTTACGGCCGCTGCGGGCGATTATCCAGCGCGTTGGTTTGATGAAAACTACAAAAAATCAGACGACGAAGCATTCCGCCCCGAGCGCATGTGGGACGTCAAACGTGCCCAAGCTTTAGTCACAAAGTGCCTTGGCAAACACGGCATCGTTACCGAAGAATCAAAGCCAACAACGCAAGCTTCACCGTTACTTTTTGACTTAACCAGCTTACAGCGCGAGGCCAATTCGCGTTTTGGATTCTCTGCTAAAACCACGCTGGGTTTAGCACAGGCGCTGTACGAAAAGCATAAGGTTTTGACCTATCCGCGTACCGATTCGCGCGCCTTGCCTGAGGATTACATCGATACGGTAAAAGCCACGCTGGAGGTTTTGAAGGAAGGCTCTTACAACACCTTCGCTAAAAAAATCCTCGATGAAAAGTGGGTAAAACCAAACAAACGTATTTTTGATAACAGCAAAATTTCCGATCACTTTGCGATTATCCCCACTTTGGTTCCACCGAAATCGTTAAACGAAATCGAAGCGAAACTATACGATTTTGTAGTCAAACGGTTCTTAGCCGTGTTTTACCCAAGTGCTGAATTTACCCAGACCGTGCGCATCACGCGCATTGAAGGCGAGCCATTTAAGTCTGAGGGAAAGGTGCTGGTGAATGCCGGTTGGTTAGCCATTTACGGCCGCGAAGTGGAAGCAGAACCTGTTGAGGGCGCATCGGCTTCAACAACGTCTGGCAACCTTGTCACGGTTAAACCAAACGAGAAAGTTTACGGCAAAGAAATTGTTGTTAAGGCTAATCAAACCAAGCCACCACCGCGTTATTCTGAAGCCACATTATTGTCGGCGATGGAAGGTGCGGGCAAGACCATTGACGACGAAGAACTACGCGCCGCCATGAAAGAAAAAGGGCTGGGAACGCCCGCAACACGGGCGTCTACGATTGAAGGCTTGTTGTATGAAAAGTATATTTTACGCGAAGGTCGCGAGCTAATTCCAACAGCTAAAGCGGGCTCGCTCATGACGTTATTGCATGGCTTAGGCGTACCCGAATTATTCTCACCTGAGCTCACCGCTGGCTGGGAATATAAGCTGTTGCAAATGCAAGAAGGCAAGCTTTCACGCGCGACGTTCATGACTGAAATTGAAGACATGACGCGGCGCATTGTTGGACAGGCGAAGAATTATGAAGCCGACACCATCCCTGGCGACTTCGGCAAAATTGAAGCGCCTTGTCCTAAATGCGGTAGCGAGATTCATGAAAACTATAAAAAGTTTCAGTGCCAAAAGTGTGAATTTGGCTTTTGGAAAATTATTGCTGGCCGCCAATTAGAGCCTTCGGAAGCGAGCACCCTAGTATTAATGCGCGATGTCGGCCCACTAGATGGTTTCCGCAGCAAAATGGGTCGGGCGTTTTCAGCGAACTTAATTTTAAATAGCGAAAACGTGATCGAGTTTTCATGGGGCGATAAAGAAGGTGAGGGCGATGAGCCACCGGATTTTACTGGCCAAGAACCATTGGGTGCATGCCCGAAATGTGCAGCGAGGGTGTTTGAGATGCCCAACGCCTACGCCTGTGAAAAAGCGCTAGGCGCCGCACGTACTTGTGATTTCCGCTCGGGCCGCATTATTTTGCAGCGTACAATTGAACGTGAGCAAATGGAAAAGCTATTGCAGACCGGTAAAACGGATTTGCTAGACAAATTTATTTCCAAGAAAAACCGCCCATTCTCGGCCTATCTAGTGCGCGGCCCAGAAGGTAAGGTGGGCTTCGAATTCGAACCACGTGCTGAAGGCGGCAAGAAGGGCGCTGCAGCCTCGTCAAGCGCCTTACGCGTGTTGGGCAAACACCCAGTAGACGATCAAATCATCAGCGTCTCATCTGGCCGCTACGGGCCTTACGTGAAGTACGGCAAAATCAACGCAACATTGCCCGATAAAGAAAAGTTTGATTCGATTACGCTAGAAGAAGCGATTGCTTTGCTTTCTGAACGCGATGATTACGCACCGAAGAAACCTGCGGCCAAGAAGACGGCAGCAAAAAAACCAGCCGCTAAGAAACCAGCGGCTAAGAAATTGGTGGCCGATGATG
>JAYUOW010000144.1:0-4819 GCA_043760555.1 Betaproteobacteria bacterium
GTGCGCAAACGTAGCGTGTAGGCCTCGCGCGCGGCGGTGAGGGCGCTAGGAATATTGCCGTTGTTATATTCGAGCGTACCAACGCGATTTAGCGCTTCAATGTACTGATCCGTGGTGGCGGTTTTGCCCGCGCCTTGGCCGTATCCATCATTATTTGCGCGGGCTTGGTTGATTACTTCTTGGTAAAGTTTACTGGCTTCGACGTCATAGCCAATATTGGTATGAATTTGGCCAAGCGCCAAGAGTAAGTTGGTTTTTAGCGCCGCTTGAGAGCCCGGTATTTGATTTACGCGGCTGCGCCCTTGCGCTAACAAATCGGCGGCACTCAGCTTGGGTGCACCGCCTTTGTTTGGGTCGGCGCTATCAAATAGCGACATTAAAAAATCGCGGGTGGCTACCGTGCTTGCGGCCTCAATTTGCGTTTGTGCTTCAGCGGCTAAGGCTTTGCGCGCCGCTTGGTAGCTGCGCAATTCGGCGGCTTCAGCGCGGTCGCGGTCAAGTAGCGCCATTGACCGCGCCGTTAACGCGGCAGCACGCTCGGAGATAGCCGTATTACGGGCGTCTTCAGCACTATTTCGGTTCAGTTCAGCAAGTTTTCGGCTGCCTTCAGCAGCGTGCTGCGCTTGTTTAGCCATTATATTTGCGGCCACAGCCTCACTGGCACGCGCGGTGGCCAAATGTTCGGCCTGCACGGCGCGGTCACGCTGGATAATTAAACTAATGGTAAATACGCCTGCGATGAAAGCCAGTGCCGCCAAACCTGCAAATGCCACCCATTGACGTTGCAGGAGCTTCACGCTGCGGTAGCTTAAATTGCCCATGTTGCCCGCATACGCCAGAACGGTTTGGTGCTTAAGTAGGCGCGACACATCGGCAGATAAATCAGCCACGCTGGCGTAGCGCTGCTTGATGTCAAGCGCCGCCGCGCGCGCGCCAATGGCACGAGCCTCGCGGGTAAACAAATCATCACCATCTACAGCTAACAACGCAAGCAAGAGTCGACCCAAACTAAACACGTCGGTAGCGGTAGAAAGCGGCGCACCGGCGCGTTGCTCTGGGCTGCTGAAGTGGGGCGTGTAACCCGTGGCGGTGCTAGTGGCTGTATCCGTAGCGGTGGCGGACGATTTATTGTAAACCGGTGGCGCGCTCAATCCTGCCGTGTCAGCCACAGCGGCTAAAATACGATTAGCGCCGGAGTTGGCACCCCTATTCAAAGTCGCATTATCCACTAACCTCGCTAGGCCAAAATCTAATAGTTTAGGGCGCCCGGCCTGGTCGATTAAAATATTTGTTGGTTTCAAGTCGCAATGTAGTGCTAGGCTTTGATGCGCATACGACACCGCATCGCACACGATGCTAAATAAAGTAGCGATGGCGCGTGGGCTCAAATTAGCCGCGCGACAATGCGCGCTTATGTCGGTGCCGACGACGTAATCCATCACGATGTAAGGCTGGCCGGAAGCTTCACACCCCCCGTCGATTAAGCGCGCGATGTTTGGGTGCTCCAGCTGCGCCAACAATTGCCGCTCGGCAAGCAGCCGCGTCACGGCAGATGCAGTAGTGACGTTATTTAAAACCTTGATGGCAACGGTTTGGCTAAACTGCCCATCGTGACGGGTAGCGCGATACACCACGCCCATGCCGCCTTCGCCAATTTTATCTACTACCGTCCAGACGCCGATGCGGGTGCCTGCGGTGATGGGAGCGCGTTCGGGGAGCGTTTCAGTGGACATTATGGTTTGCCCTTTGTGAAATAGAGGAAGTCCATATTAAATGAATACTTCGATTACGAAAATCACCGATAAAATTTCGAGCCTCGCCATAATAATCATTGCGGTCATGCGGAACTAGTTTTAGTTACCACTACAGAAGTTTACCGGATTTAAAGATGCAAAATTTAAGCTGAAAATTATCCTAAAAGCGCCATAAAAATGCCTTGAAGACGCCTGTATTTAGGGCATCTTCAAGGCATTAAATATTTTTTTAGTCGGGTTGATGGTTACGGCATACGCCAATTGCATCCGGTTTTTATCGTGCTTATTATTGCAACGTGACGCTGTGATTCAACACGCCCGACACCGCTGGAAAGTTGTACGTGTCGCCTGCAAATTCGCTCGCAATGGTGACGTTACCGGCTGGCGAAAACGACGTTACGCAATTCGCTTCGCGTATATGTATGACGTTGCTTGCGCGTAAGGTGAGCGGCACATCAACACAGCCTGCAATGGCCACACCGTTGGCTTTGAACGTAATCACGTTTGTAGCGCTGGGGTAAGGCACGCCAGCAATATCGGTTACCCATGCTTTTAGTTTTACGGGCGCATTAACCACGCTTGATGTTTGCGCAATTGTCGCCGGTGGCACGTAAGTCTGTGACCGCTCCGTGGCCGTAAATAGGGCGTTTGCAGCCGCTTCGCTATTTACGTTTGCCCGTGGAATAAGCGGTGTAAAGGTGGCTTCCATGGCGCAGGGGCCGTTTACAGTGACGGCGTAAGTTTCTGTGCCAGTGCCGTTAGGTACCAGTGCAATTGGGGCGGAGGTTTTTACGTAATCGCAATTGCTTGCCACACGCAACACGTGGCGCGGTTTTGCGGTAACACTCACTTGAACAATGCCGCCGAAGGGCACAGTTTGCTCACCTTCAGGACTAATGGTGCCTAAATCAGCGGTGATGGTGTTGGCAAAGCTCTTGAATACCGAGGGGCTTGGCAGCGGTGGAGGGGGGAAGGTAATCTTCCGTATTTGATGGCCAGCAACGCTTGCGATGTATAAATTTCCGGCGCCATCAAGTGCTAAACCGGCTGGGAAGTTGACCGTAGCGCTTGTGGCTAGGCCGTTGTCGCCTGCGTTGGTGGCAGTGCTTAGGGCTCGCAAGCCTGGTACGGCGCGGCTGCCCAATATAGTATCTATCCTGCCGTCTGGCGTAATTTTACGCACTCGATGGCTATTTAGATCGCTCACAAATAGATTACCTGCCGCATCTTTCACAATGCCAAAAGGAAATATCATGGTCGCATTGATGGCTAACCCGCCGTCGCCGGTACTTGTCGGGGTACCAGTGCCAGCAATAGTACTTAAAATACCGGTAGACGAAATTTTACGAATGCGATGCCCGAAGGTTTCGCTAAAAATAATGCTACCGTCGGGCTCCAGAAGTAGTCCCCAAGAAATTCTAATCGGTGCGCCTGCGGCGGCTAATCCGTCCGCTGTATCGCCCGACGCGGCAGACCCCGCCACATTGCTGATAATGTTCGTGGCTTGGTTAATTTTGCGAATGACGCTAGCTAAACCGTCGCAAAAGAATAAATTGCCTGCGGCATCCAGTTTTAAGTCATAAACGACCTTTACCCGACTTAAAGCTGCATCGGAACCGTCGCCGGAACTATTAGTAGGAGTTCCATCGCCTGCAATGGTCGAAAGCTGGCCACTTGGGCTCACTTTTTGAATTGAGCCGGTGTTGCCAATATAAATATTGCCTGCGGCATCCTCAGCGAGCCCGCGCGGAGACTTAAGATTTGCAGCGGTTGCTAAAGTTGCCATAGCCGTAAAACCCACCGTGCCCGTGCCTGCAAAAGTGGTGATGGTGCCGCCTAAGTCTACTTTACGAATGCGGTGGTTGTCGGTATCGGCAATGAGCAATGTGCCATCGGCGCGCACCAGCACAAAATGAGGACGATTGAAGGTGGCATTCACCGCCCGCAGCCCATCACCTAAGGGATTAAGCGCGTTGGTAGCAAAGCCAGTGCCCGCTACAAGGCTGACGGTTTGGGCGGCTATTGGAGCAGTGTTTAAAAATGTGATTGCTGCAGAAACGTTGATTGCACATTTTAGAATAGGATGCATGGCTGTTTTCCTTTGGGTGACGATCTTGCGATCTTGGATAGGCTAAGAGATGTTGAAACTGCCAATATTTTATTTTTAAATACACCAACGATTACGTTACGTTGTTCTTTTGCAGCAAGGTGGATTGCTGCACGGCCTTCGGAATGCCGATTACTACATCTTCATACGCATCCATAAACGAGACGTTAATAAATTCCGTGTATTTTATTTCTAATTCTATTTCCAAATCGAAAAAATAAATATTATGCTAAATCTTGAAATTTCGTCGTTCCCATCGACGGGAACGACGGCTCGTTGGTGTTTTTAGTTGTTTCACTATTGATGTAGAAATGGAATAAGACGCGTTCTACTGCGCGGTTACGTTATGATTCAACACGCTAGATGCCGCTGGAAAGTTATAGGTATCCCCTGCAAATTCACTGGTGATGGTTACGCTACCGGCGGTGGCAAAAGCGGTGGTGCAATTAGCTTCGCGCAGATGCAACACGTTGCTACCGCGTAAGGTGAGTGGCACGTTTACGCAGCCTGCAATGGCCACGCCATTGGCTTTAAAGGTGATGACATTGGTGGCACTGGGGTAGGGCACACCGGCTATGTCGGTCACCCAAGCTTTGAACATTACCGGTGCGCCAATAACGCTAGTTGTTTGCGCAATAGCGGTTGGCGCGGTGTAGGTCTGTGTGCGCTCAGTGACCGTAAATAGGGCGTTTGCAGCCATTTCACTATTCACGTTTGCGCGTGGAATAAGCGGGGTAAAGGTGGCTTCCATGGCGCACGCGCTGTTGACGGTGACGTCATAAGTATCCGTACCCGTGCCGTTTGGCACCAACGAGATAGGGCTAGATGTTTTGACATAATCGCAATTGCTTGCCACGCGCAGCACGTGGCGCGGCTTGGCCGTTACCGTTACTTTTACAATGCCGCCGAAGGGCACGGTTTGTTCGCCTGTGGGGCTAATGGTGCCTAAATCAGCGGT
>JAYUOW010000145.1:0-41198 GCA_043760555.1 Betaproteobacteria bacterium
CACTTCATTTTGATGATACACATCGCGATAGGTAACTACGCCATTTGGGCCGGTGGTCCACACCAAATCGAATACGTTATCCACATTCTGCAAATACATTGCCAAGCGCTCAAGGCCGTAGGTAATTTCACCAGTGATGGGTTCGCAATTTAAGCCGCCCACTTGCTGAAAGTAGGTAAATTGCGTTACTTCCATACCGTTCATCCACACTTCCCAGCCCAAGCCCCAAGCGCCTAAAGTTGGGTTTTCCCAATCATCTTCTACAAAGCGCACATCGTTCTTTTTCAAGTCAAAACCAAGCGCTTCGAGTGACCCTAAATACAGCTCAAGAATGTTCGCTGGCGCGGGTTTCAACACCACTTGATATTGATAATAATGCTGCAAACGATTCGGGTTTTCGCCATAGCGACCATCCTTCGGGCGGCGCGAAGGCTGCACGTAGGCGGCACGCCAAGGCTCAGGCCCTAGCGCACGCAAAAACGTGGCGGTGTGCGATGTGCCTGCACCCACTTCCATGTCATATGGCTGCACCAGCGCACAGCCCTGCTTAGCCCAATAGTGCTGCAGGTTTAGAATGATTTCTTGAAAAGTTTGCATACTAGTTTCCGTTGCCATAATGATGTGGTGAAGTCCTAGCCCACTATTTTAACCCATAAACCGAAAAGCACCTTCACAAGGGTCGATATTGATCGAAATAATGCCTTGAAGACGCCCTAAATACGGGCATCTTCAAGGCGTTGGTGGGCATTAAACTTTGCGTGTTGAGATGCGCGGCAGCGCAATACCCAGCAAAACCACCAGCCCGCAAAAAATCACCACCGGCCAATCGCGCCAGCGCACATAAGGCGTTGTGCCGGTGCGCGGTTGCGCCATGACGCTTAATGTGCCCCGCGTAAATTGCGGTAAGGCGGCAACAATTTTTCCGGTTTCATCAATAGCGGCGGTCATGCCGGTGTTCGTTGCGCGCAGCATCCAGCGCGATGTTTCAATGCTGCGCATTTGCGATAATTGCAAATGCTGTTCGGCCGCCAATGATCTGCCGTACCACGCCATATTGCTGACGTTGACTAGCAGTTGCGCTTCTGGCAATTGCCACGCTATTTCGTTGCCAAATGCATCCTCATAGCAAATATTAATCGCTACTCTGCCTACCGCAAGCGGCATCGGCGTTTGGTTGGTTGATCCGCGCGACATGTTGGATAGCGGAATATTTAGCCATTGATAAGCCCAAGAAAATGCAGGCGGCATAAATTCGCCAAAGGCCACTAAATGCTGTTTGCTATAGCCGTAAGTTGGGGTGATGCCAAGGCTAATTACCGCGTTGTACAAGTAGTTGTAAAACGGCGAATTATCGCTTGCAGCTGCCCGCTGCACCAGCGGCACGCCCAGTAGCACATCACCGTCGTTGGCTTTGGCGTGGTTTTTAAGCTCCATTAAATAATCTTGCGGAATATCATGTAGCAGTGATGTAACGGCGGTTTCAGGCAACACTATTAACTTCGCCTGGCTGGCTAAAACCATGCTGCGATAAATTTCCATCGTGCGGTTAAGCTCGGCCTCGTTCCACTTTATTTTTTGATCAATATTGCCCTGCAATAAATCCACTGATACCAGCGCACCTTCGGCTTGGCCATACTCAATGAACTTCAATAAAGGCAGCAGCAAAAGCAGCGCCGCCCCGCCGCCAACTGCGATGCGAAACCCGGTGCTTTTTGGCGCTTTAATATTGCGCAGCATCAACACCAAAAGTGCTGCACTAAACGCCACCACCCACGATACGCCAAACATACCAAAGATAGGCGCTACGCCAATAAACGCCCCGCTAGGTGCATGGCTATACCCAAACGATAACCATGGAAACCCAGTAATCACGGTCGCTCGCAGCAATTCAGCGATCACAAAAAACGTGGGTGCAAGCACTAGCAGCGTGAACAACGGACGCTTGATTCGCTTGTTGGTAAAGGCGGCAACTTTATGAAACACCAAACCCGTAAACCCCAAATACAGCGCCATCACCGCACAAAAAAGCATCGTCGCCAAACCGGCCAAGATAGCGGGCATGCCACCATATACATGCAAGCTTACATACAGCCACGACACGCCCGCACCTAGAAGGCCAAACGCAAATAACCAGCCGTCAAACGCCGCCTGCCGCGCTCGCGTTGCGGTTGTCCATTGCCAAAATAAAACAGCGAGCGAAAAGCTCGCAATCGGCCACGCGTAAAAGGGTGCAAATGCCAACACTGCCGTCGCGCCAGCGGCAACGCTTGTGGCGCTGCGTAGCAAAAAGGATTTCATGATTTAGTTGATGACGGTCTAAAGCGCAGCGGGAGACGCCACGTGCTTTTCAACCAACAGCGCTAAAATCTTGCGGCTATCGGCGCGCAACACCGTGAAATTATAGCCATCAAAACTAATGGCCTCACCGCGCTTCGGCAAATGCCCAAATGCCTGCACCACCATGCCGCCGATGGTGTCTACATTTTCTGCGTGCAAGTGGGCGCTGAAATGCGCGTTAAAGTTCTCGATTTCCGTACCCGCTTTTACGCGCCAACGGTCATTTTTTTCCGGCAAAATATCGTCTTCGGTCTCATCAAAATCATACTCATCTTCAATGTCGCCCACGATCTGCTCTAGCACGTCTTCAATGGTCACCAAGCCCGCAACGCCACCATATTCATCCACCACAATCGCGATGTGATTACGGTTTTCTTTAAATTCGCGCAACAGCACATTAAGCCGTTTAGCTTCTGGCACAAAAATAGCGGGGCGCAACATTTGCCGCATATCCCACTCTTCTTTTGCGCCGTAGTAGCTCAATAAATCTTTGGCAAGCAAAATGCCAATCACGTTATCGCGATTATCTTCAAACACCGGAAACCGCGAGTGCGCAGTTTCAATCACCATCGGAATGAATTCGGCTGGTTCTTCGGTTACATCCAGCATATCCATTTGCGAGCGCGGAATCATCACGTCGCGCACCTGAATTTCAGACACCTGCAACACGCCTTCAATCATGGATAACGCATCGGCACTCAGCAAATCACGCTCATGGGCCGAATGCAAAAGCTCCACCAACTGCTCAGAATCCTCCGGCTCGCGCAACAACATCGAAGAAATTCTCTCCATCAAAGACCGTTTAGGTGTGGAGCTAGGCGCTGGGTAAGAACTGGGTACATCTTCCATATAAATTGACGTCCGGAGAAGGAGCGCCGCAGTTTCGAGAGATGCAATTTACCACAGTGTAGGAGGCGGTGGTTTTATAACGAGGAAGGGGTCTGGTTGTGTGACTATTTGGATGAAGCGCTTTAATAAATTTATTCCAAGTAAAATATTAGCTAGGATGTTTTATGGTCGTGTTGAAAAGGGATGTAATGACTCAAGTTCGACTTCGTGCTGGCAATAAAATAACGCTTCCTGCCGCAATTGTCGCTGCCGCTAAATTGGCGGTTGGCGATGTTTTGCGTGTGAGTGTTGTGAACAGCGCAATTACCTTGGTGCCGCAGGCCGCGCCAGTAAAGCGCTGCTCCATTGAAGATTTTGTTGGCATCGGGCATGGTGTCTGGGGTGCGTCGAAGCAAAAGGTGATGGTCAATATTTGCGCTGAACGTAATGCTTGGGAGCGTTAAATATATTTTGAAAGTTACCTGAAGATGCCTTAAAATAGGGCATCTTCAGGCAGTTAACCGCACAGTTAAAGCGCGATGAGATCAGTCAGATAAATCACTTCTATCGAATCAACTGACGCAAAACCCTGATCGTTCGTTAAAATAAACGTGCAACCAGCAAGAGCAGCAGTGGCGTAGTGCAGCGCATCAATCAGCTTCATACCCCGCTTAGGAGATAGCTCAGCGGCTAATTCAAAACACTGTTTGGTGTGCGATAGTACGGTAATGAACTCATCGTTGCTGAAGAAATCTTTGAATTCACCCACGCGTAGATTATCGTTGACTTGATAGGGCTTGTAGAGCGTCTCGGCGACAACTGCGTCGCCAGTGTAGGCTATGGACAGTCCGTCATTAAAAAGCTGAAAAAATGGCACAACACAATCAAAGTAGCGCTCGTTGCGCTCCAAAAAATAGATGAAAATATTGGTGTCGACGTAAACGCGTTGGCCGCGGATGCGCTCTAGGATGTCGCCTATCTTGTCCATGCGTTGCGAAGCTCGCGTATCGCCGTTTCGGTTTCCTCATGGGTGGTACCCCAAAGGTTTTTGGCAACACCCGCAAACGACATAATGTCGCGTTTTGCCTCGTGTCTTTTGCTAGGGATGAGCATCAGCACACCGTTCGATAAATTCACCTCGATCGAATCATTGATGGCAACATGCTGCTCACGACTCCACTGCTGCAGAAGCTCCGCAGGAATGGTGACTTGCCCTTTTTCGCGCAGTGTGACTTGTGGCATGGTAATTGGCTTTGTCTTGGTTGGGAATTGAAAAGTAAACCTTACGGTAGATTGTACGGATTTTGAAGGGTAAAGCAAATGCTGACTCGCTACAGAGTTGCTAGGCGCTTCAAAATTTAATCTGCCCCACCACTTCCAATACCTTGCCCTTGCGCCGCAACACCACGCCCTCACCGGGTGCTGGCACTACACCGGTAAGAGCTGTGATGTTTACTTGGTGGGTCACAACCACCAGCGGATCTTTTTTATCCCACGTTAAAAGTAACGCGCGCGCGGCTTTGGTTTGTTCATTTTCCAATGCGGGGTTTTGAAAAAACGAATTAAACGCGGGCGCGTCTTTTCGTTTTCTCGGGAAGGCGAGGTCAGCCGTTTCTTGGCAGCGACACCATTGCGATGTGATGACGGATAACGCGGTAATTTTTTGCGCCTGAAAACGCGCGCCGATGTCGCGCGCTTGCGCACGGCCAACTTCATCTAAATTGCGTTGGGTAGTGCAATCGTTCAACTTAAAGCCGAGTGGATCGCCGCCGCCCGGCGCCATCGCGTGGCGCAGCAATACAATGCCGTTGTTGCGCAAGGCTGCCCATGCTTGCGCTTCGGTTGCGGGTTGTGCAAACGCTACGCCGCAAAAAAGCCAGATGCAAATGCCTCTGATTGAAATCGGTAAATAGCTTCGCATGATTAGCTTTTAGTAATTAATTTTAATGGCTGAAGATACCCTAAAATAGGGCATCTTCAGGCATTCAATTCTACCACTACGGCGCGACGCTCACGTCCGGCAGCGGTGTGGTTCGCCCCGCTTCGTCTTCACGGGTGATGACGTATTTGCCAATTGGAAGCATGAGCGTTACTTCAGTTTGGTTTGCCGGCACGATGATTTGATCCATCGCAATGGCGTTCGCGGGTTCGCCTTGCACATGGGCGAGCACGAGCGTTCTTACAGGTGAAGCCGCAAATTTCACAGCGATAGGTTTGCGATAGCCGTTCATGGTGAGCCAACCTGGGCGGCCAGCGACATCGGGCACGCGTGGGTGAAATACGGAAATATCATGCCCCGTGCTGCTCAGCCATTCGCCTTTGGCATTTTTGAGTACGATAGATTGACTTTGCGCACCCAAACTAGCGACACCCCTATAGGTAGCGCCGTCGCGTTCAGGTCGGGCGCTTGGGGTGCCGAGGTTCTGGTCAATGGTTAGCGGGTCAATGCCGGTAATGCGTTTTAAGCGCAGCCCCATCCATTCGTGGCCACCTGATGGCACTTTGGACGCGTGCCCTCCGCCTACGTAAATGAACATTCTGGCGTTTGGATTGGCGGCTAGCACCGCTTTGATATTCTCGGCTTGTCCTTGTTCGCGCGTCGCAATTCGGGCTTTTTGGTCAACGGGCTCTGGGTCTGTTGATTTGCTGGTACGTTCGTACGCAAACACTTTGTACCCTAGCTTTACATTTTGACGAACTAGATCGCCAAATAATGGATCTTCCGTGTAAACCCCTGTCGTGGTTTTCGGTATACCATCGCTTAGCGTACTTTCAACGTCAAACCGAAATGTTTCCGCACCAAAATGGGTAAAACCCGCTTGGCGTAAGGCGCGTGCCACGTGCAACGCAAAGCCGCGTTGGCGTTGAGACATATGATTTTCATTGAGCATCACAATTTGGCGATTTTTTGCTGCGGCTACGATGGCGTCAACCGCCGCTTCCACCGTGTAACCGGTTACGTCCAGCGGTGCCAAGGTGTTGGCGGGAACGTTCTTGTCAATCATCTCCAGTGTGCCGCGCTCGTCGCCGGTCCTTGCATACGTCTGCGCTGCTAGTTGTTGTGGAATTTGCTTGGCTTCCAGTTGTGCTTCCATCCGTTTGACGGCGACCAAAAGTTTATCGCTTGGAGAAGGCAAAGCGATAATCGACGGATTAACTTTGGTCGCGTCGGTGGGCGCTGTTTTTATAATTTGCGCTGGTTGGCTGACGCAGGCGGTGATCGCTAAACATCCGGCAAGGGCAAAGGCATTGGTCATGTAGATTCGGGCGGTCAGGCGATAGCGTATAGACATGTTGTACTTTCAAAAAAACGCGTAAAAAGATATATGTGTGGGTTGATGGTGCGTGCGTAAGTTCCACAATACCCTCAAACTTCCACAGGATCCACATCAATCACTGCCCTTACATGGCTTGGCATGCTGCCAAACACATCACTTCGCCATTGGGGTAAAAACTGTTGCAGCACGCGACGGTCTTTACTTTGCACTAGCACTTGCATTCTAGAGTGATCGGCTTTGCGGGCCAACGGCGAGGATACCGGGTCGAACAGTTGTAGCGCTGCTAGATCAGCGCTTTTGCGCCCTGCGGCTACGCACGCGCTAAGCCACGTACTTAGGCCTTCCGCATTTTTTGATTCAGCCCGCAAAATAGCTAAATAGGCGTAGGGCGGGAAGTCGCACAGTTTGCGCTCAGCCAATTGCTGCTGGGCGAAGGCGGCGAAGTTTTGGGTGATAACTGCTTGGTACACGGGGTGTTCGGGGAACTTGGTTTGGATTAGCACTTCACCCGGTAAGTCAGCGCGACCCGCGCGGCCGGAAACCTGTACTAATTGCGCAAATAGGCGTTCGGCTGCGCGAAAATCGGCGCTGAATAAACTGGAGTCAGCATTCACAATGCCTACCAACGTGACCTTGGGGAAATCGTGGCCTTTGGCCAACATTTGGGTGCCGATGATGATGTCGGTGTTGCCTGCGGCAATGTCGGCAAATAAGGCCGCGGCGCTGCCTTTTTTACTGGTGCTGTCGGCGTCGATTCGACTGATTCTGGCATTGGGAAACGCGGCTTCTATGGCAGCTTCAATACGTTGTGTGCCTTGGCCAATTGGGGTTAAATCCGGGCTGCCGCATTTGGCGCAAACGGCCGGAATTCGGGCTTCATAGCCGCAATGGTGGCAGGCTAAATGCTTATTTAGATTATCTCGAATATTATCGGTTTTGGCTTTGGCTTGATGGAAAACTAGCTTCGCGCTGCAACGCGGGCAGGGCGGCCGCCACTCGCATTGATTGCAAACCAGCGTTGGCGAAAAGCCGCGTCGATTTAAAAACAATATGCTTTGCTCACCCTTGGCGATGCGTTTTTTTACGGCGGCAATTAGCGCGTCGGTTAGACCGTCTTTGGTGGCGAGCAATTCGGTGTTGAGCAATTGCACTTTCGGCAGGCGGGCGGCGGCGTTGGCTCTGGTGCTTAAAATGCAGTGGGTGTATTTGCCGCGCAGCGCGTTTTCATAGGTTTCTAGCGATGGCGTGGCGGAGCCCAGCACAATAGTCGCACCGCACAGCTTTGCGCGCACGATGGCGACGTCTCTGGCGTGATAGCGCAAGCCTTCTTGTTGCTTAAACGAGCCATCGTGTTCTTCATCCACCACAATTAACGCTAAGGCTGGCACGGGCGTGAACACCGCCAAGCGCGTACCTAGCACCAGTTGCGCTTCACCCTGTTGCGCCGCGTGCCATGCGTGATAGCGGGCTGTTTCCGAAATGCTGCTGTGGAGAGAGACGATCTTTACATCCGGAAATCGGGCAATAAAAATGCGTTCTAATTGCGGGGTAAGGTTAATTTCTGGCACTAGCACCAGCGCTTGTTTGCCTGCGGCGAGCACTTGGGCTAAGGCACGCAAATACACCTCGGTTTTGCCGCTGCCGGTAATGCCTTCTAGCAAAATGGGTGGATTTGCATCGGTAAAATCGGGGACGAGCCGTGCGGTGATGGTGGCGACGGCAGCGGCTTGGTCGTTCGTTAAATGCAACGCTGGCACTGCAATTGCTGTAGAAGCTTTCGCTTTGACGGGCTTTAAGGCGCGGATTGGTGCATCGAGTTTGCGCAAGCGTGGCGGAATGGCGGTAAGGATGGTTGTGCCCAAGCCAAATTGGTAGTAACTTGCGCAAAATTTAAAGAGCGCAAAATCTAGCGCGCTAAAGCCGGGTAAGTCGCGCTTAATCTCGATCGCGGTTTTAAGTTTATCGGCCGGTACGGTAGTGTGGTTGCGAACGGCGATTATCACGCCCACCAAGGTCCGCGGGCCAAATGGCACGACAATTAGCCTGCCAACATCCGTCTCAGACGCTGGCACATCGCCTTGTGCGCACGCAGGTGCCGCGAAGTCAAAGCTTTCAAAGCGGGGAATATCGAGCGCCACTTCGATGATGCAGGGCATGCCAGTTGGCAAACCAGTATTTACGGGCGTAAGCGCAGTAGTGGCGGCTGAAACATCAGGTTTTACGGGCGTTTTCATTCAAAAAGGGCTGGAAAGAGGCGTAAATATTGGTCGTTTCTAGGGTGATTTAGGCCTGTGGATAACTTTGTGGATGGCTTCATAAAATGAGCGATATTTTTAACCCTAAAAATCGGTTTTATTGTCTAATACCAATTTAAAATTCACGTATAACTTAATATAATCAATAACTTAGCGCGGTTAGATAATGTAGTTTATTTAAACTCCGCGCTATCTTTCGCTTACACGAAATCTGTGCATAAACTGGAAAAAATCAGCAAATAAAGATGTTAATTTTGACGCGCTGCATATTGACTTGCTGGAATGCCCTAAAATTGGGCTTTCCGAACCTTTTGTTGCTGTAGATGCCGCTAAATTGCGCGTTTACTCTGATTTTTTACTGCATTTACCAAGCATTCCACACGGTCCGGATTGGTAAATTGCGAGATGCCGTGACCTAAATTAAACACATGACCGTTCGCATTGCCATCTTGCTTAAACTCCGCCAACACGCGACCAACTTCAGCCTCAATGGTGGCATCAGTACCAAATAAGGTGTTTGGATCAAGATTGCCCTGTAGCGCAACTTTGCCCGCCACGCGCTGCTTGGCCTGCGCAAGGTTTACGGTCCAATCCAAGCCCAATGCATCGGTGCCGCAGTCGGCCATGCTTTCTAGCCACTGCCCGCCACCTTTGGTAAAAAATATGCGCGGAATATCCACGCCATCCACCGCGCGGGTCACGCCCGCAAATACTTGGCTTGCATACGCTAACGAAAATTCCTGATACGCCGGATGCGCCAGCACGCCGCCCCATGTATCAAACAGCATCACCGCTTGCGCGCCTGCGGCAATTTGCGCGTTTAAGTAGGCTTGAATGCTGGTGGTGTTCTTGGCCAAAATTTGGTGCAGTAAATCGGGGCGCTGATACAGCATGGTTTTGATTTGCCTAAAATCATCTGAGCCGCCACCTTCAATCATGTAGCAGGCCAGTGTAAACGGCGAGCCCGAAAAACCAATCAAAGGCACCCGCTGCAAGCCACCTTGCACCAACGCGCCGCGAATTTGCGATACCGCGTTAAACACATAGCGCAAGTCATTCATGTCCGCCACCGGCAAAGCCGCCACCTCAGCTTCCGTGCGCACGGTGCGGGCAAATTTAGGGCCTTCGCCTTCCACAAAATGCAGACCCAAGCCCATGGCGTCAGGCACGGTGAGAATATCGGAAAACAAAATAGCGGCATCCAGCGCGTAGCGATCTAGCGGCTGCAACGTCACTTCGGTGCAGTAATCCGGGCTTTTAGCCAGCCCTAAAAAACTCCCCGCGCGCTTGCGGGTGGCGTTGTATTCGGGCAAGTAGCGACCCGCTTGTCGCATGATCCAAATAGGCGTGTAGGGCGTGGGCTGCTGGGCTAAAGCGCGTAGGAAGGTATCGTTTTTGAGGGGGGCGGACATAAATTCGCAATCAAGAAAAATTGAACCTACTATACCGCCAAATTTGACTGCTTACTGACCCGAGAGTTATAAAAAGTGCTGTTGTATGTCGAATACATGTTGTATCTTTTTTGCAACAAAGGTACGATGTTCGCTCGGGCGGCTTCAAAAAGTCAGTTTTCTAAATCAGGCTAGGCGTGAATAAAAAATTGCGACGCCGCATATGCCTGATATGTAAGGAGTAATTTTTTATGAGCAACAACGCATGATGACGAAAAATGAGTTTTTGGAGTCGCCCGAATGATAGATATTCAAATTACAGCCGCCGAAGTAGTGGGCGCAACCCTAGACGGGCGCAATCTTGATCGCGCTCTTGAGCTTGGTTTCAAGCGCCATGGCGACTTACCGCGTGAAGCTCGCGCTGCGGTGCAAAGTATCGCCTACGATAGCCTGCGCAATTACGGGCTCATCAACGCGCAATTAGAAACCTTACTGAGTGCGCCGTTAAGCGACGTGGCCGTGCGCCATTTGCTGATTATTACCTTAGCGCAGCTACAGTTTTCTAAAACTAAACCCCACGTTATCGTTGACCATGCCGTGAATGCAGCTGAAAAAATGGGCTTGGGGCGCGCTAAAGGTTTGGTAAACGGTGTGCTGCGTAACTACTTGCGTGAAGTAAATAAATTTAAGCGCGAGCGCTTTAAAAGCGAAGTGGCGCGCTATGATTTTCCAGAATGGTGGATTGCGCGCACAAAAGTTGATTACCCGGATAACTGGGAAGAAATTTTGCTCTGCGCGGCTGAACATCCGCCGATGTGTTTGCGGGTAAATCGCAAAAAATGCACGGCTGAAGAATATGTGGCGCTGCTGGCTAAAAACGAAATGCAGGTCGCCCATGTTGAGGGCGACGCGCTCTGGCTTACGCACCCGTGTAACGTGGATGCGCTGCCGAAGTTTCGTGAAGGTTATGTATCGGTGCAAGACGCCGGTGCGCAACACACAGCGGCGTTGCTAAATTGCGGTAACGGTATGCGTGTTTTGGATGCCTGCGCAGCACCGGGCGGCAAGACCTGCCAGCTGCTTGAAACGGCCACTAACTTAACGCTCACAGCGCTTGATTCTGATCCCTCGCGCTTACAACGTGTGAAGCAAAACTTAGATCGTTTGCAGTTGGCAACCCCTAACGTCACCTTAAAATCATCAGATGCGGCAGTGCCCGATAAGTGGTGGGATAAAAAACCATTCGATCGTATTTTGCTCGATGTGCCTTGTACAGGGTCAGGTGTTGTGCGTCGCCATCCTGATATTAAATGGGTGCGTCGCCCGACCGACACCGCGAAGTTTGTAATTCAACAAGGCAGATTACTGGCTGGTGTGTGGCCTACCTTGAAAAAAGGCGGGCAATTGTTGTATGTGACTTGCTCAATTTTTCATGAAGAAAATCAAGATGTGGTGAATGCGTTTTTGGCTAAAACTGCGGACGCAAAGTTGAAACCCATTAAATTAGCATCGGCTGAAGACGCGCTAAATACGGGCACCTTGAGCATTAAAGAAAAGCCCCAAGCAGCCGGACAACAACTGTTGCCAGACGACATGACCGATGGCTTTTACTACGCGCTTATAGAAAAGGTGTAGGTTGCGCAGCTTTACGAAAACGGCTAAGCATCCACCGCACGCAATGTGCGTTGTGGGTGCACGCGTAAGGGCTTGTTTGGTTTTGCTGCTGACGTCCTTCGTGTTATTGTGGCCTACATTAAGCGTTGCTCAGGGCGCTGAAATTAAAACCGCCAAGCTTGAACTTAACGAAGAAGGCTATCAGCTCAGCGCTGAATTTGACCTGCAATTACAGGCCGTGCACGAAGACGCGATTCGCAAAGGCGTCCCCATTTACATTGAAATGGAAGTGGAAGTCAGTCGCAGTCGTTGGTACTGGCTTGATGAACGCGTGGTGCGGCAAACCCGCGAGCGGCGGATTTCATACTCGCCCTTAGCCAATCAGTTTCGTATCGCCACCGCAGGGCTATCGCAAAACGTACCTAAATTTGATGATGTAAAGCGCGCGCTTTCTACCGTGCGGTCATGGCAAATTTTAGAGCGCAACAAATTGCGTCTCGGTGAAAAATACGACGTATCAGTGCGCATTCGGCTTGATGCATCGCAATTGCCCAAGCCGTTTCAGCTCAATGTGTTGGGCGCACGCGAATGGGATATTGCTTCTCCTTGGACGCGCTTTAGCATCATCGGCGGGGAGGTCAAATGATCCGCACTGTGCTTGTTGTGTGCGCCATGTTGGGCCTGCTGATGGTCGGGTTGTTGTATCGCGCCAGTAGCAACAATGCCTTGTTTGCGACTAACTACGCATGGCTGTTTGGCCTAGCGCTTACGCTCATTGTTGGGCTGTTTGCGCTGATTGGCTATCAAATTTGGGGCTTGGCCACAAAGCTGCGCGGCCAAGTGTTTGGCGCAAAATTAGCGCTGCGCATGATGTTGATTTTTGTTGCGATGGCGATTATTCCTGGTGGTTTGTTGTATACGCTATCGGTGCAGTTTTTAAATCGCACCATTGATTCTTGGTTTGATGCGCCGATTGAACGGGGGCTAGATAGTGGCATCAATTTAGGCCGCACCACTCTAGAATTCGCCAATCAAGACCTGATACGCAAGGCGCGTCGCGTCGCTAACGCGCTCGCCGAAAAGCCGCAGGCCGATGCGCCGTTGAGTGAAGCAATCACCACCGCTGTTACCCCCGATTTGCGTAACCTGCGTGTCGCGCAAGGGGTCGATGAAATTATTTTGTATGCTGACAACGGCAGCGTTATTACGATGTCGGCAGTGACCAATAGTACCAACGCAGCTTTAAGTGCGGTAGCCGATAAACCCAGCGCTGCAGACTGGCGAGAACTACGTGAAAAGCCCCTAAATACGGGCTTCTCCAGCATACAAAGTGTTGAAAATTTAAATGAGCGCGGCCTTTATTTGCGGGTATTTGCGAAGTTTAAAGCCGCTACCGATGAGGTGCGATTCATTCAGCTTATTCAAGCTGTGCCAGTGGCCATCGCGCAAGATGCGCAGGCGGCTGAGGCGGCAAAATTAGGCTACGGGCAATTAGCGCTGCAGCGCGATAGCTTAAAGAAAGTGTTTGCGCTAACGCTTACCTTGGCCATGTTGCTCACACTATTTTCAGCCATTGCTTTGGCGTTCTTCTTGGCGGATCGTTTAAGTGCGCCACTGGCTGCGTTGGCGGACTCCACCCGTGCAATTGCCAAAGGCGATTTTTCGCAATTACATCCGGTAAAAAGTAACGATGAATTTGGCGTGCTCACCCAATCATTCAACACCATGACGCGGCAGTTAGGCGAGGCATCAAACAACGTCGCCTTAAAGCAGCATGAGCTTGAAAACGCGAAGGCCTACCTTGAAAGTATTTTGGGTAATTTAACCTCAGGCGTAATGGCCTTTGATGAAAATTTCTACCCAAACAATATCAATAAAATCGCTGAAGACATGCTAAATCTAGACCACGACGCCGTAAAAGGGTTGGCGTTAAGTGAATGGTCCAGCCATATGCGCGGCGATAAATCCGTGTTTGAACGGCGCGCAAGTTCCAGTCTTGATACTTTGGTAGAGGAAGTCACCACCCAATTTGCGCTAGCTTCAAAAGGGGTCGATAAACCGTGGGAACGACAAATTGAATATGCCAACGCTAGCAACAACACCCGCCGCACTTTGCTGCTGCGTGGCGTGCGGCTGCCTGCGTCACTTGACCCCGGCTACATCGTGGTGTTGGATGACGTGACCAATATTATTCAGTCGCAACGCGATGCCGCGTGGGGCGAAGTAGCGCGGCGCTTGGCACATGAAATTAAAAATCCGCTGACGCCAATTCAGCTATCGGCCGAGCGGTTGCAATATAAGTTGGGCGATAAATTAGCGGGCGATGATGCGGCATTACTCAAGCGCTCTACCAACACCATTGTTGAGCAAGTGGGTGCCTTAAAAAGCATGGTGGATGAATTTAGCATCTACTCCCGCAGCGCCCGCATAAAGCCCGAGGTGCTTGATTTTAATGAGCTTTTGCGCGATGTGCTGGTGATGTATGAATCCATGAACATTAAACTGGTGATGGATTTAGAAGCGAATTTAGCGCCTATTTTTGCTGACCGCGCGCTACTGCGCCAAGTGATTCATAACCTAATGCAAAACGCGATTGACGCCACTGCCGGCGTGGCCTCAACCCATGTGCAGACAATCAATGTGCGCACCCGTAAAACCGCGTTGCTAGGTGGTGCACTGCAATTTAGCGTGTGCGACAGCGGCAGCGGCATTAATCAAACCGTGCGTAATCGGATTTTTGAGCCCTACGTTACCACCAAACCAAAAGGGACAGGCTTAGGCTTGGCCATCGTTAAAAAGATTATTGATGAACATGGCGGCAGTATTGCCATCGACAACAACAGCAACAACAACGAAGCAGAAATGTCAGGCGCCACCGTAACAATTGTATTTCCATTGCATCGCCAAGTAACCCATTCGGCACTCGTCGCACATTGAAAGGCAGCATATGTCCGCTAATAATATTTTAGTAGTTGATGATGAAATCGGTATCCGCGAATTGCTATTTGAAATTCTGCGTGATGAAGGCTACAACGTCCGATTGGCTGAAAACGCCCAAGCAGCGCGCACCTTGCGCCGAGAGCTGCGACCGGATTTAGTGCTGCTAGATATTTGGATGCCCGATACCGACGGCATATCGCTGCTAAAAGAATGGGCAGCCAGCGGGCAATTAACCATGCCCGTGGTGATGATGTCCGGTCATGGCACGATTGAATCGGCAATGGAAGCCACTCGCATTGGTGCATTCGACTTTTTAGAAAAACCAATCTCCATGCCCAAGCTTATCGCGACAGTCAGTAAGGCATTAGCAGGCGGGCGCATCACCCCAAAGCCGGGGCTGAACTACACGCATTTGGGGCGCGCCAATGTAATGGTGGAACTACGCCAGCGCCTAGAACAAGTAAGCCGGATGAAAAATCCGATTCTGCTCGTCGGCGAAGTTGGCGCTGGTTTTGAGCTGTGCGCCAGAATGCTACATCAGCGCAACACCCCGTGGATAGCGCCTGTAGATCATTGTTGGCTGGCTAAGAACCCGTTTGAGCCGCTTAACGAAGCGCGCGATGGAGTATTATTTTTGCAAGATATTTCAGTGATGACCCGTGCTGAACAAAAAGGCTTGGTGCAGCTCATGGCCAAGCTCGATAAATTTAATACGCGGCTCGTTTGCGCATCATTTAGACCGCTCGCACCGTTGGTGGAAAGTGAAAGTTTTGATGCCTCCCTTTATAGCCAACTTAGCGGCTTAACGCTACGCATCCCCAGCCTAGACGAACACGCCGAAGATATTCCAGACCTCGCCAACACGCTGCTATTGCAAATGGTCGACGCCAACGAAACGCCGCTACGCCAGTTTGATGTAGCTGCGCTAAACGCCATGCGCAATCTATCGTGGCCCGGTAATTTGCCGGTATTGCAAAGCGTAGTGAAAACGCTCGCGCTTACCAGCTTGAGCACCGAAATTGGCGTGAACGATGTCATGCGCGTAGCCCGCGAGTTTGGGCTTGATGCCACCCACACCCACACCGCCCACGCCGGTGTGCCGCTAGACCTGCCCCTACGCGAAGCCCGCGAACGGTTTGAGTGCCAATACTTCCTGCACCACATCCGTAGAGAAGAAGGCAATATGTCGCGGGTGGCTGAAAAGGTAGGCCTAGAACGCACGCACTTGTATCGGAAATTAAAGCAGTTAGGGATACGGCCGGCGAGTAAGGGTGAGGATGTTTCGGGCGGCAAATAGGGCTTGATTTAATGGCTGAAGATGCCCGTATTTAGGGCGTCTTCAGGGCATTTTATTGCAGGAAAATTTCCCCAATCCCACCTAACGGCACCACCCGCGCCCGCGCTGATAACGCATAGGCCTCATCTACCCGCGCCACCACAAAGCCGTTTTCAAGTTTTAGCGCATCCAGCGCATCATGAAATCCGCGCCCTAATTTTGGCGCTGCGGAGTGTTTGATTTCTACCGCTCTTAGCGCGCCACCCGGTAGCTCCAACAATAGATCAAGCTCATTGCCGCTAGCGGTACGATAAAAATAGGCACGTGTGCCTTGCGGTGCTTCGCTGAGTATTTGTTCAACCACAAAGCCTTCCCACGATGCACCTAATATTGGGTGGCCAAGTAGGCTATCGTGGTTGGGTAGATTGAGCAAAGCGTGCAGTAAACCGCAATCACGAATATACACTTTGGGTGATTTAACCAGTCGCTTGCCGATGTTCGCGTTATACGGTTGCAACACACGCACCATGAAGGTGCTTTCTAAAATGTCTAAATAGTGGCGCACGCTGGGTGCTGTAATGCCTAAGGAACCAGCGATGGTAGACGCATTCCAAATTTGCCCGTGATAGTGCGCCAACATCAACCAAAAACGCCGCAAAGTGGCAGCTGGCACGCGAATGCCAAGTTGCGGTATGTCGCGCTCAAGATAGCTGCGAATAAAGGCTTCACGCCAGCGCATGGACGCGCTTTCGCTACGTGCAAGCATGCTATCAGGGAAGCCGCCGCGATTAAATAGCGTGGTGATGGTGTCGGCGGAATTACTTTGGTCGCTATTACACATCTCCACCACCGATAACGGCGCAAGTTCTAAAAACTCGATGCGACCCGCGAGCGTTTCAGAAGACCGTGAAATGAGGGCGGGGGCGGCTGAACCCAATACTAAAAATCGTCCCGGTCGGCGTTTGGCATCTACTAAACTCCTAAGTACGGGAAATAAATCTGGGCGTAATTGCACTTCGTCTAATATTACGAGCTTATCGGCCAAGGGCTCTAAAAATAGCTCAGGCTCAGTGAGCTTGGCTAAATCAGATGGCCGCTCTAAATCAAGCATTACCGCTTGGGTGCCAAGCTGCGCTGCCACTTCACGCGCAAGAGAAGTTTTACCCACTTGGCGTGGCCCTACCAAGCCTACAACCGGAAAGGTGTGGAGGCTGTCGATTAGGTGCGGCAACTGTATTCTGGTGATTGACATAGTTGTATTTTAAAAGATAGACTTTCAAAATACAAGGATAAATTGTAGCCAAATTGAACGATCAAGCCAATGGTTGAGACGACTTTTTGCCTAAAAATGATGTAAATACAGATGCGCAGCCCCGAAACCTCCTCAATTTCCCCCATTTTTGGCTGGTATAATTAGAAGTTATTTTTTTGTAATGCCGCATTGGCACATCAAAGCCCTATTTTCCTCAACGGTTTATACTTTGCCTCTCTACGCCCTTGGGCTAAATCATAAAACTGCGGCGCTTAGCGTGCGCGAAACGGTGGCTTTTCCGGTGGAAGCGCAGCCGGCGGCGTTGCGCGCGTTGCAGGTGGCGTCCCTTGCTACAGAAGTGAGCTTGTTAGCTACGTGCAATCGTACTGAGGTGTATTTAGCCGGTGCGGATGAGGCCGTGATGCAGCGGGCGACAACGTGGTTGGTCGATTATGCGCAAAGCAGCGTGAATGCGCGTGGTGTGGGTGACGTGGCGTCCCACATTTATCAGCTGCAAAATGAAGCGGCGGCGAATCATTTATTTAGCGTGGCAGCGGGGCTTGATTCCATGATTTTGGGCGAGCCGCAAATTTTGGGTCAAGTAAAATTTTGCGCGAAAGTGGCGGCTGAAACTGGCACCTTAAGCGGCCCGTTGGATCGCTTATTTCAACAAGCGTTTTCAGTAGCCAAAGAAGTGCGCACCGATACCGAATTAGGTGCTGCATCTGTCAGCATGGCAGCAGCCGCCACCAAGCTTGCACAGCAGCTGTTTGGCGAATTAAATCAGGTGCGTATTTTGCTGATCGGCGCAGGTGAAATGGTGGAGCTTTGCGCCACGCACTTTGCGGCGCAAAAGCCAAAAGCCATGGTGGTGGCCAATCGCACGCACGGGCGCGCGGCGGAACTTGCGGTGCGCTTAAGCTACATGAGCGGCGCTAAAACAGCAGAAGCCATCACCCTAAAAGAAGTGCCCGAACGTCTGCATGAGTTTGATTTGGTCATTTCTTCAACCGCTTCAAGCTTGCCAATTATCGGTAAGGGAATGGTTGAAAACGCCCTAAAATTGCGGCGGCGCAAGCCAATGATGCTGGTAGATTTAGCCGTGCCGCGCGATATTGAAGCACAGGTAAAAGATTTAGACGATGTGTTTTTGTACACCTTAGATTCACTCGGTACCATCATCGCCCGCAACATGGTGAAGCGCGAAGGTGCGGTAGAAGCTGCGCAAAAAATTGTCGATACGCGCACGGCAGAGTTTATGCATTGGTTGCAATCACGTTCTAGCGTTTCAACCATTGTGCAGCTGCGCGGCAAGGCTGAAGAATATCGTCAGTTGGAGTTAGTTAAAGCCCGTAAATTATTGCAGCGCGGCGATGATCCTGCCGCAGTGCTGGAGGCGTTAAGCACTGGGTTGATGAATAAATTTTTGCATCATCCGCTGGCAGCTTTAAACAGCGTGGATGCCCATGAGCGTGAGGCGCTGGCGCACACGATTGCGAAGCTATTCCCAAGTACTGAAAGCAACGGCGAAGAGTAGCTTCGGCTACCACCACATCTTCCGCTTCCTTAGCACCACACTTCGCACTCTCCCATTTGCAACACGTCGCGCCCTGCCGCGCACCAAAAAGAATCTGAGGAATAAACATGAAAGAATCTATTGAGAAAAAACTAGCCGCCCTGGCCGAGCGCTTTATTGAGCTTGACCATTTGCTAGCTGATCCAGATGTCGTAAAAAATATGGACAACTACCGCAGCTTGTCTAAGGAGCGATCCGAGCTTGATCCGGTAGTTGCTCTGTATCACGAGCACCAAGGCGTGCAGGACGACATGAAAACAGCCTTGGAAATGGCTAATGATCCCGAAATGAAGGACTTTGCCCAAGAAGAAATTAAAGCCGGTAAAACGCGCCTAGAAGCGCTAGAAGAAGATTTGCAAAAACTGCTTTTACCGAAAGACCCGAACGACGATAAAAATTTATTTTTAGAAATTCGTGCGGGTACTGGCGGGGATGAATCCGCGCTATTTTCAGGCGATTTATTCCGGATGTACACCCGCTATGCGGAGCGCAATCGCTGGCAGGTTGAAGTGGTGTCGGAATCGGTGGGTGAAGTGGGCGGCTACAAAGAAATTATCGCCCGCATTATTGGCCAAGGTGCTTATTCAAAGCTCAAGTTTGAATCTGGCGGCCATCGCGTACAACGCGTGCCCGATACTGAAACCCAAGGCCGCATTCACACGTCTGCCTGCACGGTAGCGGTAATGGCCGAAGCCGATGAAGTAAACGATGTCGTCATCAATCCAGCAGACGTGCGCATTGATACCTTTCGCGCATCCGGCGCCGGTGGTCAGCACATCAACAAAACCGATTCGGCGGTGCGCTTAACCCATGCGCCCACCGGCATTGTGGTGGAATGCCAAGATGGTCGCTCGCAACATAAAAACAAAGAGCAAGCCTTCAAAGTGTTGGCAGCTAGAATAAAAAACAAGCAAGAAAGCGAAGCCCATGCCAAAGAAGCAGCCGAGCGTAAATCGCTAATCGGTTCTGGTGATAGGTCTGAGCGCATTCGTACCTATAATTTTCCACAAGGCCGGATGACGGACCACCGCATCAACTTAACCTTGTACAAGCTTGATTTTATTATGGACGGCGATTTGGTCGAGCTAACGAATGCGCTAATTTCGGAGCATCAAGCGGAATTGTTAGCGGCGCTGAGCGAAACGGCGTAGTGCGGTGGCTGCAACATTGCGGATGAGTAAATCAAAAATTGCATCGCATCCCGATGTAGATGAATTTATTGATTCGCTTTGGTTAAGCGATGGCTTATCGCGCAACACGCTAGAAAGCTATCGCCGCGATGTACGGCAATTTGTAGAATGGTTAAGCCCGATCGCACCCGCCGATGCCACCGCTGCGAGCCTGCGCGACTACCTTGCCCACTGCGTAGAAGGCCGCAAACTCAAAGCACAAAGCACCGCGCGCGCGTTAGCGGCATTGCGACGGTTCTACATTTTTATGCTGGCTGAAAAGCGCATAACCGTCGACCCAACGAGTGCCATCGTTGCCCCAAAGCTCACGCGCAGTTTGCCCAAAACATTATCTGAACGCGACGTCGAGCAACTGCTTGCCGCACCGTCAGAACAAACGCCGCTAGGCTTGCGCGACCGCGCCATGCTAGAAACCCTATACGCCTCCGGCCTGCGCGTTACCGAGCTGGTGACCCTAACATTGGCGCAAGTAAGTTTAGAAATGGGCGTTACCCGTGTGATGGGCAAAGGCAGTAAAGAACGCTTAACGCCATTGGGCGACGTAGCGATTGACGCCATCAAACAATACCTTGAAGACGCCCGAAATACGCTGCTCTCCGGCCAAAAGACCGATGCTTTATTTGTGACGCAACGCGGCGGCGCCATGACGCGGCAAGCGTTTTGGTATTTGATAAAACGCTACGCTGCCGTAGCCGATATTCGCGTGCCGTTGTCGCCGCACACCTTACGTCACGCCTTCGCCACGCACCTAGTCAATCACGGTGCCGATTTGCGCGTGGTACAGTTATTGTTAGGTCACGCTGATATTTCCACCACCCAAATTTACACCCACGTCGCCCGCGAGCGCTTACAGGCGCTGCACGCCAAACATCATCCGCGCGGGTAACGCCGCCTAGGAAGAAGCACCGTCATCCCAGCGTGCCTGTCCCAGCGTGTTTTAGGGTGGGAGCTGGGATCCAGCCCACCCAACATCACGTAGTCACTCCTGAATATGAGCAAACACTCCGAAACCCCCGCCACCGCCGCACTAAAAAAACTTGGCATTACCTACACCGAACACATCTACGAATACGTAGAACACGGCGGCACCACGGTGAGTTCCAGCGCATTGGGCGTGCCAGAACACAATGTGGTTAAAACGCTTATTTTTGAAGACGATCAAAAAAAGCCACTCTGCGTGCTCATGCATGGCGACAAAAAAGTAAGCACCAAAGAATTAGCCCGCCAAATCGGCTGCAAAAAAGTAAGCCCCTGCAAACCAGAAGACGCCACCCGCCATTCCGGCTACCAAGTGGGCGGCTGCTCACCATTTGGCCTGCGTAAACCCATGCAAATTTATATGGAACGCAGTATTTTAGAGCTCGACAAAATTGTGATTAACGGCGGCGGGCGCGGCTATTTAATTGGCCTAAGCCCCGCCACAGTGCAGCAGGTAACCAACGCCGTCTTGGTTGATGTTGCCCTTGACATGTAAAGGTAAAAATGAAATTTGAAATCGCCATCAACCGTGCCGTAACTGCCGAACAAGTAGCCCAACTTTATAGTCAAGCCGGCCTAAATCGCCCCGTCAACGACCTACCCCGCATGCAACGCATGTTGGACAACGCCAACCTAACCGTGAGCGCATGGGAAGGTGAGGCGTTAGTAGGCCTAGCGCGTTGCCTGTGCGACTACGGCTGGGTTTGTTATCTGTCGGACTTAGCCGTTGTACAAACCGGCCAGCACCAAGGCATAGGCCGCGCAATAGTAGCAGCCACCCGCGCGCACATCGGTCCGCAATGCGCGTTGCTATTGCTCAGCGTACCAACGGCGATGGAATATTACCCAAAAGTAGGTTTTGAAAAAGCGGAAAATGCGTTTTTGATTAGACGGGTGCAGGGCGTTTAAGGGTGCAATAGGCTGTTCGGAGTGGATGGTGCAATAACTCCTGAAAACGCCTTAAATACGGGTGTCTTTAGGTATTTAGAAAGTTACTGGCATAAAGTAAATTTGAATTTAATAACGAACAACCTGATGCACTTTTGCGCGTTTTCGGTTTGCGCAGCGATCGGTGATTGCGTTTGCCCTTTGGTGGCAATTGCAGCAATTTTTATCTTACCGTTACCACGTGCTTCAAAATAATGGAATAATACTTAGTTAATGGACACAATTACTACCTTCGACTTTCGCATCGACGCTTGGAAACCCAATACTTTGCCAATGGCGCGTTTAGCTGAATATGCTACTTGCCTCGCAAAGCTAATGGGTTCGCCAGAACACGTCCATCTTTTGAAGATTCGCAAAGGTAGCGCCATCCCTGAAATTGCAGTCGAAAAAACAGCGACGCCAAATGTGATGGCACGTCTATCGCGCGTAAATTCACCCGACGCACCGGATGACATTCAGTCTAGCTTTAATAAGCTGAACTCTTGCCTGCGCGACGATAATGCATCTGCGGTGTTAGGCTTTAAAGGTGGCGCTAAGATACTTATATTCCCAGGCTGCAAAACGCTGCTCCCAAAAGAAATCATTGTGCATGAGCAAGGTGAGCTCGAAGGCATGGTCATTCGGGTGGGAGGAAAAGACGCCACCGTACCCATATGGCTTGAAGATGGGGGTGGCGAGAAACTCGAATGCAACGCAAACCGAAGTTTAGCGAAGGAGTTAGCGCAGTATATTTTCGGTTCGCCGGTCCGCGTTTTTGGCAGCGGAAAATGGCGGCGCACGAATGAGCGGCAATGGCAACTGGCAGAATTTAATATCAAGAGCTTTGAGCCATTGGATCAAACCACCCTAACCGAGCTTGTGACAAAACTGCGCGGTATGGACACTGAATGGGCTACGATGGACGATCCGCAAGCTGAACTACGCCGATTACGGGAAGCATAGCAATTTATGCGAGTTGCCTTTGACGCTACAGTGTTAATTGATTTATTTCACCAAAAGCAGGACGGCGATCGTCGGGCTAAAATTGATGATCTCGTAGCAATGCTTTCAAAGTCAAAAGCGAAGATCATCATTCCAACCCCGGCGTTAACTGAAGTTTTAGTCAGAGCGGGCAAAGATCGAGAAAATATATACGCAAAATTAGCTAACAATTCGGTATTCGAGATCGCGCCGTTTGATGGGAAGGCGGCGATAGAATGCTCAATCCAGCTGCAAAACGCGTTGTCTGCTAAAGAACAGCGTGCAATAACTAAAACTAAACTCAAATTCGACTGGCAGATTGTTTCAATAGCGGCCACTCGCCAAGTGACTAAGATATATTCTGACGATGCAGATGTAGCCAATGCTGCTGCTCGCTTGAATATTGCAGTAACTCGAATCAATGATCTAGCGTTGCCCGCATCCGCTAAACAGGGCAATCTCGATATCAAACTCTGAATTTAGTGCCGATAGCCGTCAACCGCTGGGAAATGACCGAACGATCCAATCTGCAGTCACTTGGCGCATTGACAATGCAGCAGGCTCGTCGAGACCATGACCTGTAGTTAGCACCTGAGCTTGTAGGCGCGGGTGTTTTGTGCCTTGCAAACTGCGGTAGAGCGGGAAGAAGTGGTCTTCTAGCGGGTAGGTCTTATCATCTAGCGCTCCAAATATAAGTACCGCCTTGTTTTGCAATGCCCGGGCGTTTTGCGGGAAACCAACTTTTGCTTGGTTGGCAACAAGGTCAGCGGAGAACACTGGCCAACCATCAGGCACTGGCCCCTTTGGCCCGAAAATACCATCGGCTGCGGCCTCGAAGAACGGTTTGAGGTGAGTCTTTGGATTGGCGATTTCTCGTCCGAAATAGCCGTGATCGCAAGCCGCAAGTGCTACGACACCCGCCACGCGATCGTCTCCACCAGCCCCAACTAGGGCGACAGCGCTTCCCATGCTATAGCCGAACAACACGATTGGCGCCTCTCCAAGGCCGAACCGAGCCTTGGCCTCCGGGCTTCTGAGGTAGTCAACCGCAGCGCTAAGGTCTGCAACGCTGTTGGAGAAAGTGTACTTGCCTGCGTTTCCCCAAATGCCGCTGTAGTTGAACCAGAAGCTTGCGACGCCGTGCTTCGCCAAAACAGTTGCCAAGGGTAACTCTGGTCGAATGCGGCCGCCGGGGTTGCCGTGCAAGTTAATTACTACCGCACGCAGTTCACCTTCACTGTGTCGCTGCAGAAAGGCAGGAAGATCGACTCCACCGCTTCGAAACGAAGTGGTGAGCGGTTGCGCGTCCACTGTCGGCGTGTAAAACCAAGGGCAGAGCGCAACGAGCAGAGCGGGAATGAGTCGTGTGAGAAGCATAGCTGTATGGGATCCGTGTTTGTATTCGGGGGCTATGGATAAAGGGCGTCCGCTCGATGGAGGGGCTAGGCGTCAGATCGCCGCGCATCACCAGTGCTTTAGCGGACACAGCCCGACCCTCCTTGCTTCCACTTCGCTGAGTGCTTCCAGCCCGGTTAGCTGCGGCAACAGGAGGCGACGAACTTCGACTTCCTCGTATTTCCAGTGCCCGATTTCCTGACCCTCAATCTTCCACTCGTTCCCGATGACTTTGTACTGTGCGGGCTCCGTGGCTGTTGAGGCTGCAATGTATGTGTCGTGCTTCTCTCGGTAGATGAGCACCGCGACTTCACCGAACCACTCCAGAAAGTAGACATCACATCCGAAGTAGGGGTTGTAGCTCTTCACCTCCGAAGTTGCCTCTCGTCCCGTGCTGTCATAAACGACGAATACAATGCTAATGTCGACGAACTCCCTAACCTGCTTTGCGCACGACGCGACGTACGCAACTTCGCCCTTGGTGCCAATGGGAGAAGCGGCAATGATCTCTTGCTCGTAACCCTCGCCGTCCACAAAGTGGACTGGTCTCTTCAGCAACGCAGCGGCAGCGGCAATGCGCTCCGCATCGGGAGGACTGCCAGACGTGCTGAAGCGCAAGGGAATACCGGCAAGGTCCGGGTTCGGACGACCGCCGAGAAACACTCCAACGAAGTCGCTCACAGCTGTTTTTCTGACGCACAACATGTTTTATTTTGCATAACTGAACTGTATCTGTTAGCCCAGCAGATTACAACTGCGATATATTCCAACATAAATTATTGATCAAAATCAATTAAATGCGTTGTGCCGTTTGTATAGACAGCACAGTACCCGAACAACACAGGTTGGGGTCACGTCTAGCTATGTCGCCCAAGGCTTGAGATTTTGGCATCATCAAATATTAATCCTCAATGCAGTCCAATGTATGCCTGAAGAAGCCCTAAATCACGGCGTCTTCAAGCATTAATTCGTAGTGCCTTGGGTGTGATTGCCCGTTCAGCAACACCAAAAACAGCTTCAATTATCAGCGCCAAAATCGCAACAGGAATTGCGCCCGCTAACAAAGTTTCGTGATCATTTAGCGCCAGCCCGGTGACGATGCGTTCCCCAAATCCACCGGCACCAATAAAAGCGGCAATGGTGGCTGTGCCTACGCCAATCACGGCGGAGGTTTTAATGCCGGCCAAAATAGTGGCGCGGGCTAAGGGTAGCTCGATGAATCGCAACACTTGGCCGTCGCGCATGCCTAATGATTGTGCGGCCTGTTTTTGCGCGACTGGTATTTGGGTTAAGCCCGCGTGCGTGTTGCGGACGATGGGCAAAAGCGCGTACACCATCAATGCGATAAACGCAGGTAGAAATCCAATGCTGCCGGTGATGGGAATCAGCATGGCTAACAATGCGAGTGCTGGAATGGTTTGCAGCACCCCGATAAATCCTAAAATACTTGCGCCGGTGCGGCGGTGGCGCGCGGCTGCAACGCCCAGTGGAATCGCTACTACGATGCTTGCGGCAAGGGATAAAAATACTAAACTTAGATGCTGGAGCAGTAGGCGATTGAAGTCAGCGCCAACGAGTTTTTGCCAGAAGCTAGTTTCTAAGTTGGATGTTTGTAAAGCCTCTAAATTAGGGTGTTTCGAAGGTTCAGCGTTGCTTGATTTAGATGAATTCGTGGCTAAAAAGCCAGCCGCCACTTCAGCAAACGATTTTTTCTCTAACTCGGCTGCGGCATTCATGCTGCGCATGGTGGGCTCAGTAATGCGATTTTCGAGCTGGCTAATTGCCGTCCATGCAGCCGGAAAACGTGCAGGCACATCCAACTTATGCAGTAACACGGCGTCGTAGCGAGGGAAATAGTTGGCGTCATCAATTAGCACCGTCATCGCGTATTTACTAATTTGCGCGTCAGTGGAATAAATATCGATCACGTCCACACTGCCTTGCGCTACGGCCGCGTAGGCTAGGCCGTGGTCTAGGCCGCGCGGCGGAGTCAATGGTAAGGCATAGGCTTTTTGCAATCCCGCCCAGCCGTCGGCACGGCCAATAAATTCCTGCGACAAGCCAAAACGTAATGTGGGATGCGCTTTTAAATCCGATAGCTTGGTGATGCCACGTTCACGCGCAAGTGCGCTTGGCATGGCGAGCGCATACGTGTTGTTGAAGCCTAGCGGCACGGCGGCGGCTAGCCCCAGTGGTGCAAGTTTTTCGTTCAAAACACTTAAGCTCGGCACGCTTTCGAGCTTTAAAATTTCGCGTGCGATGGTGCCAGTGTATTCTGGGTAAACATCAATGCTGCCGCTAGTGAGTGCATTGAGCACGATGGCGGTATTGCCTAGGCCTTGCAGGTGGGTTGCGCCGCCGCCGCCAGTGGCTTTGACTGTTTGTGTGATGACTTCAGCCAGCACATAGGACTCAGTGAAGCGCTTGGATCCAACTTGAAGCGTTTGGGTCGTTGCAGTTGCGCTTGCACTTGGACTTGCGCAAATTGTGCTGAAACCCAAAACCATGACGGCCAATAAAGCATTCTGAATCCAGCGCATGAATCACCCGAAATGGTTAACCGACATAAACTATAACTGAAAAATAGATAGCGGTCTGCCGCGAATGAGGTGAAGCTCTAAAAGACTATGCCTTGTAGAAGCCCAACAATAGGGCATCTACAAGGCATTATCAGAGGCTGTTAGAAGCTAAATTAACGCGGCAAATCGCTCTTCCCCATCAAAAATTCATCCACTGCCCGCGCACATTGCCGCCCTTCGCGAATCGCCCACACCACCAGCGATTGCCCGCGACGCATATCCCCAGCTGCAAATATTTTTGCGTTGCCGGTTTGATAGGCTAGCTTGGTGCCGATGTTATCCACATTGGCCTTGACGTTGCTGCGAGCGTCTTTTTCAACGCCTAGCGCTTCAAATTGCGCCAACAAGCCATGCTGCTGCGGGCCTAAAAAGCCCATTGCAAACAACACCAAATCGGCCTTCATCGCAAATTCCGAGCCCGGTACTTCTTGCATTTTTCCGTCACGCCATTCCACCCGTGCGGCAATTAGTTTTTCTACTTTGCCGTTCGCACCTTCAAAGCGCTTGGTGGTCACACTCCAATCACGGCTGCAACCTTCTTCGTGCGAGCTTGAAGTACGCAGTTTAATGGGCCAATTAGGCCATACAAGCGGTTTATTTTCTGTGTCTGGGGGTTGGGGCATCAATTCAAACTGGGTGATGCTGGCGGCACCGTGGCGATTGCTGGTGCCTACGCAATCAGAGCCAGTGTCGCCACCGCCGATAACCACCACATGTTTGCCAGTGGCTTTGAGTTGGCTGGTGATGGTGTCGCCCGACACTACTTTGTTTTGCCACGGCAAAAAATCCATCGCAAAATGCACGCCATCAAGCTCGCGACCGGTCACGTTTAGGTCACGCGGGGCTTCTGCACCACCGGCTAGAATTACCGCGTCGAAGTCCGCCAATAGGGCTTCAGCGGGTGTGTCTACGCCAATTTGCTGGCTTAAGCGAAACTGCACGCCCTCGGCTTGTAGTTGCGCCACGCGACGGTCAATGTGGGTTTTTTCCATTTTAAAATCAGGAATGCCGTAGCGCAGCAAGCCGCCAATGCGGTCGTTTTTTTCAAACACGATTGCGTCGTAGCCTGCGCGAGCGAGCTGTTGTGCGGCGGCCAAGCCCGCTGGGCCTGAGCCCACGATGGCCACGCGTTTGCCGTTTTTATGTTTCGGCGGTTGCGGCACTACCCAACCGTGCTCCCAGCCTTTGTCGATAATAGCGTGCTCAATGGACTTAATGCCTACCGCATCGTTGTTGATGTTGAGCGTACACGCAGCTTCACACGGGGCGGGGCATACGCGGCCAGTGAACTCAGGGAAGTTGTTAGTGCTGTGCAACACTTCTAGCGCTTCTTGCCAGTTTTGGCGGAACACCAAATCATTCCAGTCGGGAATAATATTGTTTACGGGACAGCCAGTTTGGCAAAACGGAATGCCGCAGTCCATGCAGCGTGCGCCCTGCTGTTTGGCTTGCGCGTCAGTTAGGGTGACTACAAATTCTTTGTAGTTTTTTAAGCGTTCAGTCGGCGGGATGCTGGCTTCGGCTAAGCGTTCGTATTCTAAAAATCCGGTGGGTTTGCCCATGATTATTCTTGCTCGATAAAATTAGTTATTGGTAAATTGGGTGCGAACTATGCCGCTTTTTGCACAGGTTTTGTGGTTCCTAATGCGGCCGCCGCTTTTTTAGCGTTCATTTCGCCCAAGGCACGCTTGTATTCCTTTGGCATCACCTTCACAAAGCGTGTAGACCACTTTGGCCAGTCGGCTAAAATTTCTAATGCGCGGGCGGAGCCAGTGTATTTTGCGTGCTTTTCAATTAAACCTTTAAGCAAGCTCATGTCGCTTTGGCCTAAGTGCGATGTGGCGTTTATAGTGTCGGTCAAGGGCTCAAATTCCACCATGGCCATATTGCAGCGTAGGCCGAAGAGTGCCGTATTTTGGGCTGTTTCAGCTAATACATACGCTACACCGCCGGACATTCCCGCTGCAAAATTACGTCCGGTTTCTCCCAGCACTACTACTGTGCCGCCAGTCATGTATTCGCAGCCATGGTCGCCCGTGCCTTCTACCACGGCACTGGCACCAGAGTTGCGCACGCAAAAGCGCTCGCCTGCTACTCCACGGAAATAAGCTTCGCCAGCCGTGGCGCCATACATTACGGTGTTGCCGACAATAATATTTTGCAGCGGATTGCCTTTGAATGCTGCGGCTGGCGACACCACGATACGGCCACCCGACAAACCCTTGCCTACATAGTCGTTGGCTTGACCGGTAAGTTCCATGCTAATGCCGCGCGCTAAAAACGCGCCAAAACTTTGCCCGGCTGTGCCAGTAAGTTTTACCTGAATAGTGTCCGCCGGCAAGCCTACGCTGCCGTATTTGCGGGCAACAGCACCCGATAGCATGGCACCTACTGTGCGGTTTAAATTGCGGATGGTAGTGTTAATGACAACCGCTTTGCCGTGCGTAATGGCTGGTTGTGCTTGCGCGATGAGCGTGTGGTCAAGCGCTGGTGCTAAGCCGTGGTCTTGCGTTTCGCAATGATGGCGTGCAACCTCGACTGGCATATTGGGCGAATAAAAAATGCGTGAAAAATCTAAGCCCTTCGCTTTCCAATGCGCAATACCTTTGCGGGTGTCGAGCAAGTCAGAGCGCCCGACTAAATCATTGAATTTACGCACACCTAACTGCGCCATAATTTCGCGCACTTCTTCGGCCACGAAGAAGAAATAATTCACCACGTGCTCTGGCTGACCAGTAAATTTCTTGCGTAGTTCTGGGTCTTGTGTGGCCACCCCAACCGGGCAAGTGTTGAGGTGACATTTGCGCATCATGATGCAGCCTTCAGCCACCAACGGTGCGGTGGCAAAGCCGAATTCGTCAGCACCCAGTAGCGCACCGATAATGACGTCGCGCCCTGTTTTCATTTGCCCATCCACCTGCACGGCAATGCGCCCACGCAAGCGGTTTAGTACTAAAGTTTGTTGGGTTTCGGCTAAGCCTAATTCCCACGGCGTGCCGGTGTGCTTTACCGACGATATGGGCGAGGCACCAGTGCCGCCGTCGTGCCCGGCAATGGTCACGTGATCTGCCTTTGCTTTTGCAACGCCAGCGGCAATGGTGCCAACACCGGTTTCGGACACGAGCTTGACCGAGATACTGGCGCGGTCGTTGCAGTTTTTAAGGTCGTGTATTAGCTGCGCTAAGTCTTCGATGGAATAAATATCGTGATGCGGGGGGGGCGAAATTAGCTCAACACCGGGTGTTGAAAACCGCAAGGCGGCGATGTATTCCGACACCTTATGACCCGGCAACTGCCCACCTTCGCCGGGCTTGGCACCCTGCGCCATTTTGATTTGAATTTGGTCGGCGGCATTTAAATATTCAGCCGTTACGCCAAAACGTGCGGAGGCCACCTGCTTGATGCGCGACCGCATGGAATCGCCCACCTGTAGCGGGTAATCGGCTTCTACCGCGTCACCCAAATGGCTCTTTAAGCTGCTGCCGGCTTTGGTAATTGGGATAAAGCGCTTGGCATCTTCCCCCCCCTCGCCGGTATTAGATTTGCCGCCCAAACGGTTCATGGCAACGGCTAAAGTGGCGTGGGCTTCGGTAGAAATGGAGCCCAAACTCATGGCGCCCGTGGCAAAGCGTTTAACGATTTCTTTAGCGGACTCTACTTCGTCTAATGGGATGGCGACGGCTACGTTTTTGAATTCAAACAAGCCGCGCAGGGTCATCATCTGGCGGTCTTGGTCGTTTATTAGTTTGGCGTATTCTTTGTAGGTGTTGCTAGAGTTTGCGCGCACTGCGTGTTGGAGTTTTGAAACGCTTTCAGGCGTCCACATATGCGCCTCACCCCGCGTGCGGTAGGCGTATTCGCCGCCTGCATCAAGCTTGGTGCGCAGCACCGGATCATCACCAAACGCCATGGCATGTAAACGCATAGCTTCTTCGGCAATTTCAAAAATACCAATGCCCTCTACCTTGGTGGAGGTGCCCAAGAAATAGGTGTTTACGAAGGTTGTAGATAGCCCGATGGCTTCAAATATTTGTGCGCCGCAATAACTTTGATAAGTCGAAATACCCATCTTCGACATTACTTTTAGCAAGCCTTTGGATATGGCTTTGATGTAATTTTTTTCTAGCGTGTATGCATCAATATTGCCGTTCACATATTCGGGCATATTGTTGATGGTTTCTAGCGCTAAATACGGATGCACGGCGGCGGCACCATAGCCCGCAAGCAGCGCAAAATGGTGCACTTCACGGGCAGAACCGGTTTCCACAATTAGCCCCGTGCTCGTACGTAAACCATTGCGCACTAAGTGCTGGTGAATTGCACCCACAGCCAGCAGCGCCGGTATTGGCGCACGTTCCGCGCTTATTTTGCGGTCTGAAATGATGAGGATGTTATAGCCTAAATGAATCGCATCTTTGGCGTGTGCGGCCAAACTTGCTACTGCTGCTTCCATGCCTTCCGCACCCCATGCTGCGGGGTAGGTGATGTCGAGCTCCTTAGCGCGAAAAATACCGCCCGTAAACAAATCGGCATGGCGAATTTTTTCCATGTCAGATGACGTTAAAACCGGCTGCGCCACGTCAAACCATTTACCGGGATTCGTCGCGTCAATATCCAATAAATTTGGTCGGGGTCCGATAGAAATGCCCAGCGACATCACGAGTTCTTCGCGGATCGGATCAATCGGTGGATTGGTTACCTGCGCGAACAATTGCTTGAAGTAGTGATACAAGGTTTTAGGTTTGTCAGCCATAATCGCCAGCGGCGAATCATTACCCATCGAGCCCATGGCTTCTTGGCCATTGTTGGCCATAGCGGACAAAATAAACTTTAGGTCTTCTTGGGTGTAACCAAACGCCTGTTGGCGATCAAGCAAGGCCACGGCAGATTTTTCAGCCGGTGCGGGATCGGGCAAGTCGTCCAACACAATACGGCCTTGTTCCACCCATTGTTTGTAAGGCTTGGCGGCGGCGATGTCGCGCTTTAACTCAGCGTCGTCAATAATGCGTCCTTGTTCGGTATCAACCAAAAACATTTTGCCCGGCTGCAAGCGCCATTTTTGTACGATTTTTTCGTCCGGAATATCGAGCACGCCGGCCTCACTCGCTAGTACCACCAAATCATCATCGGTGATGATGTAACGCGCGGGACGCAAGCCATTGCGATCAAGCGTTGCACCAATTTGGCGACCATCGGTAAACGCCATGGCGGCAGGGCCATCCCACGCTTCCATCATGCCAGCGTGATACTCGTAAAACGCGCGACGGTCTTCGTCCATCAGTTTGTGACCATTCCACGCCTCGGGAATCATCATCATCATGGCGTGCGCTAGTGGGTAGCCGCCCATGGTGAGCAGTTCTAAGCAATTATCAAAGCTGGCAGAATCAGATTGACCATCATAAATTAGCGGCCAAATTTTAGCTAAGTCGTCTTTCAACACCGGTGAGGAAATACCTTGCTGACGCGCGCGAATCCAGTTTACGTTGCCGCGCAAGGTGTTAATTTCGCCGTTATGCGCCACCATGCGAAACGGATGCGCGAGATCCCACGTTGGGAAGGTGTTAGTCGAGAAACGCTGATGCACAAGCGCTAAAGCTGTCATCATCGACGGGTCTTCGAGGTCAGGATAATAGTCGCCAACTTGGTCGGCTAACAACATGCCTTTGTACACAATCGTGCGGGTGGAAAATGACGACACATAAAACTCTTTACCGTGCTTTAAATTTAAAGCTTGAATGGCGTGACCGGAGCTTTTACGAATGATGTAGAGTTTGCGTTCAAGGTCGTCCTGCGTCATCGTGTTCGACCCACGCGCTACAAAAATTTGGCGGATTACTGGTTCAACGGCGATGGTTGCAGCCGACAACCCTTTGTTGCGCGTAGGCACATTTCGCCAGCCCAGCAAAACTTGACCTTCGGCTAAAATAGCGCGTTCAATTTCTTGTTCGCACGCCATGCGCGACGCATGCTCCTGTGGTAAAAAAACCATACCTGCGCCGTATTGACCAACCGCCGGAAGCGTTAACCCTTGCTGGCCGCACACACGGCGTAAATGCGCGTCTGGCAGTTGAATCAAAATGCCAGCGCCATCGCCTAAAAGTGGGTCGTAGCCGGTGGCACCACGATGAGATAAATTTTCAAGAATCTTTAAGCCCTGCGCAATAATGGCGTGAGATTTTTTCCCTTTAATATGCGCCACGAAGCCCACACCACAAGCATCATGCTCGTTTTCGGGGTTGTAAAGACCCAGCTTTTTCGCTTCGGCGCGCGGGTCGTTAGTTGAATCGTTGGCGAGGTTTAAAGGCTCAATGGTTGGCATTAGCGACATTTCTTGGCTTTCGTAGGCTTATTTTTGACATAAATACAACTAGACTAAATTTAAACTGGGAAAAAATTACAACTTAAACAACACCTTCGCGACTGTACTTGATTAGGCGCTAAATTCGATGCGAATCAGACTCTAAACGGTATCACAAGCGAGGCCTTACACCCCATCTAAACAATGCGGGAAGTTGTAGTGCATGCTGGAAAATACTTACTCAATAACCCGTAGGTGCGATGCAAAAGCGTATTTTGCGCCGAGGTGGGCGGTAAAAAAATCTTGTATGCGCAGCGCTTGTGGCGCATATGCGGATGCCAAAAGTCTGCCTGAAGCCAAAAAATCATCATCAAAACAAGTATTTAGATGAAGTCTTAGTGCAAAAGACAGGGGCTATTAAAGTTGCGGTAAGCAAACGGTAGCCTTTTTAAACGATGATAGCGCTGGTTTTACTGCACTGCAACAATTTTATTTGGATTATTGGAGTGCGGCAATTGTTAGTGCATTTTGGGTAAGCTCTAAAACGCAATTGCTGTCAAAATTTGATGTTTTAAATAACGCGTAAATTCAAAAACAGGTCTAATTTGCGAGCTCAAAAAAGTGCAACAACTGAATTTTGTGGGTTTTTGTGTATTTAAATTTCGCCTTCTCGGTTGAATAACCTAAAAAAAACTTGCAACAAAGTGAAAGTTGCGCTTTAATAAAAGCTTGTAAGGCTATAATTTGTAGGCGTTTTTACGAAAATACGCCAATCCATATAAAAGGAATCAGCCGTGACGACACCCTCATTGCTCCGCTCCATGCTCCGCATGGGTCAAAAATCAACAGCAGCGGTTCAAGCATCCGCGCCACAAATTAATTCAACACAAAAAATCGCAACGATTCTTGATCGATGCGTGAATACGCTGAAAAACTACGCGAAAAAACTAGCGCTGGCTGGATTGGCTTCAGGAACCGCGTTATTAGTGAACGGTTGCGGCGGTGGGGGGGTTGGAGCATCTACGGCACCGATTGTAGGTGGCAGTATTGTGGTGCTGCCGGCGGTGGCGGAACTTTATGAGGGGCAGCCGGTAACGTTTACGATAAGTGGGGGGCGACCGCCGTATCTGGTGACATCAAGCAATACAGCTCTTTTGCCGATCCCTACGGGTACTTCGGGTAGCACGTTTACTCTGACTTCGAGATTTGTCGGAGCCGAGACCGCAGTGCTATTAACGGTTCGCGACGCAGACAATTTAACCGCGAACACAACCGCAAACTTGCGGCCGTTTGTTTTAACTAATGAGTTAGAGCTTACGCCGCAACTAGGCTCTCCCGGAACAGACTGCGGGACAGCAGTTTGCTCAGGTGCTGATGCTACCGTCAGATCGAGGACTAGCTCACCCAGCGCAGCCTCGAGCGTTCGTAGTGTGAGATTTGAAGTTATAAGCGGCGACTTTGACTTTGTCACGCCAGGTTCTAATACTTTAGTCCAGACTTATTCGACTACTTCTGATTCGCTGGGTAATGCGTTCGCTAGGTTAAAAGCCCGGGTGAACGCTGTTAACCAATCTGCTCTGATGCAGGTGGTTGATGTAACAAGTGGCAATACGCGAAAGTTTGTTTTTTCGATTTCGCAGCGCACAGATGGCGCGGGATCAATCGTGGTAAATCCTGAAAAATTTGCGTGGACAGGTTTTTATAAAGATCAATGCGTTACCGGGGGGGTCACGAATCACTATATTTATGGTGGTACACCCCCGTACACTGTCAGATCTAGCACGCCTGATTTTGCCACCTTTGCGCCTAGTGTCGTGACAACGAGCGGAGGTGCAGTATCTGTTGCGACTACCGGTTTCATTTGCGCTAAGGAACCAGGGGCAAGTTTTATCGTTACCGACGCTGTGGGTAGAACAGTCACATTTTCTATTTCCAATGATCTGGGCGCGGAAACAAGGCCATTGCCACCAGCAGCTGCGGGAACTCCGCCCAATATTGTGGTGACGCCTGCTTCCGTAGGCCCGTTAGCATGTGGCATAAGCGCTGGAGCGGTCGTTGTCCAAACCACAAGTTCTGGTATCTCAGGTTCGGTTGTTTTTACGGCGGCTTCCACGGAGCCCAGCAGGGTTAGCGCCGTGATGAACGGAAACGCGGTAACAATCACGCACCTAGCTGGTAGCGGCGGAGGGTCAGACACCATAGCGGTTCTCATTACGAATGGTTCCCAAGTCGCATCGATACCTGTATCCTTGAATCCATCAAATTGCTCAGGATCTGGGTCAAGCAGTTCCAATCCTATAGTGTTGTCGACTACAAATAGCCTGTCAGTGGCGGTAGGTGCGTCAGCCGCAGTTGCAATTACTGGCGGGCGCGCGCCCTATGGTGTTTTCTCTGCTTCGCCTAACATTGCGCAGGTAAGTGTTGATGGTCAAAATTTTGCGACAACTACTGCGCAAACGTTAGTGAGCAGTCAATTCGTTGTTAGAGGAGTTGTTCCCGGGGTTACTTTTGTCACCGTTGTCGACTCCACAAATCCCCAGCAGTCGACAGTATTGGCAGTTACAGTAACGGGCACTCCAGCGCTCCCAGGGGTAACGCCATTGACTGCGAATCCTACAACGATCTCTATCAACGGCATTGCCACCTCGCCCGGTAGTGTCTCCGGGGGTACGCCACCGTACGTTGTTTCGGCAGCAGGCGCGTCCATCGCTCAGGTGAGCTTAGATGGTGTGACTTTTACAACATCGTCAACAGGACTTGTGTCGCAATCTGGCCAATTTATTGTCCGTAGTGTAGCGAACGGGACAACGTTTGTTAATGTAGCGGACTCAAGTTCTCCGTCCCGCAGTGTTTCTATCCCGGTGACGGTGTCCGGGGTTGGTACCGTATCAAATCCTATTAATGCACTCCCAGCCACCTTAGCTCTAACCGGGACATCATCAAGTCCAATTCAGCTTACAGGTGGAACGGCGCCCTTTTCAGTATCGTCGGTTGGCCCAAGTATTGCCCAAGTTAGTATCGACGGTGTCAACTTCCAGGCCACTTCTGCGACGGTCGTTTCGTCGGGGTTTGTTGTTGTTCGTGGAGTAAGCAATGGAACAACTTTTGTGAACGTCGTCGATTCGAGCAATCCAGCGAAGCAGACAACCATTCCAGTCACGGTTACCGGTGCTGGCGCCACTGGAACGCCGGTTGTTCCATTGCCGGCGAGCTTAACGTTAACTGGTGCTTCATCTTCTGCAGTAGCCCTTTCTGGTGGAACTGCACCCTACTCCGTAGTGTCAGTTGGTTCAACTATTGCTCAAGTGAGCGGAGACGGCGTTACCTTCGCGAGTGGAACGGTGCCTACGATAGTCAATAGCTTGTTTGTTGTGAGGGGGGTAACTAACGGTACAACTTTTGTAACGGTTACTGACTCAAGTATCCCGCCGCGTTCTGCCGCAATCCCCGTGGCGGTAACCGGTGCTGGAAGTGGGTCGATTACACCCGTTAGCTTTACACAAGGCACATCGTCGGCGGTTACCACTGTCGCCGTAGCAGGCGGGTCAACAATACCAGTGTTTATCAGTGGCGGGACGGGACCAAACTACACAGTCAGCTCATTTGCTCCCTCGATCGCGCAAGTTAGCGTAGATGGCAATGTGTTTATACCAACGTCTGCCACAACGACAGCAGCCGGGCAATTTGTCATTCGAGGTGTTTCCAGCGGAACGACATTCATAACAGTATCCGATAGTGGGTCACCTGTCAGATCCGCAGTACTTGCAGTAAATGTCACGAGCACCGGTGCAGTCATTACACCAATTACATTGTCTACAAGTAACACCATAAATATTCCAGTAACCACTGTTCAGGTCAGCGCTGTGACGATCACGGGTGGTTTGGCACCATTTAGCGTTTATTCGACGGCGCCGGGAATTGCTTTAGTTAGTGCATCAGGAGACGTTGGGACGTTTGTGGTTGGACCAATCACGGTGGGACCAGCTCCGCCAGCAAACCAGTTTACGGTTCGAGCGCTAGCGATTGGCAAAGCGTTTGTGATTGTTACGGATTCTTCTGTTCCACCTGTAACTACAGTCTTGGTTGTTAACGGTCAACCTGGTTAAAGTATCGCAACCAACAGCCATGCATGTAGGAGCCCGCTAGCGGGCTCCTTTTTCTGGATGTAGCTGAATGACTTCGTTCTATGCGCTTGAGGCTAAAGGTAGAGCACACAGTCGTAGGGTTTTTTGGCATTCAAGAGCTTAAGGTCGGGTGGTATAGTTGTGGACTCCTCAGACTAGTAAGAATTTTTATTGGCATAATTGTATAAATTCGTTAATTTTCTCATCGCTATATCTATTTTGTGTATTTCTGTCTCCTCTACGCGTCATTAGCAGCTGAGGTCATTGCGCTTGACTGGCCTTCCGGTGAATCCCAGCTCGCTTCTTTTTTGCTCTGATGTGTCACTTGCTTGCCTAGGCCGACAGGGATAGCTCTATTCATGTACTTTTCCTCGCCGCTGTCAATTTGGTTTCTAGCCGCCACAGCGCTAACGGCGCTGCTGTTGGCCTTAATACTCAAATGGAACCTCGGTCGTTTTCTGCTGGATAGCCCCACGTCGCGGTCACTCCACGTTTGCCCTATCCCTCGCATCGGCGGAGTTGCCATCGTTCTCACCCTGTTTGCTCTGGCGGCCATTTACCAACCGCGCGGTTGGTCAGTAGTAGCGCCACCTTTTTTCATGTTGGCAATCGTTTCGTTAGGTGATGATCGGGGCAGTCTTTCGGTGTTGCTGCGGCTTTGTGTCCAGTTTTCAGCGGCGATCACTTTGGTTTTGCAACTCCTGGTTTACAATGCCGGCACTATGTGGCATTCGTCGGTTGCGTCATCGGCGCTGGGAAGCATTGGCGGTTGTGTGATGCTGGTATTTGTCGTTATGTGGATGATGAATCTATACAACTTCATGGATGGAGCCGATGGCCTAGCGGGTGGGATGGCCGTGATTGGTTTTATGACCCACACAGTCGCAGCGAATTTCAGCGGCAGCAATAATGTGACATTTTTCGCGGTAACTATTTCAGGAGCAGCCCTCGGCTTCCTCCTCTTCAACTTCTCCCCCGCCCGCGTCTTCATGGGCGACGCAGGCTCCATCCCGCTTGGTTTTTTAGCCGGTGCGCTAGGTTTAATGGGTAATCTACAACACGCATGGCCATGGTGGTTCCCCCCACTCGTGTTTTCGCCGTTTATCGTAGACGCTACAGTTACGCTCATTAAACGCGCCTGTCAGCGCAAAAAAATATGGGTCGCCCATCGGGAACATTACTACCAGCGGTTGGTCTTAATGGGGTGGAGTCACAAGCGGCTCGCACTGACTGAATATGTGTTGATGCTTGCTTGTGCTGGCTCTGCGCTATATGCTTTGCAGCTTCCGGCACAACAGCTTTTTGCAGGAACCACACTTTCCGCGCAACACGCTATTTTGGTATTTTGGTGCGTGGCTTATCTTGCACTTGGAATTGCGTTGGAAATCATCTTTTTGCGCCACGAAAAACAACTCACCTTACGAGCCTTACATGAAAACCGTCCGCATTAATGAACGTGCGATTTTAGCGTTTGCATTTGACTGTGTAATGGTGCTTGTCAGCTGGTCGCTTACGATGGCATTGGCACAGCGCCTAGCGCCGGGGCATGTGGATATTTCCCTAAAGTCACTCGTTGTTTTAGCGGTCTTGGCGATTGTAGTTCAGGGTACGGTCTCAACTATTTTTGGCATGTATCGCAGTCTGTGGCGTTACGCAAGCCTGCCGGATGTGCAGCGCATTGTTACCTGCGTTATTAGTGGCACGATTGCGCTGGCGCTAGTACTTAGTGCGTTGAAAGCGGGCGCGCAGGGTGGTACGCAAGTCGGCAGCGTGACGCTGAGTAGCTTTTTGCCCACTATTGTCACTGCACATTTTTTCATTAACGCGCTGCTTTTGATTGTGTTGATGGCTGGTAGCCGCATTACCTATCGCTCGTTAAAAGAATGGCACGCGTACGGTAAAACAGGGCTGCAGGGCACGCCAGTGTTGATGCTTGGCGCGGGCGATACGGCCGTCGGGCTGATGCGCCAATTGTCTCGCGGTGCGCAATGGCGGGTGGTTGGTTTGCTCGACGACGACACCAACAAACACCAAATATTGCTACAAAATCAACGCGTGTTGGGTAGTTTAGAAAAGCTCCCCGAAGTGGCGCGCGACCTGCGTATTAGTCACGCCATTCTCGCGATGCCAAGCGCAACTTACGCGGTTCGCAGGCGCATTTTAGAGCTTTGCAACCGCGCCAACGTCACTGTGTTGACCATGCCCGGTTTGGACACGGCCGCACCACCTAACGCGGACGCCCCGCAATCGGATCAGCCCGACACTTCTACCCAGCTACTCCGCCGCGTCGCCGTAGATGACCTTCTGCGCCGGGATTCCATCACCTTAGACGCCCCAGGGGTGGATGCCTTCATCCACAACCAAGTGGTCATGGTCACCGGTGCCGGTGGGTCAATTGGTTCAGAGTTGGTGCGCCAAATTGCGCGGCACAAACCGTCGCTACTCATACTGTTTGAGCAAAATGAATTTGCCCTATACACCATTGATTTATCACTGCGCAGCGGCGAAGCGCCAGCGCCTATTATTTCGGTCGTTGGGGACGTTAAAAACCGTGCCCGAGTTGAGCAGATTATGCGCCAGTACGCGCCAAGCGTTGTGTTTCACGCAGCCGCTTACAAACACGTGCCGATGATGGAAGAAGCTAACGCTTGGGAAGCCGTGCAAAACAACGTGTTAGGCACGCTTGTAGTGGCGCAGGCGGCGTTAAAACACAATGTCCGTAAGTGGGTGCTGGTTTCGACCGACAAGGCCGTAAACCCCACCAACGTGATGGGTGCTACTAAGCGCTTGGCCGAAATGGTTTGTCAGTCCCTACAGCAGCAGGGTAAAACGCGGTTTGAGATCGTGCGTTTTGGTAATGTGTTGGGCAGTGCCGGTAGTGTCATTCCGCTCTTCCAATCGCAAATTGAACGCGGTGGCCCGATTACCGTGACGCATCCAGAAATGGTGCGCTACTTTATGTCGATACCCGAGGCCGCGCAATTGGTGTTGCAAGCGGGGGCGATGGGCTTGGGCGGCGAGGTGTTTGTGTTGGACATGGGCGAGCCGGTAAAAATTGCCGACCTTGCGCGCGACATGATTCGGCTGGCCAATGCGCGCGAAGAAGACATCAAAATCATTTATACGGGATTGCGACCGGGCGAAAAGTTGTTTGAAGAATTATTGGCGGACAACGAACACACGCGCGCTACACCGCACCCCAAGTTGCGCATCGCCAAAGCGCGTGAAGTGGAAGATGGCTTTATCGAGCGCTTAAGCACATGGTTAGCGCGTGAAAACTTGCCCGAAGAAACCGAAGTGCGCCGTGATTTACAGCGCTGGGTGCCAGAATACGTGACGTCTACCAAGCCTAAGCTAGTGAGCGTGGCGAAGTCGTAGTATCCCTATTTTTCTAGCCGAAATCAATGCCTAAAGTGGCGCATTCCCGTCACTACCATCGCCATTTTATGCTCGTTCGCCGCTGCGATCACTTCTGCATCGCGCATACTACCGCCAGGTTGAATCACCGCTGTCGCACCGGCATTGGCGATCACATCTAATCCATCGCGAAACGGGAAAAACGCATCTGACGCCGCCACACAACCGCGTAAATCGAGTCGTGCATTTTTAGCTTTAATCGCCGCAATTTTAGTGGAATCAATGCGGCTCATTTGCCCCGCACCCACACCCAAGGTTTGACCATTGCGGCAGAACACGATCGCGTTTGACTTCACAAACTTCGCGACTCTAAATGCAAATATAAGATCGTTCATTTCGGTCTGCGTTGGCTGGCGTTTGCTTACCACTTGTAACGTCGCCACATCAAAATCATCCGCGCTTTGCACCAACAGGCCGCCGCCTACGCGTTTCATGTCCATCGCGTTAATGTTGTGGCTCAAATCAATGGTGAGCACGCGTACATTTTGCTTGGAAGATAAAACAGTCAAGGCTGCAGCACTAAACGACGGTGCCAAAATCACTTCGACAAACTGCTTGGCAA
>JAYUOW010000146.1:0-41177 GCA_043760555.1 Betaproteobacteria bacterium
ACGCATTTTTAAACGCCAGCACGCGTTCATAGGCACGCAGATTTTTTACAAACGCGACCATGCGCTGCTTCCATCCGACAAACGCAGTGTAGGCGGTGGCGAACCACTTGATGGTCATTAACGCTGGTTTAGTTAGCATGAAGATGCGCGCTAATAGGGCGGTTCCAGCCAGTTTGGCAACAATGAAAAGTTGCATGCCGATGATGCTGTGGCCGTGCGCAATGAGCCAAAACGCGGCGAGTTTGAACGGCAACAAAATAGCGGCAGGGATTAAAAACGTCACTAGTGCGGCATAGGGAGGCAGCTTCGTTAGTTGCGATTCTAGCCAGCGGATGGGCGGTAATTTGCCCAGCCACGCCATCGCGGCTAGCGTGGTATCCCACACCCATTCTTCTAAAAATATCCAAATGACAGCAACAATGGCTAGTACCGCGCCGCTGAATCTTGCAAGCCACGTCCGCTGTAAACGTAATTTAATGCGCCGCGAAATTTTCACCTTGGCAGGCAGCGCGCGCTGGGGTGCAGGCCGCGCGTAATTGGTAATACTCGTCTTCGCTATTTTTTTCTTGCGCACGGTGTGTTGTCGCTTCTACTTCGACGCGCCGATAAAAAACAACGCAATGCAAATGCCTAAGCCGCCTACCCAAACGATGCTGCGCAACGTCGCGCGATCAGTAATGTAGAAGTGAATAAACAGCACGCGCAATAAGATAAACGCGACTGCCAAATCATCAATAATATTTTGCGGCGCGCGTGCTAAGTGCGCCACGATCACAGCAGCCGCAAAAAACGGAAACGCCTCAAAGCAATTTAAGTGCGCTTGATACGCGCGCTTTTGTCGGCCTTCCCGCGTCAATAGCCAATCTCTAGGGTTATTGTTGTCGAAGCTTTTGCTGCTTTTGGCAATACCCACCGCCGCAAACGGCATGAGGGCGGCGATGAGAATGCACCAGTAGGCGATAGTCATGTTAAAACTCCCTTTATTGTGAACGTGTAGGGGTGGCAGTGGCCGTAGCTGGATCATAGCCACGCGGCAGCAATACCCACATTTTTCCCTGCTGTTTCATCTTACCGGCTTGCGCGCCAGCGGCGTCGCCAAAGCCCCAATAAAAATCCGCGCGCACGCCGCCGTTAATCGCGCCACCGGTATCTTGCGCCACCATCAGGCGATTTAAGCTTTGCTTGGTGCTGGGGTAAGTAGTAGCTAAAAATACCGGCACGCCCAGTGGCACCACGCGCTGATCCACCGCAATAGAGCGTTCTGTCGTGAGCGGCACGCCCAAGGTACCGATGGGGCCAGCGTTGTTGCCAAACCCGGCATTGGGCAGCTCTTTAAAGAAGATATAGCTTGGGTTTAGGTTCATAAATTCAGTCAGCTTATTGGGATTGCGCCGCGCCCATTCTTTAATGCCTTGCATCGATGCGCGCTCGGCTTTTATTTCGCCACGGCGAATTAACGCGCCGCCTAGTGAGCGAAACGCATGTCCGTTTTGATCCGCATAACCAACACGTACTAGGCTGCCGTCTTGAAGCTGTACCTGACCGGAACCTTGAATTTGCAAGAAAAATAATTCAACCGCATCGTCCACGTAAACAATTTCTAAGCCACGCAAAGGTTGGCGCTCAGATTCAATTTCAGCGCGATCAAAATAGGGCATGACCTTCGATCCAGCCTGAGTAGAAACGATGCGCCCGCGCAAGCGTTTAAACTTTAATTCTGGGTACATATCGGCCATGTCGATGGTCAATAAATCTTGGGGTACGGCGTAAATTGGGTACGGATATTGCGCGGTTTTTTTTCGACTGCCGCGCAGCAATGGCTCGTAATAGCCCGTAACTAGGCCGGTTTCAGAGTTGTCTGCATTTACTACGCGATAGGGTGTGAAGCGCGATTCAAAAAACTGTCGCGCTGAACTTGCGTTTTTAGTTGCCAACGGTGCTGCCGCACAAACATCCACCCATACGGCTTGGGCACTTAGCACTGGGCAGCCTTGTATGAAGGCACTTAATGCGTCCGTTGGATTGTCACTAGCCCAATCGGGTAGGGCAGCGAAATTAGTTGCCACCAAGCTACCGCGCGGTGGTTCAGCAATCAGGGGGGGCTGAGCGGAAACAGCGGGCGGCGTTACCGCTGGGGCAGCAACGATGGGGCACGCGGCCACGGCCGGGCAAACGGGCGCTGCAGGCATCGGGCACGCCACCACGGGCGCGCAGGTGTGCGCCATCGAGTGCGGGGCTGGCGCGTGTGGGGTGCTGCAAGCGGCCAACGTAAGTGCAGCCAGACAAGCACCGCTTAAGCGCTGCGCAAAGATGAATTTTGGTGCTAAAAGTGGCGTGCAGCGATGCGACGGAAAAATTTGCATACGATTAAATTTAAGCTTTAGACAAAATAGAAGATGTTGAGTATAACAAACCCACTCACACCGCTAAATTTAGACAGCAGCAAAACGCGCAAAACCAGCGCAAATGCCTTTATACTCACTTCTTTACATTTTTCTGGGTGCGCTGTGAACTGGTTATTGTTAGAAGTGTCCATCGTATTGATTTTGGCGGTGGTAATTGTGGTGTCCACATTACCAAAAAAGCGCAAATCAGCCCCTCCGCCACCAACACCAGCAGATGCAAATTTAGCCCCCGCCCACGGGCAACCCCCAACGATTACTCACGTCGAAGAACCGAAACCTTAAAATGGTAAAAATTACCCTCAACGGTGCTGACACTGAAATTCTGTCCGACACCTTTTCCATCTCGGCGTTGCTAGCCATTCGCGGCCTGTCCAAGGCGCGTGTAGCAGTAGAGCTAAACGGCATGATCGTGCTAAAAAGCCAGCACAATCTCACCATCATCAAAGACGGCGATAAGATTGAAATTGTTGTGGCCGTCGGCGGCGGTTAGCCGCCGACTTGTAAGCCCAGCGGCGGTTAGATGCCGACTCGTTAACCCAGTGGCGGTTAGACGCCGACTTGTTAACCCAATTAGCCCAGCGGCGGTTGGTAGTTAGCACCAATTCCCTTACTTTTTTGTGCTTTAAAAAATGACGACATCCACTGATTTTTTAACCATCGCAGGCAAGCAATACAGCTCCCGATTATTGGTCGGCACCGGCAAATACAAAGACTTTGCGCAAACCCAAGAAGCCATCACCGAATCGGGTGCGCAAATTGTGACTGTCGCCATTCGCCGCGTAAACATTGGCCAAGACGCCGGTCAACCCAATTTGCTCGAGGTGCTACCGATGGATAAATTTACCATCTTGCCCAACACCGCAGGCTGCTACAACGCCCAAGATGCCGTGCGCACTTTGCGCCTCGCGCGCGAGCTTTTAGACGGCCATAAATTAGTCAAGCTAGAAGTATTAGCCGACGATCAAACCCTATTCCCCAACATGCCTGAAACCCTAGTTGCCGCCAAAGAATTGGTGCGTGACGGGTTTGATGTGATGGTGTACTGCAGCGATGACCCAATACAAGCCAAAGCGCTAGAAGACATCGGCTGCGTAGCCGTGATGCCCCTAGCCTCGTTAATCGGCTCCGGCATGGGCATCCTTAACCCGTGGAACTTGCAAATAATTATCGACCGTCTCACCGTGCCAGTGCTAGTAGACGCTGGCATTGGCACCGCGTCAGATGCCGCCTACGCCATGGAGTTAGGCTGCGACGGCGTGCTAATGAACACGGCGATCGCCAAAGCCAATAATCCGGTACAAATGGCCAGAGCCATGCGCCATGCTGTGATTGCCGGACGCGACGCGTTTTTGGCGGGTCGGATGCCGAAGAAGATTTATCAGGGAAGTCCTAGCTCGCCGGTTGAGGGTAAGATTACTTAGTTTATATTGGCGGGAGTTGGCCAGCGACCCGAAGGTAGCCCCGTGCTGGGAGTAGGGCATTTACAGGCACTTATGAGAGCCGCGTGGTGATAAAATTCTTGCTAATAGCGCTAGTTTTTCTCTTTTGCCAGCCGGTAAACGCGATGACGTTGAGGCGCGTGCCCATTCCGGAATTGTTTGCCGAGGCAGACATCGTCGCGGTCATCCAAATTGTGGACGGCAAAGTGATTCCAGAGGCGGAAGGTGGGTGCGGCGCGAAATACACTGCGAAAGTTCTAGATCCGCTTAAGAATACGATGAAAAACCAAGCGATTACCATCCGAGGCGGTTATGGTTATAAGCTCGGACATGAGTATCTGGTGTTTTTAAAAAAATACGCCACGCCGCCAGAAATTGAGATGTATAACGCGATGGCGATGCCTAATGCGGATCCGAAAGAACGTGTACTTGTCGAGGCGCTTGCAAAGTGTATTAGCGCCGTCAACGGGTTTTCCGTTTTGCATGCAGGCACTGCATCGTTGTCTATGGGGCGCACTGAGTTCGCGCGAGGTACTGGAGCGCAAGAGGCTGTCCTGATCCCAACGAGATTTATATCAGTTGATAAGTCCATCATTTCGACCCCGGTAAAGGGTGACGATGCGGATTCAATTAGCGAGCCGGCGTGGGTGGAAAAGGCAGCGTTCTTGCAATATTTACGCGGACTCGATACTAAATTTAAAAAATGAAGCCTTGAAGATGCCCTATATTAGGGCATCTCCACCCAGTTTAACTCAACAAAATGGACTGCTAAGCAGTCACGCCGACGATTAAAAACACACTCGCTGCTGATCGCAAATTTAGCCTTAAACACGGCACCTAGCGAGTAATCCCCCAGCCCGCGCATAGATTCCATGCCAAAATCACGCTATGACACCACCCGCCCCAATGCCCGCTAACGCGCTCGAAGCCCTCAACCTTTGGGCGCCAATTGTCTGGCTGAAGACTAACGCCTACGCCTATCCTTCGCTTGAAATTATGCACATTATTGGCATTGCGCTCGTCTTCGGCACACTGTGGATTATTGATATGCGCATCCTTGGGTTGATGCGTATTTTCGATGTGAATCAGCTTGCAAAACACATCATTCCGTGGACCCTTGCGGGTTTTTTGCTTGTAGCACTTACTGGGCTAACGATGTTTATCACGCGTGCGGGCGACTTGATCAATAATCCTGCCTTCGTGATAAAAATATGCCTCATTTTTGTTGCGGGCGCCAATGCGGCGGTGCTACACGCGCGTGGAACCATTGATGTCAACGCTCGTCTTACTAAAGTGCAAGCGCTGCTGTCGATTTTAGTATGGATAGCGGCCATTGCTTGCGGTCGCTGGATTGCTTACGTTTAGGTATTCTTTAGGAGATTCATATGCATCGTCGTCAATTTTTCTCCGTACTTTCAGCGCTTGCTGCTGTGCCGCTCAGTCAGCGTCTGCTTGCGCATCATGGCTGGTCTAGCTTTGATGAAACGCAGCCGTTGTACATCGCAGGCACCGTTAAAAACGTAAAGTGGCAAAACCCGCATGCTGAAATCGTCATCACCGTGGGCAGCGATGCGACGCTCCCTGCCGACCTTGCCAAGCGCAGTACGCCCGCGCAATCGGCTTCCGTGAACGGCGCAAAGATTATGGCGGCCGCGATTGTGCCGAAGAAACGGGGTGACTGGACGATAGAGTTATCGCCCATGACGCGCATTGACGCTTGGAAAGTGCCAACACCGAAAGTTGGCGATACGGTCGCAGCCGTAGCCTACAGCTTCAAAGATGAAAAGGGAGCGGCCTTCGCACGGGTCGAATATCTGATCATTGGCGATAAAATAGTCGGACTGCGATCGTTACCGGCTTAGTGCGCACCGGTGGCTATAAAAACGAAGTCCAACTTCGGCAATCAAAACTTAAACACCGCACCCATAGAATAATTATCTAATCCGCCATCCACGCCAAACGCGCTGTTAAAAGTACCGATTGGGCGTAGGCGTTCCATTTCTAGGCGCAGGCCTAGGCGGGTGTTGATGTCGTAATGCAGGCCTAAGCCGAAGCGGGCTAGCTTGGCGTTGCCGTGGTCTGGCATTGCATAGTTGGCAATGCCAGCGCTGCCAAATAGTGTCAGGCGTTTTAGTAAATTTACGTTTGCGGCAAGGTCGATACCGGCATGGGTGCTGTTAAATCGGGTGTTACCGAACTTAGGCGCAAAGGTGATTCCGGTTGAAAACGAAGGTGCTTCGGGCTGGCCGAAGCTGGTTTTGCCGTAGTAGCTGCTGATGCTTAAATTTGTGTTGATGCGATAACCTAAGCGCAACCCAAGGCTGGTTTTAGCGGTGTTAAATTGGATTTTTGGTGCGCGATAGTTCGCAAAATTAACAGGGGTCGTGTCGATGTTGAGGAACACGTTGTTCCATGCACTGGGTGCTTGGCTGTAGTTGGCAATGGATTGCGGCGCGTAATGTTGCGCCTGCGCTGCCTGAAGATGCCCTAAATACAAGGCGCTACAGGCAATAGCCGACAACAACATCCGATTTTTTGCAGTGATTAAAGAAGTGTTTTTCATATTCAATATGCTCTAAAAAATGCGCCAAAATAGTTAAACCCACTATCGTCCTGCTGCCACCCCTTCACGGCGCGGGTCTGCACCACCTGTTAGCTGCTTATTTTGTTCCTGTTTCAAATTTGGTGCAAGCGGCTTGTTGTTGGCAGCACCGCCCGCGAAATCACCCACCATAATGGTGTGGATGCCCGAATTTAAATCAGTTACAACAATATTATGGCCACGGGCTTCAAGTGCTGCACGCTGTTGGGCAACGGCCGTGCCCCGTTCTAAATACGTGGTGCGGCCGCCTTGGGTGCCAAAGTGCCCTGTATTGACTGCATCTTGCGCATTTAGTTTCCAATCTATTGCGCCGATGAGTGTTTTAGTGACAAATTGCAGAATTTGCCCACCGCCGGGCGAGCCCACCACCATTTTTAAGTTGCCAGATTGGTCAAGCACCATCGTGGGCGACATAGCGCTGCGCGGGCGTTTGTTCGGCTCCACCCGATTTGCGGCGGGTTTTTGGTTCGCGTCCACGGGGTTAAACGAAAAATCAGTGAGCTGGTTATTTAGAAAAAAGCCGCGCACCATTTGCTTTGAACCAAAGCCCGCCTCCACGCTGGATGTGAGCGCCACCGCGTTGCCAGCGGCATCGACAATTGAATAGTGGGTGGTGGCGGGCATTTCAAACGAATCAGCGGGCAGCTGCGCCACGGCGATGCCGCGCGGCACGCCAGGCTTGGCTTGGCCCATGGATTTGTCCAGCGAAATTAGGGCAGAACGGCTGGCTAAATAATCGTTGTCGAGCAGTCCGTCAACGGGCACGGTCGCAAAATCGCTATCAGCAATATAGGCGGCGCGGTCGGCGTACATTAAGCGATAGGCTTCTGAAATTACGTGGGTAGCGTCCGCGCTGTTGGCACCCATTGCGGCCAAATCAAAGCGCTCAAGCATGCCTAGCGCCATCAATATGCCGATGGCGGAACTGGGCGGCGGCACGGTGCAAATATTGTGTGTTTGGCGATACACCTTGCACACGGCTTCGCGCTTCAAGGCTTTGTAGTCGCGCAAATCGTTTGTTGTTAGCACGCCGGGATTGCCGTGGGCTTGCACCTTGGCCACCATGTCGCGCGCGATGTCCCCGTTGTAAAACGCACCCGCGCCTTGGGTTGCAAGGGTGCGAAAGGTGGCGGCTAACGCTGGGTTTTTAATGATGGTGCCAATCGCTTTTGGGGTGCCATCCGCGTTAAAAAATAAGGTATTTGCGGGTGATTGCGTGGCCAAGCTACGGTCGTAATTGCTGGTCACATCGCCCTGTAAAGCCGCGTGTAATCTGGGGCTGAGCGCAAAGCCTGCTTCACTCAACGCAATTGCCGCATCGAATAGCTTCGCCCACGGCAAACGACCATAATCTTTATGCGCAAGCTCCAACATGCGCATCACACCCGGGGTGCCCACAGCGCGGCCACCTACGCGCGTGGCTAACGATAACGGCTTACCGTCGCCATCTAAAAACAACGCGGCAGTGGCTGCAGCCGGTGCAGTTTCGCGGCCGTCGTAGGCGGTCAGTTTTTTATCGGCACCCGCAAAGTGCAACATAAACGCACCGCCACCAATGCCGGACGATTGCGGCTCAACCAAGGTTAGAACCATTTGAACGGCGATGGCGGCGTCCGTTGCGCTGCCGCCTTGGTCGAGAATGCTTAAGCCTGCGCGTGTGGCGTGTGGGTTTGCGCTAGCCACCATGTGCGAGGTGGCACGGCTAAGGCTTTTTGTAGTCCAGCCAGACGCAAATTCAGGGTTAAAACCATACACGGGTGGCGTAAATTCAATGGCTGAAGATGCCCTATTTACGGGCTTCTCCAGCACATTATTGGCGCACCCGCTAAGCGCAATTAGCAGCGCAATGGCGATTAACTTCTTCATTCCACACGCCGCAGTAACAAGCCCTTCAGGTAATCCCCCTCCGGAAAATTCAATGCCACCGGATGATCTAACCCCGCGCCCAAGCGCTGCAAAATTTGCGCATTTACTTTTGCATCTTGCGCGGCACCGGCGACAATTTTTTGAAATAAATCCGCGTTAATGCCGCCTGAGCAGGAATACGTCATGAGCAATCCACCCGGTCGCAACAGTTTAAAACCGAGCAAATTAATGTCCTTGTACGCACGCGCGGCTTTTTCGGCGTGGCTGGCGGTGGGCGCAAATTTAGGCGGGTCAAGGATAATTAAATCAAAGCTCTGGGCGCGATCACGAAATTTACGCAAGGCCTCAAACACATCGGCATCCATCGTAGTGCTGCGGGCTTCATCTATGCCATTCGAGCTTAAATTTTGCTGTAGCTTCTGCAATGCAGGCGCCGCGCTATCGATGGACGTGACGTGGCTGGCACCACCTTGCAGCGCCGCAATACTCATGGTGCCGGTGTAGCAAAAACAGTTGAGCACGGCGCGATCTTTAGCCAGTGCGCGGGTTAACGCGCGGTTATCGCGCTGGTCAAGGTAGAAGCCAGTTTTGTGCCCCGTGGCTACGTCAACTAGCGTGCGCATGCCTGCTTCAATAATCTCAATGCCAGCATCTGGCAGGGCATCACCGCGCAGCATGCCCACGCGGGCTGGCAGGCCTTCCAGCGTGCGTACGTCTGCATCTGAGCGCTCGTATACGCGCGTGATGCCGGGCAGGGCAATGAGTAGAGCAGCAATATCCTCACGCCAGGGTTCAGCCGCCATGGCAGACAATTGCAGCACGGCGGTATCGGCATAAATATCCACCACCACACCCGGCATAAAATCGCTTTCGCTATGCACTAAACGGTAAGCACTTTGGGGGCTGCTCACTACGTTATGCAACACCGCTTGGCGCATTGAAGACGCTTGATTTAAGCGGGTTTCCAGCAGTTTTTGCGACGGCGGATCGGCCTCGTTAAAGCTCCATACCCGACCAATAATTTGGCTTTGCGGGCTGTAGCCGATGTAGGCTAAAAAGCTCCCATCATGTGCGCACAGCCGCACGGTGTCGCCCGCTGCAATGTCGGGGCTTTTATGTTCCACGGCGCTGCTAAACACCCAAGGATGGCCGCGCAGCAAGGATTTTTCGCGCCCGTTGTAAAGTCTAATTTCATTAAATTGTTTTTTCATAAACGTAATTGTACAAGTTACGCTCCTAACCTTTTATAATTGCGCGATGAATTCAGACAATCAAACTCCCGCATCACCTCACCGCCCCATCCGCAGCTTCGTGCTGCGCCAAGGTCGCTATTCGCAAGCGCAAGCGCGTGCGCATGAAACTTTGATGCCGCAATTTGGCATTGCCTATCAGCCGCAGCCGCTTGATTTTGCGGCAGCTTTTGGTCGAGCCGCACCCACGGTTTTAGAGATTGGTTTTGGCATGGGTGAAACCTCCGCCGCCATCGCTAAACTTGTGCCCGATAAAAACTTTATCGCCGTAGAAGTCCATACACCGGGCGTTGGCAGCCTACTGCGCTATTGCCAGATAGATAATTTGCACAATATTCGCATCATTCAACATGACGCCGTGGAAGTGCTAAATAATATGATTCCTGATGCATCGCTGCATGGCCTACACATTTATTTTCCGGATCCGTGGCCTAAATTACGTCACCAAAAACGTCGGCTAATTCAGCCGGTTTTTGTGAAGCTGCTCGTCAGTAAATTGCAGCCAAATGGCTATCTACATTTGGCAACCGATTGGGAAAACTACGCCGAACAAATGCTGGCCGTGCTGGAAGCTGAAACTGGCTTAGCCAATACTGCAGACGGCTACGCCCCCCGCCCCACATGGCGCTCCGAGTCCAACTTTGAGCGCAAAGGCATCAATAAAGGCCACAGTGTGCGGGATTTACTATTTACTAAAAAGTGATGGCGTACACTACACATCTACCTTGCTGCGTCGCCCGTATCAATTGAACCAGTCAAACTTATTAGGATTTCCATGCAAACGCCATCCACCGCCCGCCGCAGCACCCTGAGCAAATTGATCAAGCTAAGCCTGTTCGGCGCAATGGGCAGCGTGGGCATAGAAGGCCTAATTCAAGACGCGCTAGCCAAAGGCGATGCGCCGCCCACAGCGGGCATCAACACCTTCAAAGGCGACGTGACGGTGAACGGCGAACAAGTAAAAATCGGCACTCCCGTAAAAGTGGGCGACCGCATTAAAACCGGTGTCGCCAGCACGGTCGTAATCGTGTTGGGGCGCGACGCTTTCATGCTGCGGCAAAATACCGACTTAGAATTTAAAGCCGTAGCCCGTGCCGATACCGTACTAGACACCGTGCTAGTTAGTACCGGCAAGGTGTTAGCCGTGTTTGAAAAAGCCGCCCGCCGCAATGTGGATATTAAAACCAGAGTAGCCACCATCGGCATTCGCGGCACCGGTGCCTACATCGAAACCCAAGGCGACAAAACTTATTTCTGCCTATGCTACGGCGCTGCAGCAGTCACCACCGCCGCCACGTCAACACCAGAAATGCTGGCATCGGATTACCATTTATCGACATTTGTATCCGAAGTAAATGGCGTAATGAAAATCGAAAAAGCGCCGTTTGCCGACCATAGCGATGCGGAGCTGACGTTGCTGGAATCGTTGGTGGGGCGGAAACCGCCGTTTGAGGGTAAGGGGTATCCTTCGGCATATTGATTTGATTGATGGTTGAAGATGTCCGTGAATAGGGCGTTTTCAGCGAGTAATGATAACGTCAAAATATTGCCTCGGTAGTAGGGCGTAATCAGCGTAGCGCCAATTACGCCAAGTGTTTAAGCGCTTGATGCCAATAATTTATTGCGCTGCTGAAGGACGCGTTGCCGTTTTTCCAACACTCGGCGCAATTGGCGCTGCGCTGATTGACGCCCTACGGTGTTAGAGATACCCTATTTTAAAGCGTTCCCAGCGGACTAAAAACGATCTCGGCAGCTACCCGGTAAAGAATAAAGCCCTTCGCGCCAATCTGTCGCTTGTTGAAGGAGAGGGGTAAGCACGCAAGATAGGTGTCCGTCGCATGCCATCACCGAGTGAGTACACAAACGCGTTTTGCCTACCCTACAGCAGCTTCAAAGTTACTCCCACTTTTATGTTGGTGCGAACTTTGAGTAGGGCGTAATCAGCGTAGCGCCAATTACGCCGAGTGTGTAAGCGCTTGATGTCAATAATTGTATTGTTTTGCCCACGGACGCGCTGCCGTTTTTCCAACACCCGGCGCAATTGGCGCTGCGCTGATTGACGCCCTACAGCGTCAAATTGATGCCTGAAGACGCCCTAAAACAGGGCATCTCCAAGGCATTTATTCCCGCCTAATCTGGCAAAAACAACTCCAATAAATCGTTCAAAAACAGCCGCCCTTTTGCGGTGGGACGAATCGTTGCGTGATCTCTTGTGAGTAAGCCGCGTGCTTCCGCTTGCGCCAATTGTTTAGCGATTACGGTGATGGGCAGGCCGGTACGTTCGATAAACAACGTGGTGGCGAAGCCTGCGTTTAGTCTTAGTGCATTAAGCATAAATTCAAACGGTAAATCTCTTGCCGTTAGCAGGCGGTTGTCTTGTACGAAGTTACCTGTGCTCGTGCAATTCATATAGGCCTGCGGTTGCTTAAACGTGGCGGTGCGGCGGATAGAATCATGCGCTGATATTTTGCCGTGGGCACCGGCACCGATGCCGATGTAGTCGCCGAAGCGCCAGTAGTTTAGGTTGTGGCGCGAGGCTTTTGTGGGCTTGGCGAAGGCGGAGGTTTCGTAGTGCTCGTAGCCTGCGGTGGTTAATTTATCGATGACTAATTGCTGCATGTCAGCACTTAAATCATCGTCGGGCAGCTTGGGCGGATTGTTGTGGAACAGGGTGTTGGGTTCCATCGTCAAGTGATACATCGACAAGTGATTGGTGCCGTAGCTTAGCGCTTGGTCGATGTCGGCGGCGCATTCGGCCAAGGTTTGCTCGGGCAAGGCGAACATTAAATCTAGGTTGATGTTATCGAAGCTACGCTGCGCGATGTCGATAGCGCGAGCGGCTTCCGTGCCGTTATGCACGCGACCCAGGGCCGTTAAATGTTGCGCGTTAAAGCTTTGAATGCCGATGGATAGGCGATTGATGCCCAGCGCGCGGAAGTCGTGAAATTTTTCTTGCTCGAAGGTGCCGGGGTTGGCTTCCATTGTGATTTCTGCGTCGGCTTCTACAAATACGCGGGCTTTTACAGCGCTTAAAATATTGTCCATCGCGCGGGCTGAAAATAAACTTGGCGTGCCGCCGCCAAAAAATATCGTGTGGACGCGGCGTCCCCAAATAAGCGGGAGCGTGGCTTCTAAATCAGCGGTTAAGGCCGCAACATAAGCGTCTTCAGGCAGTGTGCCTCTTTGTTGGTGCGAGTTAAAATCGCAGTAGGGGCATTTTTTTATGCACCACGGAATGTGGATGTAGAGCGATAACGGAGGTAGGGCGGTTAGCTTAAAATCGCTTGCTTTCGTAGCAACAGCTCTCGATGCAAAGCTAATTTTTTGCGGTTTTGATTCCGAGTCCTTAGCCACGATTTGCCACCAAACCAAATTGCGCCAGCTTTTCCATCAGCGCCCGCAACGCCTGCGCACGATGGCTCAGCGCATTTTTTTTATCATCACTTATTTCAGCTGCCGTTAAGTTTAAACTCGGAATATTGAATACCGGGTTGTAACCGAAGCCGCCCGATCCACGCGGTTCTTGGGTGATTTCACCGTGCCATACCCCGTCGGCAATAATGGGTTGCGGATCATCGGCTCTGCGTACAAAAACCAGCACGCAATAAAAAAACGCGTCGCGGTTAGTCACGCCTTGCATTTCGGCTAATAATTTTTCATTATTGCGGGTGTCTGATTTTGGCTCTCCCGCCTTCATACTTGCATAACGCGCCGACCAAACCCCGGGTGCGCCGCCAAGCGCTGCCACGCAGATGCCCGAATCATCGGCCAATGCGGGCAGTTTGCTTAAACGGGAGGCGTGGCGCGCTTTGGTCAGCGCGTTTTCTACAAAGGTAGCGTAGGGCTCTTCAGCTTCCGCAATGCCAAGCTCGCCTTGGGTAATTGCGCTGATGCCAAATTGCGTGAACAGGGCACTAAATTCGCGGAGCTTGCCGGCATTATTGCTGGCGAGTACGATTTTTTCCATTTAACTTTTCTTCCACCATGGCGTTCGCATTTCGCGTAGTTCAAACGTTTCGTCGTCCCCATCGACGGGAACGACGAGAAACCGCGCCGGGGTTTTACGCCTTGCCCTGCAACTCAATTAGTGATGCAATACCCGCTTGGCCTAAGCTCAACAGCGCATCCAATTCCGCCCGTGAAAACGGTGCGCCTTCAGCTGTGCCTTGTAGCTCAATAATGGTGCCAGCTTGGGTCATGACTAAATTCATGTCGGTGTCGCAGCCGGAATCTTCGGTGTAATCCAAATCAAGCAGCGCATTGCCGTTGACCATGCCAACTGACGTTGCGGCGACTGCGCCACGCAATGGCCATGTGGCTAATTTGCCCGCTTTAAACAATCCGTCGCAGGCATCGCGCAGCGCTACATACGCGCCGGTGATGGCAGCGCAGCGCGTGCCGCCGTCGGCTTGAATTACGTCGCAATCCAAATGAATTGTTCGCTCGCCCAGTGCTTTTAAATCGGTTACGGCGCGTAACGATCTACCTATAAGGCGTTGAATTTCTTGGGTGCGACCTGATTGCTTGCCGCGTGCGGCCTCGCGGTCGCCACGGGTGTGTGTGGCGCGTGGCAACATGCCGTACTCGGCCGTTACCCAGCCTTCGCCCGAACCTTTTTTATGACCCGGCACTTTTTCTTCTACGCTGGCGTTGCACAGCACTTTGGTTTCGCCTACTTCAATTAACACCGAGCCTTCGGCATAACGAGTGTAGTTGCGCGTAATGCGCACGGGACGTAAAGCGTCATGGGCACGATCAAAAGCGCGCTTAGGTGAAGTGGTCATGATTATTTTCCTACGCGTTTAATCGCGTCTTGAATTTCAGAGATAGCTTTGGCGATATCGTCATCCGAAATATCGTCGCGCACCGCATACAGTTGCTGCGTGGTGTTGTTAGCCGCCGTGGTGGTAAAGCCTTCCATCGGCTCGGTAGACGTGACGTTTGGACCCGGTGCCTCTTGGTCTTGGCGCTCCCACGTGGCGGCGATGACAGATAAATTATCGGCATCGTCACCTGCGGCTTTGCGTGCTTGCACCATCAGGTCAGGAATTAAATCCATCACCGTTTGTTGACGTACGCGCTGCGCTAATTCAGGTATCGCCAGCGGTGCCCAAAAGCCATCGCTGGATAACATAAAAGTATCGCCCACTTGCAATTGCCATTCGGCCGATGGCGTGACAATGGGTGGCAGTACGCCGCCTAAACAGTTATAAATTTTGTTGCGATCCGGATGGGTGAGCGCGTCGGTTTCGGTAATTACTTTGGCGTCAATTAGCTGGCGCACGCGCGAATGGTCGATGGTGTTTGCGGCTAGTTTGCCATCGCGAAATACGTATAAACGCGAATCACCCGAATGCGCCCAATAGGCTTTGCCATTTTGAAAAATACAGGCCACACACGTCGTACGTGGGCATTCCAACATGCGATTGGTATCAGCATACGAAACAATGGCGCGGTGCGCTGAAAAGAATGCACTCTCTAAAAACTCAAGCGGGCGGCGCAATGGCCCGCGTGCTTCTTGCTGAAAGCGATTGGTGATTGTTTCAATCGAAATCTCTGCAGCAATTTCGCCGCGTGCATGGCCGCCCATGCCGTCTGCCACTACCATCAGCAGCACGTCTTTGCTGTAAGAATAAGCTAAGCGATCTTGGTTTGATTTGCGTTCGCCGATGTGGCTGTCTTGAAAAATAGTAAAGCGCACGGTTAGAAAAGTTTCTTATTTAAAGTGGCGCGAATACGGTTAGTTATCGTCGCCTCCATTGGTTCGTCGGCTGCGGGAGCAGGCGTAGACTGAGGGCTTTGCGCGGGCACTTCGTAATCAGAGCTGCGCAGCGCTTTTTGTAGATCATAAGCGCTTTGAAAGCGTGCGAGTGGGTCAAGTTTTAAGCAGGTATCGATGATGGTAAAAAGCTCGTCAGAATAAGCTTGCGTGGCTAGGCTACGCAGTGGTGCCATATCGTCGGATTTTTCACGATCATTCGCAGGCTGGGGTGCCGTGCCCGCGATACAGCAATATAGGGTTGCGCCAATGCCGTAAATATCGCTCCACGGGCCTAATTCTTCAAAGCTGCGATATTGCTCAGGGGCCGCGTAACCGGCGGTATACATCGGGCGTAATTGTTGTGCGGCGCCAGTGAGCGCTTGGCGTGCAGCGCCAAAATCAAGCAGCACCGGTTTGCCGTCCATGGCCACATAAATATTGGCGGGTTTGATGTCTAGATGCAGCAGTTTATTGGTGTGCACTTCGCGCAGGCCGTTGAGCAACACGCTAAACATGCGGCGAATAAAACTTTCGGTAAATTCAGCCCGATGCCGCTGAATATGAAACTGCAAGGTGCGACCGCGCACGTATTGCATCACCATGTATACGGTTTCATTCGCTCGGAAAAAGTTTTCTACCCGCACAATATTCGGGTGCGACACCATCGCTAACGCGCGGCCTTCTTCAAAAAAACACTTTAAGCCGTGTTTAAACACCGCTAAATTTTGGTCTGCATTTACCTTTACTTCGGCACCTCCCGTGCGTAACACGAGGGCGGACGGCAAATATTCTTTGATAGCAACGGGCGTCGCGTTTTCGTCGCGCGCAAGATAAACAATCGAGAAGCCGCCTGAGCTAAGCAGCTTTTCGATGGTGTAGCCGTGCAGTTGGTAGCCGTCCGGTAGGGGTTCGTTGGTTTGTGATGCCATAAATGATAATGGGACTGTTTTAAATTGAAACGCTAAATTTAACTTTTACTGACCTGCATTCGCACGCTTTTTTCATCCAATCGGCAGTAATTTTTGCACCTAGTTTATAATTGTGTGGTGCAGCGGCTCAGAAGTCAAAGGCTATGTAGTCCCACCACATCAATTTGACCTATCCCGTATTGTTACCTAAAACCTTGATGAGTGCGCCAATGATATTCAGTATGACCGGATTTGCAGCGGTAAACAAAGAGCTAGCAGCAGGACGATTAGCGCTAGAAATTAAGTCGGTAAACCACCGTTATTTAGAATTTCAATGCCGCATGCCCGATGAGCTGCGCAGCTGCGAAGGCGCAATGCGTGATGCGGTTGCCACCAAGTTGGCACGCGGCAAGGTGGAATGTCGGGTAACCTACCAAGCTGTGGCGCAATCGGCTGAAAACGCCCTAAATACGGCTGCCTTGGGCGCATTGCAGAGCAGTCAAAACACGATCCTACTGCAATTTCCACAAGCCCGTCCGCTATCGGTGTGGGAGATTATGCACGCCCCCGGTGTGGAGCCCGAAACGGGTTTGTCGGCTGCAGCCGTGCGCGAACCGTTATTGGCCTGTTTGGATAACGCCATTGCCGAGCTAAACGCCTCCCGCGCCCGTGAGGGCGAAAAATTAGCGGCGCTGATTGTTGAACGGCTCGATGGTATTGAGGCGCTCATTGTGCAAGTAACGCCCTATATTCCGCAGTTGGTACACGGCTATCAGCTAAAGCTAGAGCAAAAATTGCGCGATGCATCCGTGGAATCAATAAACGACGAACGGCTGCGCCAAGAAGTGGTGTTGTTTGCATCCCGTATTGATGTGGCTGAAGAGCTAAACCGCCTATCTACGCACGTTTCGGAGGTGCGGCGCGTGTTAAAAGTGGGCGGTAATGCGGGTAAACGGCTAGACTTTTTAATGCAAGAATTAAACCGCGAAGCCAATACCTTGGGCTCAAAATCGGCCATGCCGGAAGTGACGCGTATATCGATTGAGCTAAAAGTGCTGATTGAGCAAATGCGCGAACAAATCCAAAATATTGAATAGCGGCTACAACAAATGACTATTCCGGGTTGTCTATACGTGATCGTTGCCCCGTCGGGCGCAGGAAAATCAAGTCTTGTTAACGCATTGCTGGAACGCGAACCAGATGTAGGCTTGTCAATTTCGTACACTACTCGGCCGCCGCGCCCGGGGGATGTGTCGGGGCGCGAGTATTTTTTTGTCTCACCGACAGAATTTCAAGAAATGGTTGATCGCCATGAATTTTTGGAATATGCCGAGGTGTACGGCAATATGTACGGCACATCCAAGCGCTGGATTGAAAAAACCCGCGCTACCGGTGCAGATGTGTTGCTGGAAATAGACTGGCAAGGCGCACGATCGGTGCATAAGTTGTTTCCAGATATGGCTTATATTTACATTTTGCCGCCGTCTATTGAAGTTTTAGCGCAACGCCTAAAAAAACGCGGCAAAGACACACCATCGGTCATTGCCAAGCGCGTAGCCGCAGCGCGAGAGGATTTGAAGCACGCTCCAGAGGCAGATTATGTTATTATTAATGAGGATTTCAACTTGGCATTGTTGGATCTTCAATCTATCGTTCGAGCCTGCCGTTTGAAAGTGGAGCGGCAATTAAAACTGCACGCGCAGTTGCTTGTTGAATCAGATAATCTTTAGCACTTAAACCACGAATTTTTATACGGCAACTTATTTTACATAATAAGACGCCGTATTTGATAGTCTGCGCTGTTTGCTGTTGTAATTCGGCGCAGCGATTTTCACGTAATACCCGAAACACTAATTTACCGGAGTCCAAAATGGCACGTACTACTGTTGATGATTGCAAGAAATACATCCCTAACCGTTTTGATCTCACTTTAATTGCGACTGCCCGCGCCCGCCAATTGGCGATGGGCTCAGCGCCATACGTTGAAGCTGGCCGTGATAAACCTACCGTGATTGCCCTACGTGAAATTGCTGCTGGCCGCGTGGGTTCAGAAATTTTGGTGCAGGTATTGCCAACGTCTTCAAATTCATAAACTGTCGCACTGACCTGCGGCCTGTTGCGCCTAAGCTACAGGCCGCACGTTAGCAAATAATGCTGGGTGATGCGAATGGATGTGCCTGAATCTACCAGGTCCCAAAAACTTCCAGCCAATGCGGCCGTGATTCCACACGCCGTTCCAAATCCCCCCCCCTCTCCTGCCCCGGCCCCGGCTCTCCCGTCCGCCTACATCATCACCCCAGCGCAATCGCTACAGCTGCTCATCGCGGTTGTCGAAAGCTATTTAACGCCTGCTGATGTTGCCAATATCGAACGCGCTTTTGTGGTAGCTGAGGCCGCGCACAAGGGGCAGTATCGTAAGTCGGGCGAAGCTTATGTAACGCACCCCGTTGCTGTGGCCACCATTTTGGCGCAATGGCGCATGGATTCTGAAACGCTCATGGCAGCTATTTTGCATGATGTGGTGGAAGATACCGACACGACCCTGCAAGAATTAGCCAAGCAGTTTGGCGTGCCCGTGGCTAATTTAGTCGACGGCGTTTCAAAGATGGATAAGCTTAAGTTTGAAAGCGCTGAAGCCGCGCAAGCTGAGAATTTCCGCAAAATGATTATCGCCATGGCAAGTGATTTGCGGGTGATTTTAATTAAGCTTGCTGATCGTCTGCACAATATGCGCACTATGGGCGGCGTGGGCGAAGCCAAGCAAAAACGCGTGTCCCAAGAAACCCTAGAAACTTACACGCCGATTGCGCGTCGCTTAGGGCTGAACAATGTATTTAATGAATTAAGCGAGCTGTGCTTTCGCTATATTCACCCTGAAGAATATCGAGAGTTATCGGCAGCCGTTGCAGGCACGCGCACCGCGTATGAAGTCACGCTTGAAGCTGTGGCGGAAATGATTCAGAAAAAATTAGCTGAGTTTGGGGTAGTGGCAGAAGTTACTGGACGCAAAAAATTGCTGTCGTCCATTTACGAAAAAATGTTGAGTAAAGAACGCAAATTTGCGGATGTGAATGATCTGTACGCCTTTCGCGTTGTGGTGCCCGACTACACCGGCTGCTACGTCGCTCTAGGTGCGCTACACGCCCTATATAGGCCGATTCCTGGCATGGTGAAGGACTACGTTGCCGCACCAAAAGTTAACGGCTATCAATCGCTGCACACGGTGGTGAGCACGCCGCTGGCTGCGCGAACTGAGGTGCAAATTCGCACTAGCGAAATGCATAAAGTAGCCGAGGCCGGTGTGGCAGCACATTGGCTGTATAAAACCGATGAACCCGGCGCGCAACCAAAAATTAGCGAAGCCCACCGTAAGGCATTGCAATGGCTGCAAGAGCTTCTCGACAGCGATAAAAAAGCCGCCAACGCTTTAGAATTTTTTGAGCTTATTAAAGCCTCGCTATTTATCAACGCGGTTTATGCCATCACCCCAGAAGGTAAAACCATTAACTTTCCGGTGGCGGCAACCGTCGTTGATTTTGCTTATGCCATTCACTCCAAAGTGGGCAACACGGCCATCGGCGCCAAGATTAATGATGTTGATGTGCCGCTATCTACCCGCCTTCACAACGGCGATGTAGTGCAAATTATTACCCACCCCGATAGCAAGCCAAAACCAAGCTGGTTAAGCACGGTTGCCACGGCCAAAGCGCGGGCTAATATCCGGCATTATCTTAAAAATAAAAATCTTGATGAATCCATTGCGCTGGGGCAACTGCTGCTTATTCAAGCCGTCCGTGCCATTGATTGCGACCCAGATAAATTGGGGCCGGTGTATTGGCAGCAGGTACTAAAAAGCGAAGGCACGCGCACCAGAGACGATATTTATGCCGACATTGGTATGGGAAAAACACTAGCACTAGTCATTGCGCGCCGCCTGTTTGGTGTTGCTGACAAAACCAGTGCAGTCGGTGCCGCTATTAAATCGAATGAAGCCGTCGCAATTCGTGGCGGCGAAGATGTGCCCTTTGTATTTGCCGAGTGTTGTCGTCCCATCCCCGGTGACCCAATTATCGCGATGATGCAGCGCGGCCGTGGCTTGCTAGTGCATACCCAAGACTGCAGCTGGCTTAAAGGCGCGAAGCCCGACTCAAGCCGCTTGGTATCGGTATTTTGGGATAAGGCGCAAACTAAAGCGTTCCCGGTAGATATTGACGTGCGTGCGAAGAATGGCGTTGGTGTGTTGGCAACGCTTACTGGGGCAATTGCTAAGGCTGAAGCGAATATCGAAACCGTCGCTATAGTCAGTGGCGGTGCCACGGAAAACATGGTTTCGGTGCTGCGCTTTACCATCGAAGTAAAAGACCGTACTCATCTATCCCGTGTGCTAAAAACGCTACGTGGGCTCGCAGAAGTGCATCATATCCGCCGGATTAAAACCGGCAAAATCAAAGAAACCCATTCCGATAGAATTTAAAAAGGGCCAACCCAACATGACCATCCGCCAAATAATTTCCACCACTCACGCGCCCGCTGCGATCGGCACCTATTCGCAAGCAGTCCGTGTCGGCCAAACTGTCTATTTATCTGGCCAAATTCCCCTTGACCCTGCAACCATGACCCTTGTGGGCAGCAGCACTGGCGACGGTTTTGAGCTGCAAGTGCGCCGCGTATTTGATAATTTAAAAGCGGTGTGCGAAGCCGCTGGCGGCAATATGAATCACATCGTGAAGGTGAATGTGTTCTTGCTAGATTTGGCTAATTTTGCGGTGCTCAACACCATCATGGCGCAATATTTTGTGGCACCGTACCCAGCGCGTGCAGCGGTATCGGTGGTTGGATTACCCAGAGGCGCAGCGGTAGAAATTGAAGCGGTGATGGTGTTGCCCGATGAAGTGGAAAGTAGTTCTGGCGGTTAGTCCATTTGTTCACCTAAATACTTAAAAAAGAAATATAAAACACCTTGCCGCCTAAAGTAAAATCCGAAAAAAAAGCCACTACAACGAAAGATAAAGCCCCGCCAATCGGGCATCTTGCGCAAATGCTCGATAAGCTTGGCCTGCGCAATGACTGGGATTTTATTCTGCATTTGCCGCTGCGCTATGAAGATGAAACACGCATCACCAAGGTGTCGGATTGTCGCGAAGGCGTCGCCGCACAAATTGAAGCGGAAATTATTCACAACGAAATTGTGTTTAAACCGCGTCGGCAATTGGTGGTGCAAGCCAAAGATGGCGATGAGCTTATCTATTTGCGGTTCTTAAACTTTTACGGCAGCCAGCAAAAGCAACTAGCCCCGGGTCGGCGCGTGCGCTGTTTTGGTGAAGTGCGGCAGGGTTTCTTTGGTGCAGAAATGGTGCACCCGCGCGTAAAAATTATTGTGGAGGGTGCTGCCGTTGACGATAGTTTAACGCCGGTGTATCCAAGCACGGCGGGCTTCGCGCAATCGGCATTGCGCAAGCTAATTACCCGCAGCTTAGGCCGTATCAGCATAGACGATGTGCTGCCAGTGGCTATGCGCGAACGCCTGCGCTTGTCTGAGTTTGCCAAAAGCGTGCGCTATTTGCACCAGCCGCCGCCGGACGCCAGCCAGCAAGCCTTGAGCGAGCGTACACATCCCGCGTGGCGGCGCATCAAGTTTGATGAACTACTGGCGCAACAAATAGCGATGCGACGCGCGCGACGCGCAGTGCAAGCGTTGCAGGCACCTGCGCTGTCGCAAAGCATGGCTGAAGACGCCCTAAATACGCGCTTCTTGAAGGCATTGCCATTCGCATTAACGGACGCTCAGGCGCGAGTGTGGGCGGAAATTTCAAGCGACATGAGCCGCACCCAACCCATGCAGCGCCTGTTGCAGGGTGATGTAGGTTGCGGTAAAACTGTGGTGGCAGCGTTGGCCGCAACGCAGGCCATTGCGCACGGCTACCAAGCCGCGTTTATGGCGCCCACCGAAATTTTAGCTGAGCAACATTACCGAAAATTAAGCACTTTGTTCTCACAGCTTGGTGTGAAAGTAGTGTGGCTTACCGGCAGCTTGAAGGCTAAAGAAAAACGTGAAGCAGTGGCCTTAATTGCCAGCGGTGAAGCGCAATTAGCCATCGGCACCCACGCCTTATTTCAAACCGCAGTGCAGTTTGCAAACCTAGGGCTGGCCATCATTGATGAGCAGCATCGCTTTGGCGTGAATCAGCGGCTTGCTTTGCGCAGCAAAGCCGCACCCGATAGCGAAGCGCATCAGTTGATGATGAGTGCTACCCCAATTCCGCGCACGCTATCGATGAGTTATTTTGCGGATTTAGATGTTTCTATTATTGATGAGCTGCCACCGGGGCGCACACCAATTACGACGCGCTTAGTGCCGAACGCCCGCCGCGACGAATTGCTAGATAGGGTGGAGATAGCGGTGTCTAAGGGCGCTCAAGCCTATTGGGTGTGCCCGCTAATTGAAGAAAGCGAAACCCTGCAACTTGCAACGGCCATTGAAACGCAAGAAACGTTGCAGCTTAGTTTGCCAAATTTAAAAGTAGGCTTAGTGCATGGCCGCATGAAGTCGGATGAAAAAAATGCAGTAATGACGGCATTTTTAGCCAATGAAATTAACCTGCTGGTGGCCACAACGGTAATTGAAATTGGGGTGGATGTACCTAATGCCTCGCTTATGGTGATCGAGCATTCCGAGCGCATGGGGTTGGCGCAGCTGCATCAGCTGCGCGGTCGCGTGGGGCGCGGATCGGCGCAAAGTAGCTGTGTGTTGTTGTATGAAGCGCCGCTTGGCCAAGTGGCGCGTGAACGCTTAAAAATTATTTCTGAGACCACGGACGGCTTTGAAATTGCGCGGCAAGACCTGCGCATTCGTGGCCCCGGCGAATATTTAGGCGCGCGGCAATCCGGTGCGCCGATGCTGCGCTTTGCTGATATTGAAGCTGATGCGGCGCTGCTGGAACTTGCGCGTGATGCCTGTGTGGAGCTCGAACAAAATGCACCTGACATTGCCGACGCGCATCTCAAACGTTGGCTGGGTAGCCGTGAGAATTATCTCAAAGCATGAAAAATAGCGATTCAAATACCGGCTGGAGAAGCCCACCAATAGGGCTTCTTCGAGCATCTAAATTGTATCCTTGGTTAACGGATAGCGGCTCACTGTCAGCGCGAATCCAGCAGCATTTTGCACATTTTAATTTAGTACGCCTAAACCAAAAGCTTGCCTCACCGCACGCAGATGAAGCCGCCTTGTTAGGCGTACGCATGAGCACCGGTGTGCTAGTGCGCGAAGTAATTTTGCGTGATGGCGACACACCGCTGATTTTTGCGCATACGGTTGTTGCGCGCGATGCGGCGCAAGGTGCGTGGCACGCGTTGCGCAAATTAGGCACGCGACCGTTGGCACAGCTATTGTTTAACGATAAGCAGATAGTCTCTGGTCATTTAAGTTTTCGGCACCTCAACACGGCGCACCCGCTAATGGCTAAAATTAAATCTGCACTGCCGCGGCTGGCACCGCAACGCTATTGGGCGCGGCGGCGTGTGTTTGAAAAAGCAGGGCAGCGGTTAATTGTTACCGAGGTATTTTTAAGCGCAATTACGGAAGCGAAATAATATGCTGGATAAAATTGTTTTCAGACTCGACCAATACGAAAAGCTTATTCGGCTTGATCGCCCCATCGGTATTTTGCTGCTGCTGTGGCCAACCTTGTGGGGCCTGTGGATGGCGTGGCGCGGCGTGCCTGATTGGCGCACGGCATTGGCGTTTGTGATGGGTACAATTTTAATGCGCTCGGCAGGTTGTGCCATCAACGACTTTGCCGATAGAAATTTTGATGGTCATGTGGAACGCACCAAAAATAGGCCTTTGGTGACCGGTACGATTAAGCCTTGGGAAGCTGTTGCCGTAGCCGCCGTGCTTGCCGCCTTTGCGTTGGCCATCGCGTGGATTGTACTGAATGCGGCGGTAATAAAGTTAGCGATAGTCGCGTTTTTACTGGCGCTGGTTTATCCCTTCACCAAGCGATTTTTCAGCATTCCGCAGGTGTGGCTAGGCATTGCGTTTGGTTTTGGCATTCCTATGGCCTTTGCGGCTGTGTATGGCACAGTTTTAACGGTGGGGTGGGTGATGTTGGCGGCAAGCGCATTTTGGACGTTGGCGTATGACACCGAATACGCGATGGTGGATATTGAAGATGATCGCAAGTTGGGTTTAAAAACATCCGCGATATTTTTTGGCCGTTTCGACGTGTTGGCGGTGATGCTAAGCTATACAGCCTGCCTTGGCATTATGGTTTGGGTAGGTTGGCACATGAAGCAACATTGGCCGTACTTTAGTTGCTTAGCTTTAGCGGGCGCGGTGGTGGTTTATCATTACTTTTTAATTCGACAGCGCGACCGTGCAAAATGTTTCAAAGCCTTCTTGCATAATCACTGGATCGGCCTAATTATATTTGTTGGCATCGCGCTCGATGCGTGGTTGTTTCCCGCAATTTAAATTTAATTATGATTCTAATTATTCACGCCCATCCCTATCCCAGCCGATCCCGCGCTGGTGCTGCGTTGCTTAACGCAGTGGCTGATCTGCCAGATACTAAAATCCATTCGCTTTATCAACGCTATCCTGATTTTAATATCGACGTTGCGGCCGAACAGCAAGCTGCCGTTGACGCCCGCTTGGTCGTGTGGCTTACGCCGCTGTATTGGTACAGTGTGCCAGCGTTGATGAAACATTGGATTGATTCGGTGTTGTCTGATGGGTTTGCATACAAGGCGTTAAGCGCTGAAGAAGGTCGTCAATTGTGCACCAAGCGCTGTTTGTGGGCGGTGACGACGGGCGGTAGTGAATATGCCTATAGTGCAGAGGGCAAACACGAAAAACCGTTTGCAGCCTTCGTCGCACCGCTAGAACAAACGGCCAGATTTTGCGGCATGGAATGGTTACCACCGCATGTGGTGCAGGACGCGCATGGTTTGAGCGACGCAGATTTAGCGGCAGAGGGGCAGCGGTTTCGGGCGACGTTGATTGCGGCGGCGGCAGCGTGCTGATTCAATCGTGTGCAAAAGCGACTGGCATCGATCCTAGCCGACCATTTTCAAGCCATGCTCACGAATCGTCGGTTTCGCGCAGGCGGGAATCCAGCGTCGTCCGCCGCACGCCACTGGATTCCCGCCTGCGCGGGAACGACGAAAAATCCAAGCATGCAAATATGCCAATCGCAGCAGTGCTCTCATGTTAAGGGACGCTTTGATCTATCTGCTCGCTGCGGTGGTATTTGTACCACTAGCGAAACGCTTTGGCTTGGGCGCGGTGCTGGGCTATTTAATTGCGGGTGCCGCTATCGGGCCGTGGGGCTTGAAGCTGATTGCGGACGTTGAAACCACATTGCACTTTGCCGAAATTGGCGTGGTGTTAATGTTGTTTGTGATTGGCTTAGAGCTTGAGCCTAAGCGCTTGTTGAGCATGAAGCGCGAAGTGTTTGGCGGCGGCAGCTTGCAAATGTTGGTGTGTAGCATCGCGTTTTTTGCGGTGCTATTGCTATTAGGTATGGGCTGGAAAGCTGCGCTGGTATTGGCTTTAGCACTTGCCTTGTCGTCCACCGCAATTGCTATTGCTACCATGACGGAACGCAATTTAATGCCCACACCAACCGGTCGAACCGCCTTTGCGGTGTTGCTGTTTCAAGATATCGCAGCGATTCCTTTGTTGGCTGTAATTCCATTTTTGGGCGTGGTGGCCGTGGTCAGCGGGAGTGACGCTGGCACGCCGGGTTGGCAAAAAGCACTCATTGCGTTGGGCGCGATTGTGGCGGTGATTGTGGTGGGCAGGTTTTTGCTGCGGCCGCTGTTACGGGTAATTGCCAGCATAAATTTGCGCGAAGTGTTTACTGCATTTACCTTACTTTTGGTGATTGGCATTGCGCAGCTAATGTCTGTAGCAGGCCTATCTATGGGCTTAGGCGCGTTTTTAGCGGGAGTATTGTTGGCGAGTTCTGAATACCGTCACGCGTTGGAAACTGATATTGAGCCCTTCAAAGGTTTGCTCCTCGGATTGTTTTTTATCTCAGTTGGCATGAGCATTGATTTTGGTTTGCTCAAAACGCAACCTGCCGTGGTGTTGGGTTTGCTCAGCGCATTCATCATTTTAAAAGTGCTCACGCTGTGGATAGTGGCGCGGGTGTTTGGGGTGTCGGATAAACAGCGCTGGTTGTTCGCGTTGCTGATTGCGCAAGGCAGTGAATTTGCTTTCGTGGTGTTTACAACTGCACGCGGTGCGCAGGTGATCACGCGCGAAGTTGAGGCACTGGCAACGATGGTGGTCGCGTTGTCGATGGCGGCATCACCGCTTATTTTGTTGGCGTACGAAAAGTTTTTGGTAGGCAAAGCCACACGCATCGCAAAGGAGGCCGATACCATAGACGAAACCACCGAAATTATCATCGCCGGTTTTGGCCGCATGGGGCAAATTATTGGCCGTATTTTGTTTGCCAATAATCTGCGCGCCACCATACTTGACCATGACCCTGAGCAAATTGAACAGCTTAGAAAATTTGGCTACAAAGTTTTTTATGGTGATGCAACCCGTCTCGATTTGCTTCATGCCGCTGGTGCTAGCAAAGCCAAGTTGCTTATCAACACCATCGATGATATGAATGACAATATTGCGCTGGTGAAAATCGCGCAAGAGAACTTCCCCAACCTAAAAATTATTTCACGTGCGCGTAACGTGCGGCACTACGTCGAGCTGCGCAAGCTAGGGGTTGAAATAGTAGAGCGCGAAACCTTTGAATCTGCGCTACGCATGGGTCGCGCCGCGCTAGAAAATCTAGGTGTTGATCGCTATCGTGCCAAAGAACTTGCTGACACCTTCAGACGCCACAATATCACCACCACCGAAGCCATCATGGACGCCTACACCGATGAGCAACGATTGATCTCCGCCGCCAAAGCTGGGCGGCGCGAGTTCGACGAGCAAATGCAGCGCGATAGGGAAACCTTTGATGCGAAGCACGGGACCAAGGGGTGGTAGGGTTGCAATATTTACGTCGTGTCGGATTACGCAAAAAACGCTAATCCGACCTACGGGCTTCGAGCTGTTTCTGATTCGGGGAGGCACCACGCAAAAGCGCGGTGCCTGTAGGGGCGCATCGCATGCGCCCAAAACGTTTAAAAACATGACGGCAATAGCAAGTATGCCGCCATACGCGCATGGCAGAAAGGGCGCATGCAAAGCGCCCCTGCAGAGGTCACAACATCAACATCACCTAGGCCATCATGGATGCCTACATCGACGAACAGCGCCTAATTTCAGCCGCCAAAGGCGGGCGGCGCGAGTTTGACGAGAAAATGCAACGCGATAGAGAAACCTTTGATTCGAAGCATGGGACGAGGGGCTGGTGATATTATGCGTTATCACTTTGCGCACAGTGATTTAAAAGCATTCAAATAAAACCGTTTTGAGGCCTGAAGGTTATTAATTAGAGAGATTTATGAGGCGTAAAGTGTATGTGGAGACTTCGGTCATTAGCTACTTAACTGCTCGACCGAGCAAAAATGTGATCGACGCAGGGCACCAGCTCAGCACCTACAGTTTTTGGCAGGCGCGCGCGAATTTTGATTTGGTAGTGTCTGAATTTGTGATCAAGGAGTGTACAGTAGGCGATGCTTCTGCCGATCAAAGGCGGCTCGATGCGCTGTCAGGAATTCCGCTCTTGGATCTGAACGCGGAAACTCTGACGCTGGCGAAAGAATTGGTGGACTTGAGTATTGTTCCAGAAAAAGCAAGCGTTGATGCGCTACATATTTCTATCGCTACCATGCACATGGTGGATTATTTGCTAACTTGGAATTGCAAGCACATTGCCAATCCCGAAATTCAAGTTAGAATTTCCGCTTACTTACAAAAGCGAGGATTATTTTTACCCTTCATTTGTACCCCAGATGAATTGTTAGGAGACGAAAATGACTAATCGTATTATCGATGAAGTGCGCAAAAACCGTGAGCAGTACGCGGCTAGTTTCGATTTTGATCTTGATCGTATATTTGTGGATGTGCAATTGGGGCAAAAAAAGCGAGCAGCGCAAGGTGCAGTGATAATTGCCGCTCCCACCGTTCCGCCATCGCAAACAAGCTTAGATTTGCGTCGCGTTCGATTTGCGCGACCTTAAATTTTTGCGATGCCGCTACGCCTACAACGCCTCTACCATCCCCGCAAAATCTTCCCGCCCGCTAGCCAAATCCACCAAGCGCATAAACGCATCCCCCAGCCGTTCGCTTTCGCCGATGGCGCGTTCCCAATACTTCACGCGCCCGTCAACATCGTGCATGAAATGTTTAAAGTCATTGCGGTCGGGTAGTTTTTTATACGGTAGCGAATTTAAATAGCTGCGGGATGGTGCTACTAGCAACACGTTATCCAACCACCCACCGGCTTGAATTTTCTGTGCGCGGCGCCACGGCATGGGTTTGTCTAACCAACCGGGAATGATGTGATCGGTAAAGTGCGGAAACAGCACGATGCCGTCAGATTGGTTGTACGGAAAGTTTAAGTGGTAATCAATTAAACCACCGTCCCAGTAGGGGCCAGGTTGTGCGCCGGGGATGTTGGCGACAGATTCAATTACCAACGGAATTGCGCCTGATGCGCGCAATGCCTCGCGCAAATTGTCGGCGTTTAGCGCTAACACCTGCGTATGAAAGCGGTCAAAATGCCCGTATTTAGGGCTTCTCTGGCCATCTTCAGTATCAAAAAATGGTAGGTTAGTGCGTGCATCGCTAAACACAGTGCGCGCGAAAAAGTGGCGTAAGTGTTTGCGGCCAATTAAATTGGCCAACACGGCCAGCGAGAACGCGCTCTTAGTAGCCAAACCGCCATCGCGCTTCAGTGGCCCGATGCCGCGCGCTGCAATAATGTGTAGGCGGTATTTATTGGCCGCGACAATTTCTGCTTCTGCACCGTCAAACATGTGGCTAAGCACCTCGCGCACGCTATCGGCCACATAGCGGGCGTTAGCGCCTTTTGGGTAGCGTTGCGCGGTGTAGAGCTGTGCAAATTTTTTTAATGCGCTGGCGGGGTCATTGCGGCAGGCGTTGGCAAAGCGCCATGCGCCAACGGATGAACCAATTAAGTGAATCGGCTGCGTTGCAGGTTTTAACCACTCGCCAAAAATAGCCAAGTCTAGTCCCAGCAAGCCCAGTGCTTTTGGCCCACCAGCAGCACCGGGAATCATCGCGATGTCGCCCGGGCGCAGGCCGTGTTGCTTAATGTGCGCCAGCGCTCTAGGCCCAGCTTTTAGCGTGAGTGGAAAATTATGTTGAGCCATTTAATTTATAAATTCATGAAAGAAAAACTGCGCTAACAGGTGCAACAACGAAGGCTTAGGCTATGATTACGTCCATTCATCATAACCAAAATTTAATCGAAAATTATCAATATGTCTGCTTTATTTTCTCCCTTCAAGCTGCGCGAATTAACGTTTAAAAACCGCGTGTTCGTATCTCCAATGTGCCAATATTCTTGTGCGGATGGCGTCGTCAATGATTGGCATTTGGTGCACTTAGGCTCACGCGCCGTGGGCGGTGCTGCCATGGTGATGACTGAAGCTGCTGCAGTCACTGCACAAGGGCGCATATCGCCGGACGATGCGGGCATGTGGTGCGACGCGCATGTGGCCGCGTGGAAGCCGATTGCGGCCTTCATTAAGGCGCACGGCAGCGTGCCCGCCATACAGCTTGCTCATGCAGGGCGCAAAGCGTCGTGCTACACGCCGTGGAAGGCGGGTGCTGTGTATGGCGGCGGCCACGGCAAAGTTGCCGAAGCTGACGGTGGCTGGTCAGTGATTGGCCCCAGCGATACAGCATTTAGCCAAACTTATCCGCAACCGCACGCCATGTCGTTAGCTGATATTCATCAAGTGGTGGAAGATTTTGTGGCAGCTACAAAACGATCGCTTGATGCTGGCTTTGAAGTAGTTGAAGTACACGCCGCCCACGGCTATTTGTTGCATGAGTTTTTATCCCCCGCCAGTAATTTGCGCACCGACGACTACGGCGGCAGCTTAGAAAATAGAATGCGCTTTCCGCTTGAGGTATGTCGCGCGGTGCGTCAAAATTGGCCTGTGCATTTGCCGGTGATGGTACGAATTTCTGCCAGCGATTGGCGTGAAGACGCCCTAACGGTGGGCGATTCCATCATATTGTGTAAGTTACTTAAAGCAATAGGCATTGATTTAATTGACGTATCCAGCGGCGGCAATATTGCGGACGTAAAAATACCGCTAAGCCCCGGCTATCAAGTGCCATTCGCCACCGCCATTAAAAATGGCGCAGCCATTGCTGTGGGTGCAGTAGGGTTAATTACGCAGCCTATTCAAGCCGAACAAATTGTGGCAACAGGTTTGGCTGATGCCGTGTTTTTAGCACGTGAATTGTTGCGTAATCCGTATTGGCCACTACATGCCGCACAAGCCTTGGGCGATGTGGCAGACTGGCCGAATCAATACAAACGCGCACTCGTTAGTGCTGTCGGTAAATAATTTAATAGGGGGAATAAAACCATGATCGAACTTTATTACTGGCCCACACCAAATGGCCACAAAATTACGCTGTTTTTAGAAGAAGCGAAACTGCCCTACAAGATCATGCCGATCAATATCGGTCGTGGCGATCAATACGATCTGGCGTTCTTGGCGTTCTCCCCCAACAACCGCATGCCCGCCATTGTTGACCACACACCAGCGCAAGGAAAAAAGCCGATTACGGTTTTTGAATCCGGTGCAATTTTGTTATACCTCGCGGGCAAGGTCGGCAAGTTTATCCCCAAAGATTTACGCGGCCAAGTTGAAACGTTAGAGTGGCTCATGTGGCAAATGGGGGGATTGGGCCCCATGCTGGGGCAAAACCACCACTTCAGCAAATACGCTCCAGATAAAATCCCCTACGCCATTGAGCGCTACGTAAAAGAAACCACGCGGCTATACGGCGTGCTAAATAAACGCTTAGCTGACCGCAAATTTATTACCGGTAATCAATACACCATAGCCGACATGGCCGCCTACCCGTGGATCCTGCCCGAACCACAAGGCCAAGATATGGCCAACTTCCCTCACCTTGCCCGCTGGCACGCGAGCATCCGCGAAAGACCCGCCACCACGCGCGCTTACGCACGCGCGAAGGAGTTTCAAACTGCGCCTGTTACGTCGTACACGGCAGAGCAGAAAAAAATGTTGTTTGGTATTGAAGCCAAGAAATAGTAGGCTGTAGATGCCCTAAAATAGGGCGTCTACAGAATATTTCCGAGAATGAATTGAAGATATTTATCGGAGATGCGGCGGCACCGTAGGGGCGCATTGCATGCGCCCTCGTGAAATCGTCGCGCTGTCCGAATTGGCAAGAGGCTGTTTGCCAATTTGCAGTGGTGTGCCGAAGCCCCGGTGGTTCTGTAGGGGCGCATTGCATGCGCCCTCGTGAAACACTTGCGTTGTCCGAATTGGCAACAGGCTGTTTGCCAACGTCCAAACAGTTTTACCCGCAACCTCAACCCTCCCATGGATTCAAAGTGGCCACGCCCGTCACTGCAAAGTCCGCCACATTACGCGTCACAACGATTAGCCCATGCACCAATGCGGTGGCCGCAATAAGGCCGTCGCGAACGGGTGCAGGATTAGGCACGTGCAAGGGAGCACTGCGAAGCGCCACGGCCGTATCAAACGCTAATATGCGTCCGGCAAACGCGGGCAGCACTTGTTTATCAAGCCAGTTACGTAGCGTGGTAGCTTGGCTTTGATCTCGCCTCGCCAACATGCGTACGCCGATTTCTAATTCTTGAATTGTGATAACGGATAAGTACAAATCTGCGGTATCTACACCTTCAGCCCATGCCGCGACGCGTACGTCTGCTTTGCCACTTTTGATTTTGCGAAATTCTGAAACTACATTCGTGTCCAATAAATACATCACTTAAAGTCCGCTGCCCTGGCCAGTTCTCGCGGTTTGGGCAGTTCCAATTCTTTTAAAAACGCATCGTTTACATCCCCGCTGAGCGCCAGTAAATCCGCTATTTTTACGGTATGTTGTGCCTTAGTAAGCTTGCGATAATCATTGAAGGTGAGCAGCACATGCGAAGGCCTGCCGCGATCGGTGATGATTACGGGTCCTGCCGCAGTCGCGTTTTTAGCCCCGCTAGTATCCTGATTAAATGCACGACTTGAGAGCGTTGTGATGGACATGGGTTTTCCTTAATGCAAAAATATGTAGCAATGTTACTACTAATTTTACCACTGTGGAAATTTGGCCGCGTAGCGTAGTAAAAGACTTTACAAATGCGGAAGTTCGCGCGGATGAAGTTGCGCTCGCGTAGCACCAAAGCCATTCAATTAAGTGAGAAAATAAGTGCTTTTTTACACTCGGATGGTTGTTAATACATACCTGAAGAAGCCCTATTTTCGGGCAACGGAGCTACCTTCGGGTCGTAGGGTGTGTACAGCGTATCGTGTGGCTGGTAGCGGGGTGAGCAAAGCGCTTTTGTGTGCTCACCTTTGATGATTTCAGAGGGTTTAAATAGACACGAGGCGCGTCCAAGTCGACAACTTTCCTTCGGGCTAGCAACCCCTTCTCCCCAACTCCGCCCCCGGGGGGCGATGAACTTTAGAGCGGAGGAATGCGATCGACGGCACATTGATGATGTGTGCCTGAAGACATACTTTTGTAGGGCGCAATCAGCGCAGCGCCAATTGCGCCTAGTGGTGGAAAAACGGAAAGCTCGCTTCTTGCCCTCTTCAGTCAAACGCGACTCCGTGTTGTTTTTGCGGTAACCAAATAGGGTAGTGTGCTGCCTGTAGATGCCCTATTTTAGGCTATCTACAGCCTATTCTGGTATCGAAAAAACGCAAATTTTTAACTATCTGGTTTTAAAATAAGGCATAATCGCGCACTTCCAATAAACCCTTCAACCTCACACATGCGCTCATTCAACACGCGTTATTTCTCAATTTTCATCGCTCTATTTGCGTTCACCACGCTATCCGCCTGCACAACGCAAACCACACCCAGTACCGAAATCATCTCCATCCAAGCCGATCAAGCAGAGCTTGAAAAACGCAACGCGCAAAAAATATCCGCTGCCCCCGCCAGCTTGTTTGAAGCTGGCGAATTTACGGCAAGCAACGGCGTTCAGCTAAAGTTTCGCCACCACACGCCGCAGGCGCGAACAGCGCAAAAGCTGCCGCTCATCCTAATGCTGCACGGCTCTGGTGCGATTGGTGTGGATAACGAAAAGCAGCTCGGCTGGTTTTCGCGTTCTTGGGCGCATCCAGAAATTCAAGCGCAGTTTGCTGCGCACATACTCGTTCCGCAAATGCCTGCGAGGGGCGCAGATTATATGCCGGTGGACGATGCAGGGCTTTCGTATTCCATCGCCCGCCCGCCGCTACTTGCTACCTTCGAATTGGTAGAAAAAATGCTGCGCCGCGATGACGTGGATGGCCAGCGCGTGTATGTGGTGGGGTTTTCAATGGGGGCGTCGGGTGCTTGGAATGCGGCTATGTTGCGGCCGGATTTGTTTGCCGCCGCCGTGCCAATTTCGGGCATTGCACCCGCCCGCAGTTTGGCACCAAAGCTTGCCCATACGCCGATTTTAATTGTGCATGGCGATGCTGATACAGAAAACAAAATTGAATCGGATCGCGCTATGTTTAAAGCGATTGGTGCGCTACAAACTGGTGCGGCGAGTATCCGCTTCATCGAGTATGTTGGTCTTAATCATACCGTGCCCGCAGATATGGTGTTTGGTACCGCGTGGCGCACATGGCTATTTGCGCAGCGGCGTAACTAATTTTCAGTCTAAATAAGTGGCTGTAGATGCCCAAAAATAGGGCGTCTACAGCCTATAAATTATTCCATTTCCACATCAAAACAATAATTATTATTGCAAATCTCAAAATTTCGTCGTCCCCATCGACGGGAACGACGGCTCGTTGGTGTTTTGAGTTGCTGCACTATTGATATAGAAATGGAATAAATCAGCCAGAAGTTAGCGGTCGCTGTCTTCAAATTCACCGCCCAAACACCGCCACCACGCGCATGCCTATCGGCAGTTTGGGTTTCAAAGTGGTTGTGGGCCCTAAATCGATCACCACTTCCAATACATCGCGATCATTTTTATCGGATGCGTCGCCGCTTTTTATACTGCGCCTACCCATTTCGGCTTGCACCAGTGCCACGGTGCCAACCAGCTGTAAAGATTTATCGAATTCACTAATGATATTTACCCGTTGCCCAAGCTTTACAAAGCTCACATCGCGCTCGTCCACCTCGGCGCGCACGCGCAGGCGTGAAAGATCAGCCACGGTCATGGCGCTGCCGAGTGTCAACGGATTAAGTGGATTGATGCTGTCGCCCACTTCCACAAAATTGCGCAGCACAACGATGTTTGACGGCGCGCGAAATGTGCATTTTTCAGCTTCTGCGTTTGCGAATGCCAGCCTTGCTTGTGCTGCAGCTACGCGTGCGACGGCAGCTGCAATATCTTCACGGCGTGCAGGCACCGCCGCAAGCTTTTGTTCTGCAATAAGCCCTTGGTTTTTGGCGCGAGCTAGGCTAAGGGCATCGCGCATGGTGTCTAGTTCGGCGTCCGAGATGAAGTTTCCCTTTTGTTTTAGCTGCTCAAATCGCTGGTAGCGCCGCTCCGCCGCTGCCACATCCGTCTCTCCTACTTTTACGCGTTCGGCCACTACGGCGCGTTCTTCGGCGCGCAAGCCGTTTCGGGCTTTTTCAAGCAATGCCTGCGCCTCTTGCGCGTCGCTCGAGGCGACACGAATAGTGGCGCTGCGATCGTCGCATTGCAGGCTAATCAACGGGTCACCTAGTTTTTTTGCTTCACCTGCGCGCGCGTGAATCACTTTTACCGTTCCCGCAATGTTGAACGCCATTTTTATGGCGGGTGCAGCACCTTCTATACGTGCAGGGGCTGAAAAGGTGCGAGTTTCCTGCGCGTAAACGGTTGTAGATGCACAGAAAACAACGGCAAATGTGGATAAATAGTTCATTTGCACCACCGCTACCCGCCCAATAAAAATTGTGAACGCCTGCGCCACTGATAAAGGCGATTGCGGTTTGATTTTTCTAAACACGATTTAAAATTCCGTTTTCTAACTGATAAATATGGTCAACATAATCAAGCACACGCGCATCGTGCGTCACGATAAGCGTAGTGGATTGATTGGCGATGGTTTGTTCGCGCAAGGCGGCTAAAAAATGTTGCCCGCGCTTCCAATCTAGCGCGGCCGTTGGTTCATCAGCAAAAATAGCGGCCGGCGAAGTGGCAAGCGCACGCGCAAGGGCAATAAGTTGGCGTTCGCCGCCGCTTAGCGTGGCTGGCATGGTGTGCGGTGGAATGCTGATGCGCAACGCGTCGTAAATGCGCGCCGCCGCCGCTTGGCCAGCGGCTAAGTTTCCCAGCGCAAAGCCCGCGGGAATAGCAATATTTGCCATCACGTTTAGTTGCGGAATTAAGCGAATATCTTGAAACACATAGCCGAATGACTTCAGCCTTACCACAGCACACTGTACTTCATCGCTAGGCAATGTGGAACCCGCAAAATTAACCGTGCCGCTCGTTGGCGCAAGCAGGCCACTCGCCAGCGAAAGCAATGTGGATTTGCCACTGCCAGATGGACCCGTAATGGCCGCTATTTCCCCGGGTGCGAAGGTGGCGTTAATGCTTTGCGCCAACATGCGCGATTCACTTGCCGTTTGCAAGGTGTAGCTAAGGTTGTATAGGTGCAGCATCGCTTATGCTTGCCTGAAGGCATCGGCTGGCTGCACGCGCAATAGCATGCGGATGCTCGACACGCTTGCCAGCGCCCCCATCAGCAAGGCCACGCATAACACCGCAGGCGGCAACCACATCGGCAGCAACACCCAGCCCAGCACGTAGGCACGGGTTGCCCACACCATTACCGCACCGAGCACAGCCCCCGCAAACGCCCCTGTGCACGCCAATACGCCCGCTTGTAGCAGCAGCACCAAGGTTAAGCGTGACGGTGCTACGCCCATGGCGCGTAGCGTTGCAAACTCTTTTAAGTTTTCCATCGTCAACGCAAAGAGCGTTTGCGAGATGATGATAAAACCAATCACAAAGCCGAGCACCGCCGATAGCAGTAAGCCGCCGCCAGCACCGGTTCGTATAAGCCAAAACAGCGCCGTGCGCGACTCATACTCCGCCGCCGTCAACACATCCACCTCTGGAAAGCGCGCACCAATCGCGCGTGCAACTCCGCTTACACCGTCTGGTCGCACATCCGTTGCAACATAAATCGCCACCGCATTTGCAGCATCACTACCCAGCCCAAACATGCGTCGTGCAGCGTCAATTTCTACAAACGCATAAGGTGCGCCTAAAAACGTGGCATAACCATCCACAAAATCTGTCACTACACCGCGCACGCCATTTATTTCTAGCGCCACACCAGCCGCTTGCACGCCCAATAAATTGCGATCAATCACATCAAGCAAAATTGCGTTGGGTAGGTTATCCGTATGTGCTGCCTGCGTACCTACGGCATTTAGATTGCGATCTAGGCTGGCTAAAGGCATTCCAACTAGGGCCACAGACCCGCGCACTACTGCACCGCCATCATCGTTAGCAGTGGTTTTTACAGCCGCAAAACCATTCACCACCGGTAGCACGGCCTTGACGCCTTCTTGACCCAACAGCAGCGCTTGGTAAGACCTGGGCAGCGTGCTAGAAAATTCAAACGAAGGCTGCGCTTTGGGTATCACCCAAATATCGGCGTTTAAAGCGCGAATGGGGGCTTTTGCTGACAACAAAAACCCCGCCACCATCGACGATTGAAACTGCATTAGCGCAACCGCAATCACCACCCCCGCTAACGATCCGTAAAACCGCCGCCGGTTCGAGAGTAAAAACGCGGCAGCCAGCGGCCATGCCAACGCAATATTGGCAGCAACCGGTTGTGCAAGAGGCAATAAATACGGGCGTTTTCGAGCATTTTTGCTTGTAAACGCCCGCGCAGCTTGCACCTTTTGGTCTATGGCTGTTGACGCTGGCGGGGGTAAAGGACTATTCATGACGCGTAGGCCACATTGCAGTGCGCGTCGCGTTGCCACACCGAAAAAATGTACCAATGGCATTCAAGCGGTTGCGCCCACGCTAAGGGCTGTGTTGGCAGCGGCAACGGATAATTTGATAATTTCGACGGCTTGCTTGCACTGGCTTGGTTCGTGATTTGTCATCACTTGCATGCGCAAACGTGCGGTGCCCGACGCCACAGCAGGGAACTCGATTAGGTTCGTCATTAAGCCCCGCTCGAACATTTCTCTGGTTGCGATCCGCGCCACGTCTTCTCGGCCCATCATCACAGCAACAATTGGCGACGGATTTCCGAGCACCTTAAAACCTGCTTCCGTTAGCGCTGTACGAAGACAAACGATTGCATCCATCAATTTTTTGCGGCGCACATCGCCTTCCGAACTCCGCACAATTTCTAAGCACTTTCGGACAATTGCAACCTGAATCGGCGAAAGCGCGTTGCTGAAAGTATTAGGGGTCGCATAGGCTCTTAAGTATTCGCGCATGGCTTGAGACCGCACCGCCACAAAACCCCCGTTACTTGCAAAAGATTTTGAAAAGGAACCCATGACGATATCAACCTTGCCAAGCATGCCTTGAATGCCCAGCTGACCCGTACCGTTAGGGCCGGTGCAGCCGAGATCATGCGCCACATCAAGAACGAATGTTGCGCTGTACTTTGTTGCAAGCTCCACAAACTTGGCGATATCAGGTGAATCAGCATCCATTGAGAACGTGCCTTCGGTTACAAGCAAGATGCTGTTCGTTTGGTCTTTTTCTCGAATTTGCTGCAATATCGCTTCCGCATTGTCGGCATCTAAATGCTTAAACAAATGGACGTTGCGGGTGGCGGCGATAGCGCCTTCTAATAAGCAATTATGCGAGAGCTTGTCCATGACTACATGGTCTGCCAAACGGACGAGGCCTTTAATTACGCCAAAACCCGCAGCCCACCCAGTAGGAAACAGGGTGACATAAGGCAGATGCAAAAACGCCGCTATTTCATCGGCTAGTTTATCGCCATCCACGGTATTGCCCGCTAAAGCCGTTGAGCCCGCACTATGCACGCCGTAAGTGTCGATTGCGTCTACAGCCGCTTTAACCACTTCTGGATGGCTTGCTAAAGATAAATATTCTTGGCTTGAAAAATTTATGCCATTGCCAATGTCGCCGTTGGGCATTCTTATGGAAGCCACGGAGTCAGGTTTAGACAACAGTGTTTTAGCAAATGGAAATAATCCGTTTTGCGCCCTGCGACCTGCCCAAGTCCAGAATGCATCAGCGCGGTTTTCAATCTTCAAATTAGGTATTTCTACGTAGTCTTTCATGCTGCCTACAAGGCAGCGCGCGTCATTAGTTTGTGTCATTAAAAGTGCCCGTATGTTTGGTTTTTAAGTAGCGCTTTCAAGCGCCTAACAATTGCTTTCCATCCAACGGTAATATAACAACCCAGCCAAAAATAAAACCCACCTGCTTAGGTGGGTTTTTTTGTGTTTGTTCTAAGTGGCATCCCTCCATCAAATTAAAAAGCTACCAATTTAAAATAAGGTAAAACCATAATGAATTCTGACGACAAAAGGCAGGTGCGTACTCTACGTTAGATCATATTTTAGTTATTAGCTGGCTATTGCTCGAAATAGCCCTATTTTCGGGGATTTTGGCTAATGCCGGCTTGATTGCAGTACCAAATTTCTCGCCTCGCGTGATGCTATTTTTTGGCATTATCGTGACGCAGTTTGTATGGAATGGGCAGATGGGCTTCGTCACTTTTTTGCATCATTTTCATCCGCAAGTAAAGTGGTATTGTGAAGCGGACGCGCCGCCAGCGGCTACGCGGCAGTTGGTTTCAACGGTACATATGGCGTTCCCGGCTGGCACGAATTGGGGGATGCTAAATATTCTCGAGCACACCGCGCATCACATAGACCCGAAAATTCCGTTGTACAACCTGCCGCGTGCGCAAACCGCGTTGAACAAAGCATTCGCCAACGATATTCGCCAAGAGCGCATGACATTACGTGCCGCGCTTAATGCGTTTGCGGTGTGTAAATTGTGGGATGTGGAGCGGCAGTGTTGGGTGGGGTTTGATGCAAAAATTCAACACAAATAGCTTTATGAAAGCGTTGCCACGGGTTGCGCGCATTTGTTTTTGTTAGCCTTCCGGTTTTGCCAGTGCGCTTGAAATACTCTGCTAAACTTTGGCAATCAATTCTTAGGGCTACACAATGAACCTGCGAGCACAGACGTTACTGAGTGAAATATTGCAATTACCAGCGAACGAGCGCGCCATGGTGGTAGATGGCATTTTGCACACACTCGATAAGCCCGACACTACGCTCAATGCCGCGTGGCTAGTCGAAGCCGAAGACAGAATGCAAGCATTTAAAAATGGTGAGCTAAGGGCTGTAGCTGCAGACGAAGTGTTCGCAGCACTTGGTTCGCGCACTTGAGGGCGAATTTTGCTTGCGGCAAAGCACGAGTTAGCGGCGGCGGTGCGCAGCTATGATGTGCTGCGTAAAGGGTTGGGCGCTGATTTTCGAGACGAAGCTTTGGGGACGTTGTAACGAATCAAAGAGTTTCCATCAGCGTGGGCAATACTGGGCGGCAACATCAGGCGCTGTCAAATGCGGCATTTACCTTATGGAATTGTTTACGAAGTTTTTGGCGATGAAATTATCGTTATCGCCGTGGCACATTTGCATCGCAATCCGGACTACTGGAAACTGCGAGCCATTTAGTTGCTTTGCATGCGAATGTTGACGGCATAGGCGAGCGATTTCGGATTAACTCGAACCTTCTGACGCCGCCTCCCTTTTTTAGGATTTGTAATTGCTTGCTTGCGCAAAGTTTTTTAGCGTGATCGTCGACGCTTCTGTCTAACCAAGATCAGCCTCAGAACCCACTAAAAATATTTTAGGAAGGCTTAGTACGTTTTGTGTAAATGCATTGTCAGCACTTATTTTTTTAGCCCATGCGGTCGGTGTTTGAACCGTAGGGTTAATGGTTCTACCTAGTTGTGCCTCAGCGAGCTGCAACGCATCAAATACATCGGCATAACTCAGCGATGCGCTTAAAATCATCACGTCAATATCGCTGCGCGCATTGTCCAGTCCTTGTGCAACTGAGCCATAGATAAATGCTGATTTAATCTGTGCGGCGACGGGCCTAAGCGCTTGTTTTATAGGTTCGCTTAAGCCAACTGTTTTAGTAAAAATACCAACTCGCTCGCTATAAATTGGCGAAGCCGCGTTTGCTTGAAAGTGTTTTTGGTTGCCCACTCGGGCCACGTTGACGAGCCCAGCGCTGGCTAACTTTGCAAGTTCACGTTGAATAGCGCCAGTGCCACCCGCACCGCAGTGATCAACTCAAGCAATAAGTTCATTGGCAAAAAAACTGCGCGAAGGTTGCCCGAATAGCAGCCCGAGCACACGTTGTTGCGGGGGAGTCCAAAGCGCGTAAAAAGCGCGTCGATGAGGCTTGCGCGTTCAGCACGCACGGGCGTTGGGGCAGGTGCTGGCGTGGGTGCTCTGACCCGTTGGGGTTTTGCTGACAAAACAGATGCTGACAATGACGTTATTCCCATATTGGGTTTTTTAGACCCCAATATGGGGGTTTAGCAAATGCTGGTTTTTAGATTGCGTTTGTAGACACCGTAAAGTGTTTTTTGTGTCGAACAATGCGAACGACGTATTTTGAAGCTAATTTCAGAGAGGATGCGGGGGTAAATAGGCTGTAAACGCCCATATTTAGGGCGTCTACAGCCTATTTTTATCAACGATTCACTAGTGTCCGGTTTAAATCAAGGTAACAGGCTGAAGAAGCCCTATTTATAGGCTTAAGCAAGGTTTATAGGGTGTCTGACTTATGAATTTTTGGCG
>JAYUOW010000147.1:0-4774 GCA_043760555.1 Betaproteobacteria bacterium
CATGCAATGCGCCCCTACAGTGACGTTGCGCGGTTAAAGGATAGCTGGAGATGGCTTAAAATAGGGCGTTTCCAGCTTTAACGAAACCACTATCGGCCATAAAATGGACACTGTGCCTGTAGGGGCGCTCTGCGTGCGCCCTCGTTGCATTAATACGCCGCTTGCAAGTGGTTAATCGCCGCGAACCACCATCCCGCATCATCATTCGCCCGCAGACATATTTCTAAATCAAGGATAAGCCACGAGGGCGCATGCAATGCGCCCCTACAGTGACGTTGCACGGTTAAAGGATGGCTGGAGATAGCCTAAAATAGAGCGTTTCCAGCTCTAACGAAACCACTATTGACCATAAAATACGCGCTGCATCTGTAGGGGCGCTCTGCGTGCGCCCTCGTTGCGATGCTCACCCGCTTGCAAATGGTTAATCGCCGTGAACCACCATCCCGCATCACTATCGCCCGCAGACATATTTCTAAATTAAGGATAAGCCGCGAGGGCGCATGCAATGCGCCCCTACAGTGACGTTGCGCGATTAAATGACCACTGTAGATGCCCTAAAATAGGGCGTTTCCAGCGTTATCGAAATCACTATCGATCATAAAATGGACACTGTGCCTGTAGGGGCGCTCTGCGTGCGCCCTCGTTGCATTAATACGCCGCTTGCAAATGGTTAATCGCCGTGACCCTCCATCCCGCATCATCATTCGCCCGCAGACATATTTCTAAATTAAGGATAAGCCGCGAGGGCGCATGCAATGCGCCCCTACAGTGACGTTGCGCGGTTCGATAACCACTGTAGATAGCCTAAAATAGGGCGTTTACGAGCATGCACTGGTTGCGTGGTATTACATTGGTATGTGCGGTACACTAACGCATAAACAGCACTTCTCGCGATAAACTAGGAGCCACTCAATGCGCCAACTATTTACCAAGCTAATTACCGCAGCAGTTATCGGCTTTGTCGCTTTCATCGCACCCGCTACCCGCGCCGCCTACACCATCGAGCAGAACCCCAACAACACCTCCACCCTCAGCGGTATTTGGTACAACATTGATGAATCGGGCTGGGGCATTACGTTTACCCAGCAGTTCAACATCATTTTTGCCACCATGTTTACCTACGATAACGCCGAGCTGCCTACTTGGTATGTGGCGTCAAACTGTAACGTGGCTAATGATGGCTGCACGGGCGACTTTTTTGCTATCGCCAAGGGCACAGCACCAGTTAAGCCTTGGGTAGCCCTTGACCCAAACGATTTAAAGCGTGTAGGTGCCTTTACAGCCACGTTTAGCGATATTAACAACGCTACCATCGCGTATTCGATCAATGGCGTAAACGGGTTTAAGCGCATCACGCGGCAATTATGGAGCACGATTGCGCCCACCACGACTACCGTGGAGTGGATCAAGTCACCGGAGCTTAACGCGGGCTTGCCTGCAGGTATTGAAGCGTATCGCGGCTCGGGGCGCGGTTTACAAGCGGTGTATGCAACACTTGACCCCGCGCTTGCCACCAGCACGCAGTGGAATGTGGCGTCAATTGCACCGGGCAGTAAAACACCGCTTGAGTTTGCCCAAACAGAAGCTAAAAAAGCATGGGTGGTAATGAATGCAGGCTATTTTGGGGCATCTTCGATTAACCAAAGCTTCAGCGTGGTGGTAAAAAATAGTGCGCTAGCCGCTACCGGCGTCAAACAACTCACTCGCAACGGCCAAGTGTACTATCCCACCCGCGCAGCCTTCGGCACCAATGCCGACGGTGAGTCTATTGTCACATGGACCTATCCAATAGGTGCGGCCAATACGCTTACCCGCTATTCCTTACCCGCACCCAACGATTCCGCCAAGCCGCCGCAGCCATTGCCCGACGCCACCTTCCCGCCCGGCGGGCAAACTTGGGCACCGGTAAAAGCCATCGGCGGCGGCCCCATGCTACTTAAAAACCGCAGCAAACTTATCACGCAAACAGAAGAAAATTTTGACGCCGCCAGCGGCATTAACGGCACTGGCGAAGCACCCCGCAGTGCGATTGCAAAACTCGCTAACGGCAAAATTTTGTTTTTAGTCATTGATGGCCGCAGCGCGTTAAGCCGAGGCGTAAACTTAAATGAACTCGCCGATATTTTGCTAAGCTTAGGGGCAACTGACGCCATCAATTTAGACGGCGGCGGATCAAGTGCCATGGTCATTAACGGCGTGGTGGCTAACAAACCGAGTGACGGCGTGCAGCGGTCAATACCATCGGTAGTGGTGTTTTCGGATAAATAGAAAGGCTGTAGATGCCCTAAAATAGGGCACCTACAGGCATACACTGAGGGCAAATTCACCGTGATTTGTAGGGTGGGCAAAATGCTTTTTATATGCCCACGTCGGTGGTAAAACATGCGTTGGTAATTTGTTCACCACCGCCGTGGGCACGCAAAAACGCTTTGCCCGCCCTACAGTACTAACACAGGTATTAGGCTTGATAAACCTTCAGCCCAACCTACGATACTGCCTGAAGACGCCTTATTTTAGGGCATCTTCAGGTACTTTTGTGTCCGCTTGAAAACCTATGCCGCCCGACAATTATGATCTATAAAGTCTTGGTGTGTGGGCATCACGCCTACACATTTTTCGATGACGTTTTGCACGCTGCCTACAAATTCCGTTAGCTCTTGGTGGGATAGTAGATCAACCATTGGGTGATAGCCTGAAGGTTGTATGCGCTGACCTAACATCACTTGCACCCAGCTTGCCACGCCAAAGAGCTCATCTGAGTCACGGAAAAATCTGGCATTGCTGGCAAACACATCAATTTTATTTTGTAGGCTGTCCGGTATTTTCATAGTGCGGACGTGGTTCCAAAAAGGCGTGTCGTTACGCTCGGTGGCTTTGTAGTGGAGCACTAAAAAGTCGCGAATTTTTTCAAATTCCCAGACCGATTGTTCGTTATAGGTGTCGATATCAACCTGATTAAATCCGGTATCTGGGAAGAACGCGATTAACCTTGCAATGCTGGTTTGCACTAGGTGAATGCTGGTGGATTCAAGCGGTTCCATAAAGCCTGAGGCCAAGCCCATGGCGACTACGTTTTTATTCCAAAACTTTTTGCGTTTGCCGGTGACGAATTTGATGACTCTTGGTTCGGCAATGGCTTTGCCGTCTAGGTTTGCCATCACAGTGCTGATGGCTTCATCTTCAGAAATAAAGTCTTTGCTAAACACGTAACCGTTGCCGGTGCGATGCTGTAGCGGAATGCGCCACTGCCAGCCAGCGTCGCGCGCGGTGGAGCGGGTGTAGGGCGTGGGCTCCGCCACCTTCTCGCATGGCACTGCCACTGCGCGGTTGCACGGCAGCCACTCGGTCCAATCGTCGTAGCCGGACTTCAACGCGCCTTCGATTAGCAAGCCACGGAAGCCGGAGCAGTCGATAAACAATTCGCCGGTGATAATTTCACCACTTTCCATGCGCACGGATTCTACAAATCCATCTTCGGCGCGGAGCAAGGTTTCGACAATTTTGCCTTCGGTGCGGCGCACACCACGGGCTTCAGCGTATTCGCGTAAATATTTGGCGTAAAGGCCAGCGTCAAAATGATAGGCGTAGGCCACACTTGCCAGCGGGGAATTGGGTAAATCGGCACCGCGCATAAATTTATTGGCCGGTGCGGCGGCGGTGTTGAGCGAGAATTTGCCGATGTCGGGTACTTTGCCTAGCTGGAATAATTTTAGCCAGTAGTGATGAAACTGAATTAAGCCTAAATCTTGGCCGATGCTGCCAAACCCGTGAATGTAGGAGTCGCCCAGCTTGCCCCAATTGACGAATTCAATACCGAGTTTGAAGGTGCCTTGGGTGCGTTTGATGAAGTCATTTTCATCAAGTTCCAACACGTTATTAAACAGTTTTACCTGCGGAATGGTGGCTTCACCCACACCGACGGTCGAAATTTCATCGGACTCAATTAAACGAATATTATATTCGCGGCTGAGGACTTTTGAGAGCGATGCGGCTACCATCCAGCCCGCAGTGCCGCCACCGACAATCACGATATCTCTAATGCGTTTATTTGCCATTTTGCACTTTCTATTTTTCAATTTCATGCGCTGCACCATAGCGCGCATTGTGTTTTTGCCGATGATTTTAATGCATGACCGCGTGGGCAGATAAAGCGTTGCCCACCCTACAAGACCAATAAAAAACCCCGCCGATAACTTGGCAGGGTTTAATTTTACAACTACATAAACTGCTTGTTATTAACGTAAGCTAAATTAGAACTTGTAGTTCAAGCCAAACAAAATAGTACGGCCATAGCTTGAGTAGACTTTTGGTTTGTCCTTCACGCCTTCGTATGAACGATACGGTGTGTTGTCGAGGTTATTCATCTGTAGCAATACCGATAGGCCTTTGAACATGCCTGCATCAAACGCATAGCCTAATTGTAGGTCGGTAATGTTTTCACCACGTACGTATACAAACTCGCGGTCAGCACCAAAGCCTTGTACTTCACCGACGAAGTCAGAGCGACTGCGGTTGCTTACACGGGCTGAGAAACCATACTTTTCAAAGTAGGCAGTTAGGTTGGTTACGCGCTTGGATAAACCCGGTAGCGGTTGGCTATTGCCAGGGCCATTTGGCTTAATGGAGCTATCCGTATCAGAGTGGCTCACTACTACGCCGAAGCCATCCAACACGTCAGACACCATGTTTAAAGGTAGAGAGGCTGAAAGCTCAATACCTTTCATGTTGCCGCCCTTGCCGTTTACTGGCGTATCAAACGAACCAATATTGCTGA
>JAYUOW010000148.1:0-14231 GCA_043760555.1 Betaproteobacteria bacterium
CGCCTAGCAAACGCTGGCGGCTTTGTTAGAAAAACCAAAAAGCGAATTACGCTTTTTTAATTTTTTCCAACATTTTGAAAATTGACTTTGGTGAGCCAATAAATAAACGCTTAAAAGATTTACCTAAGCATTTACGCTCCAAAGTGTTACGACGCAACCGTTTACGTTCACCAGCCATGATAAAACTCCTTAAAAATAAAACCGCAATCGGTGAGTATATCGAAAAGCCGTGAATTCAGCTACAAATCTTGGTGCAAAGGGCTTAAAATGAAAAAAATGTCGTGCCGAAGATGCCCGAAATACGGACGTTCTCAGCTCATTAGGTTGAAGGCACCCGTATTTAAAGCGTCTGCGAGGTGTCAATTTTTTGCAACTTGACCGCAGTAACTGGCAAAATTATGAATTGCGTAAAAACAAATCATTCACTAACTAGCCAAACGGTTCACGCACCATGACAAACAATCACAACGCATCCGGCAGTGCCGCGCTCACGCAACGATTACGCGACCGGCAAATTGCCTCGCTCAGCATCACCGGCAAAAACGCCTTGAACATTTTGTTTAGCGATGGCAGCAATTTGCGCATTAAAGCGCCTAGCGGCGGCTTAACGATTGCGACCGACGACGACGCTACCATTGCCGCGCAGTCTGCTAAGTTAGAGGAGCAATCCAAGGCGCGAGCAAAAGCGAAAGCTAAAGTCGTCACTAAAAAAATCGAAATACCAAAAATAATCCTGCCGCCCACCGAGCGCGAAACCGATTATTTAGACTTCATTAAAGAACACACTGACCGTTACGGCAAACCGCCCGCATCCTATGATATGGAACGTCGCTTCCAAATTTCAGCGCATCAAACCGAAGCTGCGCTGAGCGAGATGGAGCGTAAAGGGTTAATTGCTCGCAAATATGGGCAGGCGAATTCGATTCGAATTTGTAGCTAAATGTGCATTGAGCCCGCTCCCAAAACTGGCTGAAGATGCCCATATTTAGGCGCTCTTGGCTAATCTATAATGCTTGCGTCGGAAGTCATCTTCGGACTACTTGACCACCGTGAAGACAAACCGGCTTTAAGCCAGAGCCAGCCCTCCGTTAGCGAAAATAAGTGCTAAAATAAATCCTTATTTAGATCCTTAATAAGGAAAATCATGCAACAAATACGCGCCACCTATAGCGCCAGCATTTCGGAATTGAAGAAAAATCCAAGCGCTTTACTCGTCAAGGCAGACGGCGAGGCCATCGCCATCCTCAACCATAATTCGCCCACGGCCTATCTCGTGCCCGCGCTGGAGTATGAAATGCTATTGGATAAACTCGAAGATTTTGAGCTTGGCCAGCTTGTCATGCAGCGGCAGGGAGAAAAACCGCAAGCCATTACGGTTTCGATTGATAGCTTATAAATGTCCTACACCCTGAAGTTTTTGCCGAGCGCTAAAAAGGAGTGGGATCGTTTGGATAATAGTGTGAAGGCACAATTCAAAGCCAAGCTCACCAAATGCTTGGAAAATCCCAGAGTGCAGGCCAACAAACTTCGTGGGTTTGAACATGCCTATAAAATCAAATTGCGGTCGGCCGGCTATCGTTTGGCTTACGAGGTAGATGATGACGAGATTATCGTTTTCATCATCGCCGTCGGCAAGCGTGAAAACAGTGCCGTTTATAGCGATGCTGAAGCACGAAAATCGCGCTAAAGCGCACTAAAGCACACTAAAGCGCACGATGCCCACATCCCCCGCCTTCATCCGCATCAAAGCGCAAACGCTGCAAATAGTTGCTGCTATTCCCGCGTCGCGTGTGTGTACCTACCGTGCAATTGGCGCGCATTTGGACGTGATGCCGCGCCATGTTGCCTATATTTTAACCATGCTCGAACCCGTGGAGAAGCTTGAATTTCCTTGGTTTCGCGTGGTGGGCGATGATGGCGCATTGGGTGCATTAAAGCGCAATGCCGACGGTCGCACACAGGCGGAAATGCTGGCTGACGAGGGGCTGGTAGTGTCGAATAATAGCCTCGCGATTTCGATGGGGCACGCGTTGATTGAAGTGCAAGCGCTTAATAGTGGCGTTGATCAGCAAACGCGGCTGGTTGACGTGGCTAAAGCTGCGCGGCGCACGAAGATAATCCGGAGTTAATGCCCTGAAGAAGCCCGAAAATAGGGCGTCTTCAGGGTGTTGTTGATAGTCATTTCCAATTAAAATCGCCACAGCGTAGCCACAATCCGTCATACCTTCACCATTTTCTCTTGTTGTAATGGGTATGTTGATCTGAATTAGAAAGATCAGCACTCACAAACCACACAGGGAGAATTAAAATGTTGCAACGTCTGAAGGCGCTGGTTCAATCGATTTCTAATGCCTTCGCAGCACCAGCCCGACCCCCTCACGATGCCTCTCAACCCATCGCGCAGCCTTTAAAATTAAGCCTTCCCACGCTATCCATGCCATCGCCACGTGCGTTTTTCATGCTCGGTGTTTTTTGCGCGTTGAGCGGAGCCGCGTATTTTCTATACTTCAACCCGCCGATGCGCACCGTAGGTCGTGGCGAAATGGGCGTGCGAACCAACGCATTCACGGGGGTGGCCACGGAATTTAACGAAGGCAAAATTGTGACGCTGCCGGGCCTGCACGACTTGCGCACTTTTAATATGCGCGACCAAACATTTCAAAGCTTAGATATGCGTAGCGCCACGGGGGCAGCACCTTTGCAGTCACTTGAAGGTTTATCGTTAGGCGTAGATTTGTCGGTGCGTTTTGCGATAGACCCTACCAAACTTAGCACTATCGCTAAGCGTTTGCCGGAAAATGTGGGTGCAGAAATTGTGCAGCCGGCGGTGCAGGGCATCGTGTATAAGGTGTTTGCGCGTTATAGCATTCGCGAAATTTTTTCTACCAAACGGGTCGAAATTCAGCAAGCGATTGAAGCCGAACTAAAGCCAAAATTAGCCGCTGACGGCATTGTGGTGCGCGATATTTTTATGGGTAAAGTGGATTTACCTGCCGACTATAAACGTGGCATGGATGGGCTGCTTGCAGAAGAATTAGCCACGACTAAAATGCGCTACACCCTAGAGCTTAAAGACAAGCGGGTAAAAGAAACCGAGCTTGATGGCGAAGCCGAAAAAATGCGTCGCGAGAAAGCGGCAGAAGCCGCAGGGCGCGAGCAAATTATTGCCGCCAAGTCGCAAGAAGAAGCGATGAAGCATATTTTGCCTTTCAAGCAGCGTCAGGTGGAGCAGCGTCAGCTAGAGGCCGAAGCCGATAAAGTTGCGCGCATACGCATCGCCGAAGGGCAGGCAGCGGCGCGCACAATCGAAGCCAAAGGGGAGGCGGAAGCGCGGCAAAAATTAGCAGATGCCGAGGTATATCGGCTTGATAAAGTAGGTCGCGTAAACGCCGAACAAATGGGACGTGAGGGCGTGTTGGTGACGCGTCATCCACTGTTAATTCAGAAAGCCATGGCCGATAAATTGTCCGACAAAATTCAGGTCATCATCGCGCCACCGCCAAGTGACGGCGGCTTCATTGGCAACGCGCTGTTGGGTACCGCTAAGCGTAACGCGCCAGTTGAAACTGTGGCTGCGGTTGATGTTGAAAAAGAAAAGGAATAACCATGCGCGTATTTCTTGTATTGGCAGCGGCCTTGGTGGTCTGCGCAACAAACGTAACTGCGAAGGATTTGAAAGTGGTGGGCGCAGAAGCGCCTGCCACTACCTTAGGCATTGCCATCATCACCGCTGATAACGTAGCTTTACGGGCATCTCCACGTGATTCTGCGCCAACTAATGCAACGTTATGGCAGGGCGAAACGGTAGAAATTCGCGGGCAAAAGCTCGACTATCTGCAGGTATACGATTACCGTCGCGAGCGCGCAGGCTATGTGCGTGCTGATCTTGCGCGTCGGTTGTCCACCACCGCAGCCGATGCACCCGAGCTACTCACCACCGTGCGCTTTTTGCGCGATGTGGGCAGTGCCGATGCCTTGGGTATTGGCTACACGGTAGCGTATTTGCAAGCAGCCACGGCGCAGGCACTCACGAGTGAAACGAGTGCAGAAGCATTGGATGCCTTAGATGCCTTAGGCACCTTTGCAGATCGCCTATCCATGCGGGTTTCCAGCACAGCAGTGCAAAGCCGTGCCACGCAGGCGATGCACGCCGCACACATAGAAGTGGCGGCCCATCACGGCATAAAATTTACTAATTTTGATCGCGATGGCCGCATACAAATTTGCTACGACGGAGATGCCTATCGGCGCGTGTTGGCATTTGCTACGATGCCAGTTTCGGCCCCGCGCGGGTCGCCTACCTTGCAAGCGCGTGCAGCACTAGCGCTCACCAGAACAGAATGCATGGCCTCAACCTTGCGCCCCAATGAAAAAACGCAGATCGATGAACGGCGTGCTGAGGTGCTTTCGCGTTTAAGTGATAACGATGTTTCCCAATTACCGCCGAGCTTAAAAAATCGGCTAAACATGCGTCGCGCCAGCGTGTGGGCGGGGCTGGCCTATGCACGCACGCGGGCGGCGCAACTGGGTTCAACGAGTAGCGGCTACCTAACTGCGGCGCACGCGTCCACCAACGCGTTGGCAGCGCTGGCAAGCGTAGACAAGCTTGCGTTAAGCGACGATGACTATCCCAGCTACAACGACGCTGCCATGCGCGTGAATGCGTCGCGCTGGGCGAGTTTTCCCGCCATTGGAAATTTTGCTGATGCGGGCAACACACCGAAAATTAAGCTGATCGCAGCCTCTGCTGGCGAAACTTGCGTATTGCTTATCGATGCGCAAAATGGCGTTGAAAAACCGTTAGCCAAACGCTGCACTTTTGGCATCGTCTGGGACGCATCGGCCACCATGAACCGCGAAGGGAACGCGTTAACGTTGGCGGTGCAACAGCAAGAAGCGTGGCGCGAAATGTGGGTGTTTCGCAAATCAGCATCCGGCTGGCAAACGTCGGTATTGCCGCCCGCTGCCGTCAACCCAGCGTTAGGTTACGCAGAATTTGCGGGATGGGTTCCTGGTGGCGCGCAAGTGCTTGTAGCGCGCGAGGCACGTGAGGTGCATTCCACTTCGGATGAAGGCCGCTATCAACGCAGCTTCGAAATCGTCAACCTAGATTTATTAAACACCGCACGTAAAGTCAGCGAGCCCGCACTGCTCGGCGCATTCCAACGCTGGCAAGATCCAGCATGGAAAGCGCAAACAGTAAGCGTGCGTTAAGACTTATTTAATTGCGAATGTCGCCCTATAGATGCCTGAAGATGCCCTAAAATAGGGCGTCTTCAGATAGTTTTAAATGGCAGCACAAAAGTGTTTTGGGGTGATGTATCATTGCAGCACTAGTCTAATAAAAATAAGCGCCCCAATGACCGACGCACAAGGTTCAAACTCAAATGCAAGCTCTCCCATCGGTGCCGCCACCGGTCGATTTCGCAAACAGCGCGTCGGTATCGTCGTCGATTCTGCCTGCGATATTCCCGTTGAATTATTAGCGCTATCTGGTGCCGTTATTTCCGTCGTGCCCATTAATATCCGCATTGGTGCAGAAACCGTTGCCGATACCCGCGACACCCATGTGCTCAACCAGTTTTATCGCTACCATTTAAACCCCGCAGCGCCGAGCGATGCGGAATCTGTGCCGATCTCAGAAGCGCAATTTGAGAAGTGGTTTGAAGCCAATTTGGTTGCGCATTTTGATTTGGTTTTTATCCTCACCATCAACAACGCCCGCAGCCCAATTTATGACAACGCCGTCGCCGCTGCAGCGCGCGTAGAAGCCCGTGTTTCGGCCGACCGCGCCCGCCAAAGCGGATTATTTCCGTTCCGTTTACGCGTATACAACAGCCAAAATATGTTCGCCGGGCAGGCGGTGCAAGCGCTCGATTTATTGTCCCATCTTGAAAAAGCCCATGGCTCAGCTAACTTGCTCGTGCGCGTGCAAGAACTAGTGCGTAATACCTATACTTTTTTGGTGCCAAAAGACCTCACCTATTTGTACAAGCGCGCGCGGCTAAAAAACGAAAACACGATTGGACTAGCCAGCTATTTAGTCGGCAGCATGTTAGAAATTCGTCCCGTATTGCGCTGTTACCGCAATGAATCCGATCAAGCCGTGAAAGTACGCACCTATGACGCCGCACTAGTTAAAATGTTTGCCAACGCCGAAAACCAAGTACGCGTTGGCTTGCTGTCGCCCTATATTTGCGTATCGTATTCAGGCGATTTAGCCGACGTGCCCGGCCTACTCGGCTTCGCCTCACTCAAAGCCGCAGCCACAGAAGCAGGCGTGACGATCGCCATTGCGGCTATGGGCATGACGGGTGCTGTAAACGTGGGAGCGGGCGGTGTGTGCATTGGCTTCGTCGCAAATCCGCACGAGTTTGGTAAATAAATCTCAGCGTCTACGCCAGTATTTTTTGCACCTGTGCCGCGATAGCAGCACCCAACACCGCATGCTGCGGCGCATCTAAATGCACGCCATCCAAAGCGCTGCTTGACACCACAGTAGCCGCATCAAAGAAATGGCATTGCGCATTAGCGCAAACTTCGGCGAGTGCTGCACTCAAACCCACGCACTTCGCATCCCCGCCTAAAAACTTTCCGGCAATTGCGCCCTTGGGTTGCAATATCGGCGGCGGTGCGATGACCAAAATGGGTGGTGCCACCATGCCCGATTCAATCGGTGCCAAACGAATGGCTTGAATCAACGCGGCAGTTCCCTGCGCCGAATGCCACGCGTTATTGGTGTGCATCGACTGAAAATCATTCGTACCCAACATCAGTATCACTAAATCAAGCGGCGACTGTGTTTCAATCAGCTGCGCCAAGCCAATCAAACCATTGCGCCCCGGTTTGAATGGATCCTCCCAAACCGTCCGCCGCCCATTCAAGCAATACTCGGAAACCCGCGTATTTAGGCCGTCTGCAAGCAGTGTATGTTCGAGCACCCCCGGCCAGCGCGCCGCAAACGGTAAGCGATTGCGCGTGAGGGGAATCAAACCCCATGATAAGGAATCGGCGTAGACTAGGATGGTTTTCATGAATCACGCACGGAGAAGTGAACGGAGATTGGGTTTAAGTTGCTACGTATTTCTGAGCAGTCGTCGCGTCAACAGATTGAGTAGCTCTGTTCTTGAATCGGCAATAATATGAATATAAACAACATCCTGCCGTCGCTCGTAAATAATGCGGTTCACACCGGATAGCACTTGTCGGTATTGCGTTAGATTGAGCTTCTCAATTTCTTCTGGAATCGTACCAGCCTGCGGAAAATGCTGCAGATGACGAATCGTTTTTTTTAGAGATGAATAGGAATTGCGCCAGGTAGAAATAGAAAAATTTTTAATGATGTAGCTACGCAGTTCCCTTAAGTCATGTTCGGCTGATTCCAAAATGACGACGCGCAACCCTTTCAACATCACGCATTATCCATTTCGGTAAATACGGCTTCCACATCGCGAAACTTCCCTTGCTCAATTTCACGGTTGCCGAGCGCTAAAAGTTTTAACAGCGCAACCGCCTCTTCTTGTTCCTCAAAACTTTTTACGTCCATCACAACTAGCTTAGCTTCACCATTTTGGGTAATTAGCATAGGGGCACGATTTTCCGTGATGTCCCTGATAATTTCCGCCGCGTGGCTTTTAAGATAGCTAATGGGTTTTACTTGCGTAGAAAATCTCATGGTTGTATCCACAAACGAGTAGTCGAAGACTAATCTTAGTCTTAATTTGGTCTTCCGGCAATCACGAATGCGTGCACCTCATGACCTGATCAAAAAAACGATTGCTCATCCGCCAACAATGCATGCAGATTGGTGTTGAAGAGTAGATTGGTGTGATTGCGGTCGAATTGCGCCTGATTACAAATTTAATTACAAACCTAATACCGCGTCGTCACACTACTTTCATCCGCAAACTTCCCCAATTCCACCTTAGGCTACAGCTTCCAGCCTTTTTGTTAATGTTCAGCCACCACGGTGGTAAATACACCGCCGCCTACAAAAAATTTGCGGTGACACGTGCAAAACGCAAAACGACCGCCTTGATAATTATCGCTGAGCGCAAAAATAAATAACCCCAAGCGGTTTAAGCCTACGACGTTTAAAACAAGGCGGCGCCCAATGCGCAGCAGATTTGGTAGTAGAACGTAACGAGTACCGGCCACGAACTTTAGGGCGGCTAAAGGCAAGAAGGCGGGGCGGGATTTGTTTAGGCGTAATACTCTGTAGATCAATTGAGTAAGGTATTTAACTGTTTTTACTCAATAGGTTAGCGCTGAATTTCGTGCAAGTGCTTGTTGCTGGGTTAACAGATATACTGCTGTTATGTAGAATAAAACACGGTAGCCATTTCAAGAGGAATAGATCGTGCCAGAACCCCGGCGAACGCTTGAGCAACTAAAAAATGTTGTCTTGGAATTATCAGAAAAGCTTGGTGGTAGGACACCCAGTAGGAGACAGCTTTCGTCTGTACTCAACGAAAGCGAATATACCTATTACGGGATGACGGTAACGAAGTTTCAGGAATACTGCGGACTTGAAGCAAATGGAAGTGGGCTTGACCGTAAGATACAAGACGAACCATTGCTGCGGATTTTTTATGATCTTTGTATAGCGGAGAATAGAATTCTTAATCAGATCATGCTGCGGAAATTTATTAGAGACGGCAAGTTCCCCATGCATACGCTACAAAAGAGACTTGGTGGAATGCTAGGCATACAAGAAAAACTGTTGGCGTATGCCGTCAAAAACAAATGTGACGGTGAAATTAGAAAACTGCCGGGTTGGAAAATTGATCTCGACAATGCGACGAGTGGCATCACTTCGAACACAAAAGTAGGAAGCGTCGATAATTTATTCGACGAAGTTTGCGACGTTCTACGGAAATGGTCGCCAGCGATAAGACGGAGCAGCGAGGAAGCGTACAAGTCAGAATTGTCAAATTACTTGAAGCAGCCTGCTTCGTTTAGGCTCAAAGACATGGTAGTTCGCGAAGAAAAAGGCGACAGCCTTTGTGACATTGTCATTGGAAAGAACATTGGCGTGGAGATAAAGAAGTCCCCGTCACTTGCTGAATATGACCGTTGCTTCGGGCAAATCGCAAGGCATCTGAAATCTTTTCAGAAAGTCGCCATTGTTATATTTGACGTGCCGCGACAAGAGCAATTTGAAGATTTCTGCCAGTTAATTGATCAGTACTATTTATCATCCGTGCGGGTAATAAAAAATGGCTAACACGGCGGTCAAAAACGCTCCCTTCGGTCGCTAGGCACCACATCAGCAGCAAACGCCACCACTATCATTTCATCAAATCGACGGCGTGTAGGGGATCGAACGCGAGCAATACGTACCAATGGACCAATAAAATAGGCTGTAAACGCCCTCTGTGAGACGCCGCAGGCATCGAGTGACCCTTCATGGGTAAATACGGGCATCTACAGCCATCATTCTAAATCAATACCGCGCCGTCACGCTACTTTCATCCGCAAACTTAGCCAATTCCACCACCGGCATCGGCTTCCAGCCTTTTTGCTGATGCTCGGCAACCACGGTGGTGAACACCCCGCCGCGTACCCAAAATTTTGCCGTTACACGCGCAAAGCGAGGCGCGATGGCGGCGACAATGTCATCCAGCACTTCGTTGGTGACGGCTTCGTGGAACTTACCTTCGTTTCTAAAGCTCCAAATATAAAGTTTTAGGCTTTTAAGCTCTACGCACGCTTGATTTGGAATGTAGTCCAAATAGAGCGTGGCAAAGTCGGGTTGGCCGGTTTTGGGGCAAAGGCAGGTGAATTCTGGGATTTGCATGTGGATATGAAAATCGCGATTTGGCTGCGGATTGGGGAAAGTTTCCAATTCTTTTGTGGGGGCGGCCGTGGGAGCTGAGCCCAACGCCGTTAAATGTGCGGCCATTTCTGGTTTTGTGTTTGTTTTCAATGGTTTAGCGGGTGCTTTTGGTGCTGCGGGTACTTTTGGTTTGATGACCATGCTGATGTGTGTCCGAGATAAAAAAATTATTGAGAAGTTATTGTTGAAATTACGTCAAAAAATGACGCTATCGAGCACGCAAAATGGTGTGTTGTGGGCGCGCATCGGGTAAAATCTAATATTAAAGTATCTAACCCGCCTGCTGGCGGGTTTTTATCTAAGTAGCGCGTAAAAAGTTTTGCTTTGCGGCAATTTATGCGTGCTTTATTTCATTAGATTTAAGCGTGAAGCAGTATCGGCGTTTGCGTCCAAGAAGGGTTTCAAGTTGCGTCTTACACATATTAAATTAGCGGGTTTCAAGTCATTTGTTGACCCTACAAGCATCGCGGTGCCGGGCCAATTGGTGGGCGTGGTGGGGCCAAACGGCTGCGGTAAATCAAACGTGATTGATGCCGTGCGCTGGGTGCTGGGTGAATCGTCGGCCAAAAATTTGCGCGGCGAAAAAATGGAAGACGTTATTTTTAACGGCTCTTCCTTACGCAAGCCGGCGGGACGGGCAGCAGTTGAATTGGTGTTTGATAATAGCCTGCAACGCGTCGGTGGCCAATGGGGTCAATACGCGGAGATCAGCGTAAAACGGGCGTTGGCAAGGGATGGTACATCTGATTACTTTATCAACGGCCAGCATGTGCGGCGTCGCGATATTGGCGATATTTTTCTAGGTACGGGTTTAGGGCCACGCGCTTACGCCATTATTGAGCAGGGCATGATCTCTAGGGTTATTACGTCAAAACCAGAAGAATTGCGGGCGTTTTTAGAAGAAGTAGCGGGCGTTTCAAAGTATCGTGAACGTCGTAAAGAAACTGAAGCGCGGCTTGAAGATAGCCGTGAAAACTTAAGCCGCGTGGACGATATTCGCGTGGAATTGGGTAAGCAAATTGATAAGCTTACCGAGCAGGCGCGGGTGGCCGCGCAATACAATGCGTTTCAAAAAGAGTTAGCGATAACGCAAAATTTATTAGCCTTCACGCGCCAGCGCGAAGCCCTCGCATCGCAGCAGCGCTACGCGGCTGAAATCGCAAAAGCCGAAACGGCGTTTGAGGGCGAAACCGCGCGCTTGCGTGAGATTGAAGCCGAGCTGGATAGCTTGCGCCAAGAACACTACGCAGAAACCGATCAATTATCTGACGCGCAAGCAGGCTTGTTTGAAGCCAACACCAAGGTGGTGCAACTTGAGCAAGAAATCAATTATTTAGGCGAGAACCGCCGCCGCTTAACAGCGCAAATTGCGGCCATTGCGATGCAATTGGCTGACGCTGAGGCCAATCGTGAAGCCAATGCGTCCGAGCTTGAGCGCTGGCACGGCGAGCTTGCGCGTGGCATGGACAAAATGATTTTAGCGCGCGAGCAAGTAGAAGCTGCGCGTGAGCAAGTGCCGACCTTTGAAGCGGCAATGCGCGAAGCGATTACCGCTGTGCGCTTGAGTGAAAACCAAGTGCGCGAGGCCGAGCAGGGTCAGGCCTTGCAAGAAGCGCGTGAATCCAATGCGCTGCGCGTAATGTCGCAATTAGAGTTGCGTAAAAATCGCTTAACGCAGGAAAACATGGGCATTGCCGTGCCCCAGCCAGAAGCGTTGAGTGAAGTAGAAGAAGAACGCGCGATGGTGCAAGAAGGTATTTTGGAATCGGAAGAAAAGCTGCATGACGCCGAAGCTGGATCGATTGAAGCCGAAAATGGCCGACGTCAATGTCAGCAACATATAGGTGATGCGACGCGCGAATTAGCGCGTATTGAAGCATCGTTATTAGCGCTGCAAAATCAGCAAGCGCGGATGGACAACAACAGCAAATTAGCAATGTGGTTTGCCAAGCACGGCCTAGAAAAATCCCCGCGTTTATGGCAAAGCTTAAAGATAGCAACTGGCTGGGAAGACGCGCTGGAAGCGGCTTTAGGGCTTAAGCTCAATGCAATTCACGCGCGTGATGGCGCGCATTTGCACGAGCTCGTGGCGGATGCGCCGCCGGGTAGCGTGTCGCTATACGTCGCAGCTGACAAAAATGCGAGCGCTGGCAATCACGCGCCAGTCGCTGCCGGTGCGTTGAAGTCGCTCGGCAGCATTGTTACCGCCGCTGATGAAGCCGCATTGCCGTTCGTGCGCGACACTTTGGCGAATGTATTTATGTTGGAAGACGAATCGCAAGCCGCGCAGCAAATGCAAACCCTCCCGCAAGGCGCGTGCTTAGTGACCAAGACTGGCCACGTGTATTCAAGCCACGGTTTGGTGCTGCACGGCCCGCAATCAGAATTGCATGGTGTGCTGCAACGTCAGCGCGAAATCGAAGCGTTAAAAGAAGAATTGCCATTAAAAATTGAAGCGCGTCATGATGTTGAAGGCCGCTTAAAAACATTTGATGATCGCTTTAACGCCACGCAAGAAGACATTCGCCAAACCCGCGCGCAAATTCAAACCGCTAAAAATCGCGAGCACGAGCTTGCCATGCAGGCGCTGAAATTGCAGCAAGCGCTAGAGCAAGCGCAAGGCCGTCGCAACGCCATTCGCGAAGAGTTGAAGCACATCGAAGCCGATGAAGAACGCGAACGCACCGAGATGATGGAAGCGCAAGCTGCGCTTGAAGAAGGCGGTTCGCGTATTGCCGATATTACCGATGCGCTCATGGTGCTTGAAGACAAGCAGCAAGAAGCCGAGCGCGCCGTGCAAGAGGCGCGTGAACGCATTAACGGTGCTGAGCGCGCCGCGCAAGAAGCCAATTATTTTGAGCGTACCTGTCACGATAAAATTAAGAACTTTACCGAGCAAACTGCGTCCCTAGCAACACGTGTTGCCGCGTTAGCAGGCAGCGAAACCGCGATGGCGGGTGAGCTTGCCAACATGCAAGAATCCGATATTTCTGAGCGTCTGCAAGAGGCGCTGAGCCTACGTGAAACCCGTGAAGACGCCCTAAAACAGGCGCGTTCCGCGATGGATGCTGCTACCAGTCGCTTGCGTGAACTCGATGAAGCCAAGAGCCAAATTGAGCATAGCTTAGAGCCGTTGCGCACGCGCATGACCGAAATTAAAATGAAGGAGCAAGAAGCGCGCTTAAATGAGCAAGCGTTGTCAGAAGCCTTGGCGGCGGCCGAAGCTAACTTAGAAGAGTTAGCCGAAATGGTCGAGAAGAAAACGCGATCAAGTGCCTACAGCAGTGAGATTACGCGCCTAACGCAAGCCATTGCCGAGTTGGGCGCGGTTAACTTAGCGGCCTTGCAAGAGCTTGAAGAATCCAGCGTGCGCAAGGAATTTTTAGATGCGCAATCTGCTGATTTAGCCGAAGCGATCAACACGCTAGAAAACGCGATTAAGCGGATTGATCGTGAAACCCGCGAGCTATTACAAAACACGTTTGACGCGGTAAACAAAAACTTTACCGAGCTTTTCCCGGCGCTGTTCGGCGGCGGTAACGCCTTTTTAAAGCTAACGGGCGATGAGATTTTAGACGCTGGCGTGCAGGTATTTGCCCAACCGCCGGGCAAAAAGAATCAATCGATTCAATTGCTTTCTGGTGGTGAAAAAGCACTTACTGCCTTGTCGCTGGTATTCTCATTGTTTAGGTTAAATCCAGCACCGTTTTGCTTGCTTGATGAAGTGGATGCACCGCTGGATGATTCCAACACCGATCGTTTTTGTGCGATGGTAAAAAAGATGTCGGAATCAACCCAGTTTATGTTCATCACGCACAACAAAGTAACGATGGAAATGGCTGAGCAATTGGTGGGTGTGACGATGAACGAGCCGGGCGTATCGCGTGTGGTTGCAGTGGATATTGAAGCTGCGCGCGGCTTTGTGGGTGCGGGCGCGCAGGCGGCGCAAGCGGCTTAGGTGGCAAGCCGAGCAAGCGGCAGAGGTGGCAAGCCGAGCAAGCGGCTTAGGTGTAAATCAGTTTTAATTTAGCAACAATCAGTAATCACAATAAGCGGGGTAAGCGATGATCGGCGATTTTCAAATTGCACTAATTGGTATCGTAATAGCCGTAATCATTATTGTGTTCGGCTATAACCGCTGGCAAGAAAGTAAACACCGACGCAACGTCGAGCGTGCGTTTTCAGAAGATCGTCCCGATGTGCTGTTTGACTTACCCAAAGACGCGCCAAAAGCTGAAGTTGTCGCGCAAGACATGCCTCGGAAAGAGCCTGAATTAGGGAACCTTCAGGGCATTGATGCGGATGAAAATGTGCATTCACCAGCTCCTGCTGCGGCCAAATTAAACACAAACGCTGGTGCAGCACCTTCGCTCGAACATGCGTCTCCTGCCGC
>JAYUOW010000149.1:0-14189 GCA_043760555.1 Betaproteobacteria bacterium
TTGGAATGGTGATGTAGCGCAACGTGGCACCTGCACCGCCGACTAAAATATCAACGTCCGCCTTCCAATGCGGGTGCGAATAATCATGAATCCGCGCACCGGCCATTTTGTGTTTGTTCGCACTTGAGTTCACCACCCGCACAATCATCTCCGCATGCGCTACTTCAAAACCAGCCTGCGCACCATCTTCGCAATCGCAAGTAATGTCGAACACTGGACCTAATTTATCTTGCAGTTCAAGTGCCTTTAAAATTAGCTTTTCCGAGCCTGCAAAATGCTCGCAACTAGGAATAACTGGGAAGGCTTTTTCGCCTGCAAAAAGCGCTTGATTGGGATGAACTTTTGGGTTGGCGGTGACATTGGCGTTCATGGTGTAGAACTCCTAGATAATTAGAAACAATAGGCTGGAGATGCTTGATTTTAGGGCGTCTTCAGGTACTTTTAATAGGCATTAAAACGGTGTAATTTAGATCGAGTACGATGCTTGGATTAGGTTCGGCACTGGTGTGGTCTACGCTTGCGGGCAGGGCGTTTTTGATGCCGATGAGCCGCAATGTCAGCGCACCTAAATCATCACGCAAAACATGCTTTTCAAGCACGATTGTTTTAGCGTAAATCGTGTCACCCGCAAAGCACGGGTTGGTGTGGCTACCGGCGTTAATGGCCGCGATAGAAATCACGTTTTCCATGCCGTCAAAGCTGAGTGCGCGGGCGATAGAAATAATTTGGCCACCATAAATTAAGCGCCGCCCGAAGCGTGATTTTTCCATGTGCATGGCATCAAAATGCACTTGCGCGGTGTTTTGGTAGAGCTTGGTAGCGAGGGTGTGATCAGTTTCGTCAATCGTCATACCAGCCGGATGATTGATGATGTCGCCTACTGCATAGTCGTTAAAAAACTTGTCGGAGCCAGTGTGCTTACTCGTTAAACCAGTAGGTTTTAAAAACGCGGGAATCGCCAATTGCGCTGTGTCTACAGCGCTTTTAAGACTTGGAACAATGGCTGAAGACGCTTTATTTACGGCTGTTTCCAGCCTATGAATCATTACCCACCGCACCCAAGAAAGCACCACTTCACCATGCTGATTGTGGGCTTGAGATCGTACGTACACTACGCCAGTTTTACCGTTTGAATTTTGCTTCAAACCAATAATTTCCGTGCTGGCCGAAATGGTGTCGCCCGCATATACGGGTGCTAAAAATTGACACTCTGCATAGCCCAAATTAGCTACGGCGTTATACGAAATATCCGGCACTGTTTTGCCAAACGCGATATGAAACACCAGCAAATCATCTATTGGGCTTTGCGCGTGGCCGAGTGCTTGTGCGACCGTGGCCGCGCAATGTGGCGCGTGGCGCGCGCCCGTAAGGGCAATGTACAACGCGGCATCCCCTTCCGTGACGGTGCGCGGCGTGGCGTGCTCGAAGCGCCGCCCCACGCTGTAATCATCAAAGAAATAACCTGAAGATGGCCGCATTTAGGGTCTCTACGCGGATTCTAGTTCGCGAATCATGTCGGCTAACGCCAACAAGCGCTTGGATGCTGACACATGATGCAGCTCGACCAAACGGCCGTTCAACATAATCGTGCTGCGGCCTTCGTGATGTGCGTGTTCAAGCGCTAAAATAATTTCGTTCGCGTTGGCTATCTCGCTAGGCTTCGGTGTAAACGCATCGTTGCAATAAGCCAATTGGTTTGGGTGCACCAGCGATTTACCGTCAAAACCCAAATCGCGCGATAAGCGACAGGCCAACTCAAATGAATGCATGTCTTTAATATCCACGCTAATGCCATCGACGACCGCACGCTTGTAGGCACGACCAACAAGTAACACATGCGACAGTGAATAATGCAGCGCCAAACGATCCGGTGTTTTGCGGCCGTGTAGCTGGGTGAGCAGGTCAGACGTTGCCATGATTAAGCAGGCAATGCGGTCAGACGCTGCCGCAATTTCTTCAGCCCGCAGTACGGCAATCGGGCTTTCAATCATCACCATAATCGGCAAATGCGCGCCACCGGCGGCGTCAAGTGCTGCCAACGCATCCAACACATCTTGGCGCGATTCAATATTGGGAAAAAGCACGGCATCCACGCCGATATTTGCGATGGCTTTGACGTCATCCCGACCCCAAGGCGAATCCAGATCATTGACCCGCACCACGCGCTCGCGCCGCCCGTAACCGCCGTGCAAAATGGCCTCAACCACCTGATTACGTGAGGATTCTTTGTTTTCAACCAACACCGAATCACCAAGGTCAAAAATGACCGAATCTACCTTGGCACTACGCGCTTTATTCAAAAAACGCGGGGCGCAACCGGGAACGTAGAGCATGGATCGGCGAGGGCGGAGATAAGGCGTCATAGTCAAATATTTACCGTTGAGTGAATGAAGAAATAGTAAGCCCAAGGTTCCGCGCTGTCAATAGACTTATATCTTATATAAGACATATTAACGGAAAAAACGCGTTTCGGCAAGCGATTGTGCAAGTGAACGTGTTGATTTGATTTTTAGGGCTGCAATGCTGGCTCTTGTATGGAAAAAAGCGACTTGCAGCCGGACTACTTTCTGCGATTAAAAGAAGTTTTTGCGTGACCGCGATGGATCGCGCATCATTTCGTTAAACATTTGCGCTTCCATTTTCTCGTGTTCGCGCATCATTTTGGCTTGCTGCTTTATCCATGTTTTTAGATTTTTATCGTTTGCTTTAATTTCATCTAAATCGGCCGCCATCAAAGCCAAATCTCGGTTTTCTGCCGCTACCGCTGCATCCAATGCGTTCTGGAGCTTTAGCCCATTCACAGGGCCGTAGGGTAGGCGAAATGCTTCTTGTACAAGATGCGTGATCTCGCGAAGCTCCATTTCTAAATCGCGTAATTGCTCATTCAGCGTTTTATTGATAACCCGCAACTTATCATCGGCCATGGTAGCAGCAGTGTTTGCATCTACCTTTGTAGCCTGCAATTGTAGGCGCAACAATTGCAGTAAATTGCCGCTTTCATAGGCGCTATTGGCGGCAGACATTAGGGCAGTTTTGCGTTCGCGCTCGGCGGGATCGGGCTCGCGGTCTGGGTGCAGTTGGCTGGCAAGTTTACGATAAACCGCTTTTAAAACAGTGCTTGTCTCTAGGGCTTGCTGCTCTTCTTTTAACTGTTTTGCGGTTTTTTTGCGCCCCTTATTTTTTGCCGCAGCACGCTCGGCTTTTTCTGCTTCGCCCGCCATGGCGCGCCGCAGCATTTCCTCTATGAAATCTTGTTCGTCATTGGGGTTATTGGGGTTCGCATCGGGAACTTCTTCGGTGGATGGGTCAAAGCCAAACATCGACTTCATTTGTTCTGCAAAAAACGCTTTATCCTGCGCTGAAATTTCCTCGTCTACATCGTCATCGTCAGGGCCATTATGCTTTTCGTAAATAGCCTGCATTTCTTCGGCGTACTCCGATTCGCAGAGTTCTAATGCCAGCGTCGAAATAATTTCTACTACGGTTTCGCGTTGTTTTGCAGTGATTATTTTTTTGAATACTTGCTCATCTAAAAACACGACCATATTACGGTTCATCCGTTCTTTCTCAAGCTCAAGCGGCTGTAAAGTGGAGCTGAACAAGGCGTGATATTTGTCGCGCAGCGCGGTGATTTCAATCAGGTTTTTTTCTGCCTCCTCAATGCCCGCCACCGCCCGCGTAAACGCACGCTGGGCTGCTGTTTGTTTTAGGCCAACTATGGGTGTCATCTGCAGCAGATGTTGCGCTTGACCGGCTGGCGGTGGTAGATCGTCGAAGAGGTTTAAATTTTCTGGCATGGCGGTCTTTCCAATATTGGGCTTTAGGTAAATCGAATTTTAGCGCGTCGCATTTTATCGTGCCTACCTCAAACTGAAAAAATTAGCTTATTTGCATGTGTGACGAGCCCTATAGCAAAATTTCGCGTGGTTTTTGCCAGAATCAATCAATTCAACCATCGACGTGTGCTAGTATGCGTCAGTTCACAATATGCACTCCAAAATCGCCTGCTTTTAACTTTTGATGAAAGTTTTTATGAAATATATTCAACATTTTATTGTTCAGACTCACGCAGTTTTGCGCAATGCCTTGATGTTATTGCTCGCAGTCTTCGCTGTCGCTGCATTGACCCTGCCCGCACGTGACGCGCAGGCGCAAACCACCTCCTACAGCGACTTATGGTGGAACCCTGCAGAATCAGGCTGGGGCATCAATTTAAATCAGCAAGGCGATATTATTTTTGCTACTTGGTTTACCTATGGCGAGGGTGGTCGCAACGCGTGGTATGTCATGAGCGACGCGCGTAAGCAAGCCGATGGTAGTTTTAAAGGGGCAATTTATCAGACGAGAGGCGTGCCGTTTGGGCAAATTAATGGCCAAAAAGCGTCGAATGCCGTAGCCGAAGTGGGCACGGGAACTTTTCAATTTTCCAATCTAAACGCCGCCACGTTTAACTACAAAATTGGTGCTGTGGATCAAACCAAAAGCATCGTGCGCCAACAATTTAAAGCGACGCCAACCGTTTGCACGCTGCAACCACCTTTAATTACGCGTGCTGCCAGCCAAAACTACCAAGACCTTTGGTACATTCCATCCGAAGACGGCTGGGGTGTGAATATTACGCATCAAGAAAACACCCTATTTGCTACGTGGTTTACCTACGATGCCGACGGGCAGGGCGTGTGGTTTGTGGCGTCGAACTTACAACGCTGGTACGACGGCACATTTTACGGCGACATTTACCGCACTGCGGGCACACCGTTTGCGCAGATTAGCAACGCAAGTGCCGCACCATCGGTGGTCAAGGCGGGCACGATTCAGTTCGTATTTCGCGATGGCGATAACGGCGAAATGTCTTACGATATTGGCGGCGTGCGGAGTTTGAAGAAAATCGTGCGCCAAACTTTTTCGTCTACCGCAGTTAATAACTGCACCAACAGCGCCAGTATTAAGCCAGCGTATACGCCAAGCGTGCTGCTCGCGCAACGCTGCATCGCGCCGCGAACCGGTTTGGACCCGACCACGAATCGCCCTTGGCCGGATGTGCAAGGCACCTTGGCTGATGAACAAGCATGGCTGCGGTCATGGTCAGATGAAACTTATCTTTGGTACAAAGATATTGGCAACATCAGCACCGCAAGTTTTGCCACCCCCGTTGCCTACTTCAATGTATTGCGTAGCCAAGAAGTCACTTCGAGCGGAAAGCGGAAAGATGAGTTTCACGGCAGTCAACCCACTGCCGTATCTCGCGCCACCAATGCTGGGGTGGGGAGTGGCTACGGCATTCAGTGGGCGCGGTTTTCAGATGCACCACCCCGCCGCTGGGTGGTCGTTTTTACGCAGCCAGGCTCACCTGCTGCGCTGGCGGGGGTGCTACGTGGCGCGGAACTTGTCACAGTAAACGGTGTTGATTTCATTAACGGACGTACACAGGCTGACTTTGATGTATTTAATCTAGGGTTGTCCCCCCCGGCCGCTGGTACCAGTGTCACCTATGGTTTGCGATTGGCTGGTGCAGAAACGGTTCAGAATTTCGTGATGACGTCAGCCGTCGTCAACACTATTCCCGTACAAAACACACGGGTCATTGAAAGCAACGGCAAGCGGGTGGGCTACTTCACGTTCAACCAATTTATCTTCCCGTCTGAGGCGCAATTAGTTTCCGCCATCACCGAGTTATCCACGCAAAATATTAGCGAATTAGTGCTTGATTTGCGCTACAACGGTGGTGGCTTATTGGCAGTCGCTGGGCAGTTGAGCTATATGATTGCCGGGGCTACGCGCACCAACGGTAAAGTATTTGATAGGCTAATTACTAACGATAAAAACCCCTTTAATTTTACCGCCGCCGACGCCACCCCGTTTTACCCCAACAGCTTGGGGTTTTCGCTTGCGGCCGGCACGCCGCTACCCGCGCTCAACCTGTCCCGTGTCGTCGTTTTAACCAGCGCGGGCACCTGCTCCGCCAGTGAAGCGGTCATCAACGGTTTGCGCGGCGTAGACGTAAAAGTAGACCTAATCGGTGCCACTACCTGCGGCAAACCCTACGGCTTTTATCCTCGCGATAATTGCGGCACCACCTACAGCACCATTCAACTCGCAGGCTCCAACCACAAAGGCTTCAGCGAGTACGCCGACGGCTTCGCTCCCACCTGCGAAGCGCGCGATGACTTCACCAAACCACTCGGCGACCCGACTGAAAAGCAACTAGCCACAGCCTTGAACTACATCAACACGGGAGTGTGTGCTGCAAGTGACCCAAGCCTAGCCGAAGGCAAAATAGGCGCTAAAGAACCCGTCGCAAGATTAGTCCGCGACCCAGCAGAAGAAAATCGTGTGTATCACCCGACAATTGGTACGCGACTGCGGCAGTAGATCGCTAGAAATAATTGGTGCTGATAGGCTGTAGATGCCCTAAAATAGGGTGTCTACAGACTTTCTTGCATGCACCAAATCTATCTTCGTTTCTTCCCCGCCCCAAACATTTCATCTATAAACGCTTCGTCAAAAAACTCGTGGGCTGCAACATCATCGACTTCGTTCATGAATTTTTTCTGAATTTTTAGCCAGGCTTTAAATTCGGCTTCACTGCTTGACGCTAGTTTTATGTCGTCTTTTAGGCGGGTGATTCGGCTCGTGAGGGCGGCCTTGGCTTGGGAGAGTTCTTTGTCTAACGTTTTGGCGTTTAAGGTTTGGGTAAAGTGCAAGTTAAAGTTATGCCGCGCCATGTTTTCAATGGCTGCGTATTCGGTGCGCAAATCGGTTAATTGTTGTTTGAGCGATCGGTTAATCAGCACCAGTTTTTCGTCTGCCATGTTGGCAGCCTGTGTAGCGTCTACTTTGATGGTTTGAAACTGAAGCTTGAGCAACTGCAATAAATTATTTGCCGCATAGGCTTTGTTTACTTCTACCATCAGCGCGGTTTTGCGGGTGCGCTCGGCTTCATCCGGCTCCCGGTCGGGGTGCAGGGCGGAGGTGAGTTTACGGTAGACTTCTTTTAGTAATTTGGTGGCGTCAACGTTTTCTTGCTCGGCTTTAATTTGTTTGGCTGATTTTTTTCCACCGCGTTTGCCTTGTGCATGGGCGTTGGCTTTGGCTTGATGCGCGGCAGCCTGTTTTTCGGCGTCTTCGCCCATTTGCCGCAACGTTTCTTCCCATAACGCTTCGGATGATCGCTTGGCGCCCGCTTGATCTTCTTCGTCTAAATCAACCCCAAAGACTTCTTCTAAGGTCGCTTTTAGCACTGCGTCCTCTTCATCTTCATCGTCTTCGTCTTCGTCGTCAAAGCCATCGTCGAAGTGCTTCTTGAAAATGGTCGCCATTTCATCGGTGACGGCATCGTCATCCAAGGTGTCAGCAAAAAAGGCCAGCATGTCTAAAATGGTGTCGCGCTGGCGTGCTGTGCGGCCTTTGGCGGTCATTTGCTTGTCTAAAAATAGCACCATATCTTGGTGCACCGCGTCTTGCGCCCGCTCCAGCGGAATCATGGTGGTTTCGAATTTGAGACGATAAATGCGGATGAGTTCACCAATATCTACGATGGCTTTTTCAGCGGTTTCTACATCGGCTAAAAGCTGGGCAAAGTTTCGTTGCACGGGGGTTTGTTTTGCGCTGATACCCGCAACAACCTCAAGCAAGTTGCGAGCGGGTGGAAGTGGATCATCGGGGAACAGTTCGAAATTTTTAGTCATGATTTTAAGGTATTAGTGACAGGCTGAAAATGCCCTTTTCCCCGCAAGGGGGCTACCTTCGGGTCGTAGGGCATCTTCAGCCATAATATGGTTAACATTTTCCAGTATAAAACCGCAACGGGCACACGGCCTCATAACGATTATTGCCGCCAATTTCTACCTGCTCGCCTTCGCGCACGCGGGTGCCGTCTTCGTTTAGGCGGACGTTCATGGTGGCTTTGCGGCCGCAGCGGCAGATGGTTTTCATTTCTTCTAAATCGTCAGCCAAGGTGAGCAGGGCGCGCGATCCGGGGAAGGGTTGGCCTAAAAAGTCGCTGCGTAGTCCGTAGCAAATAATGGGGCATTTTCCGGTGTGGGCCAGCACGTGTAATTCCACCACTTGGCTGTGGGTTAAAAACTGCGCTTCGTCGACCAAAATAGCGGACGGCAGGCTGCGCGTGGCATACACGTCGCCAAAGGTCATATCGGGGTGAAACACTTCTGCTGGGCGCGATAAACCTAGGCGTGACGCAATTTTGCCTTCGCCATTGCGGTCGTCCACTTGGGCGGTAAATAAATCAACGGATTGGCCGCGCTCTTCGTAGTTGAACGCCACCTGCAAGAGTGCAGTGGATTTGCCCGCGTTCATGGCCGCGAATCGAAAATATAGTTTTGCCATCGGATATAGTTGGTATGAAAATTATTGGAAAAAAGGGGGCAAGCTTACCATGTTGGTCGTGCATTTCTTCACCTGTTTTGCCACGTTTTCTCCCTCAGCAGGGGGCAAAATGCGATAATACGTGTCCTTCATTTCAAAACCTCACTCTCATGGCCGTCAATATTAGCTCTGCCGCCGAAATTATTGAAGATATTCGTGCTGGCAAAATGGTGGTTTTAGTCGATGCCGAAGACCGCGAAAACGAGGGCGATCTCGTTGTGGCGGCTGACTACATTACCCCAGATATTATCAATTTTATGGCCAAACATGGCCGTGGTTTGATTTGCTTAACCTTGGAAGAATCCCATTGTAAGCAGATTAATTTACCCCTCATGGTGGCCGATAATCGCACGCGTCATGGCACCGCATTTACCACGTCCATTGAAGCTGCAACGGGAGTGAGCACAGGTATTTCACCAGCTGATCGCGCCCGCACGGTGCGTGTGGCGATTGCTGCGAACGCGAAGCCGGAAGATATTTCTCGCCCGGGGCATATTTTTCCGATCATGGCGCGCCCCGGTGGCGTGTTGGTGCGGGCAGGGCACACGGAAGCGGGCTGCGATTTGGCGCGCTTGGCGGGCTTGACTCCTGCGAGTGTAATTTGCGAAATTATTAAAGACGATGGCGAAATGGCGCGTCTGCCGGATTTGCAAATTTTTGCCGAAGTACACGGCTTAAAAGTAGGTACGATTGAAGACTTAATTCGCTATCGCTCGATCAACGAAACCTTGGTGGATAAAATTTCCAGCCAAGAAATTTCTACACCCTATGGCACTTTTGAGTTGCATGCTTTCCATGATAAAACCGTGGACGAAGTGCATTTAGCACTTACGCGCGGCACCATAAAAGCCGATACGCCAGTAATTACGCGGGTTCACGAGCCTTTTAGCTCACTCGATTTATTTGAATTTAATAGCGGCAAACATGCTTATAGCGTTGCCGAAGCGATGCGCGTGATTGCCACTGAAGGCACGGGAGTCATCGTGCTATTGCGCGGCAAGGAAGACGCAAAAAGCTTGCTGCAGCGCTTTATGCCAAAAACGCCGCGCGAGGAAAAGGCGCAGCCGCCACGGCCTTGGGACCCACGTTTGCATGGCATTGGCGCGCAAATTTTACGCAGCTTAAACGTACGCAAAATGCGCGTACTTGCATGGCCTAAAAAAATGCCGAGCTTGGCAGGATTTGATTTAGAAGTGGTTGAGTATTTGCCGCCGTCGGCTGAGCGAAAGTTGAAAATAGCGTGAGTCGTCATTCCCCCCCCCAAATTGAAGTTTCGGGTGCTGGCTTGCGCATCGGCATTGTGCATAGTCGGTTTAATGATGCCGTTGTCGGTGCCTTGTTGGGCGGTTGCATGGCGGAATTAGCAGTGCTTGGTGTTGAGTCCACGCATATTCAAACTGCCAGCGTGCCGGGCGCGTTAGAAATCCCCATCGCTCTGCAAGCCATGGCGCAATCAAATAGTTTTGATGCTTTGGTGGCGTTGGGTTGCGTTATTCGGGGTGAAACCTATCATTTTGAAATTGTCAGTAACGATGCTTGTCGCGGCGTGATGGAGGTGTCGCTGGAAGCCGGTTTGCCGATTGCCAATGGTATTTTGACGGTTGAAAACGATGCGCAAGCGCAGGAACGCGCAGCCGATAAGGGTGCAGATTGCGCCCGCGCGGCAATAGAAATGGCGCTGTTGTGCCCGAGGCTGCGCCAACATGTGCAGCAAGATAAAACACTAGGGCGATTTATATGAGTGAAATGAAGTTAGGTACGCTGGGATTGAAAAATAAACCTGCCGCAAAGGCGGTCAAACCTGCAATTGCGCCAATAGTAGCCAAAGGTCCAAAAATTAAAGGCGCTCCCCGCGCCCCCGGAAACCGCCGTCGCAAGTCGCGCGAGTTAGTGCTGCAAGGCTTGTATCAATGGCAAGTGGCGTCCGCTGAATTAGTTGAAATTGAGACCCAATTTGCCGACGATGCCGAATACCATCATGCCGATCCGGCGCTATTTCAGGCCTTCTTGCGCGCCATCGTGCGTCAAGCAACCGAGCTTGATTTGGCACTTGAACCGCACCTAGATCGCAAGCCAACCGAGCTTAGCCCGATTGAGCGCGCCATTTTATTGCTCGGCGCGCATGAGCTAATTAACACCCCGCAAACGCCGTATCGCGTGATTATCAATGAAGCCGTCGAGCTTGCAAAATCTTACGGCGGCACTGACGGGCATAAGTATGTAAACGGCGTGTTGGACAAATTAGCAGCACAGGTGAGGGCGGCTGATATTGCGTTTGCAGCAACGCAACCGGCGCGTGGCGCAGCTAACGCGTCGCCCGTGCAGTCCTGAAGTCAACGGTGTTTTGCATTCTAAAATATGCACACCTCCACCCCTGAATTTGACCTTATCGCCCGCTACTTTCAGCGGCCAGCCCCAAATGCCGTGCTGGGGGTGGGCGACGATTGCGCATTGTTTTTTTCCGCTGCCGGTGCGGCCACGGCGGTATCCACCGACACCCTAGTTTGTGGACGGCATTTTTTTAGCGACGTGGCACCAGAAACGCTGGGCCACAAAGCCTTAGCCGTTAACTTGTCTGATCTAGCGGCGATGGGTGCGAATCCAAGATTTTTTACTTTAGCCTTGACCTTGCCCGCGCTCGATCACGCTTGGTTGAAGGCGTTTTCGGACGGCATGTTTGCGCTGGCCGATGCGCACTCAATATCGCTTATCGGTGGTGACACTACCAGCGGGCCGTTGTCGATCACCATTACTGTGTTGGGTGAAGTGCCCGTAACGCAAGCGCTTAAGCGTGCCAACGCGCAGGTAGGCGATGATGTTTGGGTGTCTGGTACGCTTGGCGGCGCTGCCATTGCGTTGAAACACTTGCAGAAAAAAATCACGCTGAACGCGGCTGATTATGCGGCACTGTCATCGCGTTTGTTTATGCCTACGCCGAGGGTGAGTTTAGGCCGCGCGCTGCTTGGTGTCGCGCACGCCGCCATTGATATTTCGGACGGCCTAATGGGCGATTTAGCGCACATTTGTGCGGCGTCAAACGTGCTTGCAGACATTGATTTTGCGCTTATCCCGCAGCCTAATTTTTCTGCAAAACTGCCTGAAGACGTCCGTAATCAGGCCGTCTTGGCAGGGGGGGATGATTATGAATTGTGCTTTACTGCACCCACATCAGCACGCCAACGCATTGCGGAAATTGCCGCCACGCTAGCGCTGCCGTGCACGCGCATTGGCAACATTACCGCACCGCAAATAGACCCTGCAGTTTCACCACGCCATCGCGTAACCGTGCATAATTTAGACGGTGCCGCGAGCACAAAAGCGTTAACTGGTTATGATCACTTTGCTACCAACAATTAAATAAAACTATGCTGCTAAATTTGCCCGTAAAACCATCCGCCCCGTTTTTGCTCGCCCACCCCGCGCATTGCATTGCCTTGGGCTTCGGCGCAGGTTTGGCGCGCAAAGCGCCCGGTACATGCGGCACGCTGGTGGCATTGCCGTTATTTTATGCGGTGCAATATTGGTGCCAGCAACTACAACTGCCTGCCACATTGGTGTTGTTATCCATCGCAGCATGGTTGTTTTTAGCGGGTATGTGGGCGTGTGGCGTGACGCAAAAAGCCATGGGCGTGGCTGACCACGGTGGCATGGTAATTGATGAAATTGCGGCGATGTTTTTAGTGCTTATTTTCGCGCCTGCGGGCTGGCTGGGTGCGTTTTGGGGCTTCCTGTGGTTTCGGTTTTTTGACATCGTAAAACCTTGGCCAATTAGTGCAGCCGACGCCCGATTTAAAAACGGCTTTGGCGTCATGTTCGATGATTTGCTCGCTGCCATCGCCAGCATTGCCGTGCTACTTTTTATGAATTGGTTTGCGCCGGGATTATTTAAATGACGATTTCAAATCAAGATGCTGAAACCCTAAAAGCCCTGCCGTGGCCTTATCCACGGCTGTTTGCGCATCGTGGCGGTGGGGCATTAGCGCCTGAAAACACGATAGCCGCCATGCGCGCCGGCGCGCAATGCGGCTATCACGCGGTGGAGTTTGACGTAAAACTATCCGCTGACAATCACACCATTTTGCTGCATGACGATACGGTAGATCGCACCTCAAACGGCACGGGCTTGGCTAAAAATATGACCTTAGCGCAGCTGCAAGCGCTGGACGCTGGCAGCTGGCACAGCCATTCGTTTAAGGGTGAACGCATCCCTACGTTGACTGCCACTGCCGACTTTTTGCAGCAACACAATATGGCAGCTAACGTAGAAATTAAGCCCTGTAAAGGTCGTGATGCGGCAACAGGAGAGGCCGTCGCGTTGGCGTGTTTAAAGCTGTGGAATGGACAAGCAATAGCACCGTTGCTATCAAGCTTCAGCGTGGCAGCATTACGCGCCGCGCGCCGCGCCGCGCCTAGCGTACCCATCGGCCTATTGATCGACACCGAACCCGACGCCAGCCTGCTGCCGCTAATGCGCGAATTAAACTGCGCCTCTATCCACACGAACCACAAACACATCAACGAAGATTTGCTGAGTTTATTTAAAGGCGAAGGCTATCGGGTGTTGTGCTACACCGTGAATGATCCGGTGCGAATTGCCGCGTTGTTTGCGCTAGGCGTGGACGGGCAATTTACAGATAACTTGGATTTAAACGCGGTAAATTAGCGATTTTTCCGTGCGCATCATGCCTTGGAGACGCCCTAAAATAGGGCGTCTCCAGCCTAATATTTAACTATTACTCGGCCGTGTTGGACGGCTAAAGTCGCGCATGTCTACCGGTGCTGCCGGTTGTTGGGGTACAGTGTTGTCGCGCAGGCCTAAGCCGTCCTCCACCGCCTCACCGTTTTCATCTACCGTCAAAATATATCCCGCCTGCGCAAGCTCTAATATTTGCGATTCAACGCGTGCGCTGAATTCTCCACTGCGCTCTAAAATGTGCGCCAGTGTTGATTCGCCATCTATCATGATGAGCGCGCCCCGCAGCTTGTGGGATAAGCCGTGCGCGCGGGATTCCATCTCTTCAATCCCTTTTTGTGACTTTACAATCAGTGCATTTGGATCCATCGGACACCTCGTTTAAAGATACGTCGGATACTTCGGTTTGAATGCATCATTCATTATAGGTGTTTAGTAATGGCTACACGTGCACGGCATCACTTTTTTAATTGCGCTCTAATGTGCAAAAATACGTTGCCGTTGTTTATTTTCAACCACTCCCCGATCCAGCCAATGATTAACGCCGCCGTAGTCGATAACGCGCTAGAAATTCAGCACCAATTTCAATCAGCCCAGCCGTTTAAATACGTGGTGATTGATAATTTTTTGCAGCCTGAAAACGCTGCTGCTTTGCTGCGCGACTTCCCATCATTCGATAAAAAATATGCGCTGAACGAACACGGTGAAGTAGGGCTAAAGGCAGTAGTTACGGGCGTTTCCAGCATTAGCCCGTTTTACCGCGCGTTCTACAAATACATCAATTCAGATGCTTTTCTGCAGCAGGTGAGTGAATTTACGGGCATTCAAAATTTGATCGCCGATGCCACGCTATTTGGTGGTGGCACCCATGAGAACCGCGATGGGCAAAGCTTGGATATCCACGTTGATTTTAATATTGATGATCGCCGCATGTTGCATCGCAGGCTTAACGTGCTGGTGTATCTGAATCCAGAATGGGAAGCCGCATGGGGCGGGATGATTGCGCTGCATTCCAACCCATGGGATCAATCGGTGAATCAAAAAACGTGCTTTGCCCCCTTGCTAAACCGTGCGCTAATTTTTGAAACCAATGAGTATTCGTGGCACGGTT
>JAYUOW010000150.1:0-1699 GCA_043760555.1 Betaproteobacteria bacterium
CCTTTGCGCAGCGTTATACCAGCACCGGCGGGTTAGATTTACGCGGGCTGCGCAACTACATTTTGCCGCAGCCCAATACCACAGCACTACTGCAAGACCGTGCAAACGGCAATTGGCTTGCCGCTTTTGTGGTGTTTGACGACACAGCCGATTCGCGCATTAGCGGCATCGGCATGCAAAGTGCCAAGCCACCCAAAACACCGACCCCCATTCAACCCGCAACACCAATTCCTACGCCAGAAAAGTCGATTACTTCCCAATAAAAACCCTGAAGAATTCCTATAATAGGGCGTCTTCAGGGCATCACTTCAAAGCAAAAAGCAAACTATGTCGTTACCAAAACGCTTACACTCAATCTTCAATTACGTCGCCGCCTTCATTATCTATACGGTAAGCCAAAGCACGGCTCACGCGCAAACCCAAAACCAAGTTGGCTTTTGGTATAAGCCCACTGAGCCCGGTTGGGGCCTGAGCATTACGCAACAGGGCAGCACCACCCAAGCTGTTTGGTTTACCTATGACGCACAGCGCAAGCCAATTTGGCACAGCTTGCAGTGCACCTTTAGCAACAACATTTGCGCGGGCATATTGGTTACGGCCAGTGGTACCCCACTTGCGCAAATTACAGATTCCACCAACTTTAAAGTGCAGCAATCCGGCACGGCTACGCTCACGGTCACAGCGATAAATCGGCTAAATTTAAGCTATACCGTGGGCACAGTTTCGCAAACGAAATTTGATTTGCAACCGCAAGATTTTGCGGTAGCAAACGATGTTCCGCTGTGCACTTTGCAAAGCGCATCGCGCGCTAACGCCGCCAATTACACCGACCATTGGTGGGGTGCTGGCGCGCAGGCCGGCTGGGGCGTGCAAATTTCGCACCAAGCTAACACCGTATTTTTTGGCTGGTATAGCTATGGCGACGGCGGCAATGCCACATGGCTGGTCGGCATTGGCCGCGCGGAAATCGCCACGCCAAACCGCTTTACTGGTGAGCTTTACCAAGTACCCATCGGCGTGGCGTTTTCCGAAATTTTCACTACATCCCAGCCGCAAACCAATGTATTTGGCAGCTTTGCGCTTAACTTTAGCAACGGCGAAAAAGGCGCATTTACCTACAGCTTGCCAAGCTACGGCATCGTTAACCGCACCCTCAATGTCGAGCGCTTCGCCATCGCTGGCGGTGCCACCAATTTGTGCAGCAAGCGCCCGCCTACGCTTAGCTTAAGTGCTGGCGACATCACGCCCAATGGCGCAGCACCTGCGTGTAATGCGGAGGCGCCCGTCACCCTCGCTTACGTGCCCAACGGCGCGCCCGCACAAAAGCTTGATCTCTACTTGCCCAACAACAGCAACACCTTAGCTCACCCCACCATCATTTGGATCCACGGCGGGGGCTGGATGATGGGCGATAAATCTGACGTAGCTGCGGTGAAACGCTTCGTGTGCAAAGGCTATGCGGTGGCGTCCGTTAACTATCGTTTAAGCGGCACGGCGAAATTTCCCGCACAGATTTTTGATGTAAAAGCCGCTATCCGTTTTTTGCGCGCTAACGCGCTCACCTACAAATTGGACGCTACTAAATTCGCCAGTTTTGGTAGCTCTGCAGGCGGCCATTTAGCATCATTGGCAGCCACTTCAGGCGGCGTAGTTGACCTTGAAGATTTAAGCTTAGGCAATGCCACTACATCAAGCCACG
>JAYUOW010000151.1:0-14108 GCA_043760555.1 Betaproteobacteria bacterium
CCAACATCGGTGCTCAAGTTGTCACCACCGATGTTGGGCAACACACCTGCCCAACCTACGACTGATGTTGCGTTCACGCTGGCAACGGCTCTTTTTGCAGCAGGCATACTAGCTGCGAAATTTTATCGCGCATGTGGCGGCGATCAACAATCATATCAATCGCGCCTTTTTCTAGCAAAAATTCGGCACGTTGAAAACCATCTGGCAAGGTTTCGCGCACTGTTTGCTCGATAACCCTAGGGCCTGCAAAGCCAATCAATGCGCCCGGCTCGGCGATTACTACATCACCCAAAAATGCAAAGCTGGCGGATACGCCACCCATCGTTGGGTCAGTTAACACCGAGATAAACGGCAAACGCGATTTTGAAAGTTGATGCAGGCATGATGTGGTTTTGGCCATTTGCATCAGCGACAACAAGCCTTCTTGCATGCGCGCGCCACCGGTCGCGGTAAAGCACACGAAGGGTAGTTTTTCATCTGCGCACGCTTCTACCGCACGCGCAAAGCGCTCACCCACTACCGAGCCCATTGAGCCGCCCAAAAAGTTAAACTCAAACGCAGCCGCAATTAGCGGCACACCTTTTACCGTACCCTGCAGCACCACGAGCGCATCGGTTTCGCCCGTGGCGGCTTCGGCGGCTTCTAACCGGTCAATGTACTTTTTGCTGTCTTTAAATTTTAACGTGTCGACTGGTACAACTTCTGAGCCTAATTCAGCGCGACCGTCTGCGTCAAAAAAACCATCCAAACGCGCGCGGGCAGATACGCGATTATGAAAATTACACTTCGGGCAAACCTGCAAATTGCTTTCTAAATCGGTGAAGTACAACGTAGATTGGCAGGACGAGCATTTGCTCCACAAGCCTTCTGGCACAGCTTTTTTAAGTGCGTCCATATTGGCGCGCTTAATTTTCGGGGGCAGTAATTTTCTAAACCAGCTCATTGTGCGCTCCTCGTTTTAGTATATTTTTTGTGCTGCAAGATACTCTGAAGATGCCCGTAAATAGGGCTTCTTCAGGCACTCAATCAGGCATCCATGGCGGCACGAATACCACTTACCCACGCTTTGGTTTTGGCAACTAACAGCGTTTGCGTGGCGACAGCATCCAGCTTTGCAGCTTTGGCTTCTGCACCACCCGCCTCTAGCTCTTGAATAATGCGCGAACCAATAACTACGGCATCGGCAAAGCTTGAAATTTGTTTTGCGGTTGCGCCATCGCGAATACCAAAGCCAACGCCCACCGGTAGTTGCGTGTGCGCTTTAATGTTACGCACCTTAGTTTCAACGGCTACCGTGTCCAAATTACCCGCGCCGGTTACGCCTTTTAGCGATACATAATAAATGTAGCCACTGGCAATATCGCACACCAATTTCACGCGTGCATCGCTTGATGTGGGTGACAACAAAAAGATCATGTCCAAGCCAGCTTTAGCAAAAATTGGATGCAGGGTAACGCTTTCTTCAGGTGGGTAATCTACGATCAACACACCATCTACACCTGCCGCGCTTGCGCGTTGGGCGAAGCTTTCAACGCCCATGCGCTCCACCGGGTTGGCGTAACCCATGAGCACAATTGGGGTGGTTTTATTGTTGGTGCGAAACGCGGCAACCATATCCAGCACATTACCGAGCGACACGCCGTTGGCCAACGCCCGCTCAGCTGCAAGAGCCACAACGGGACCATCCGCCATCGGGTCAGAAAACGGAATGCCGAGCTCAATCACGTCAACACCCGCGTCAACAAAGGCGTGCAGCAGGGCAGCGGTGACGGCTAAATTCGGATCACCCGCCATTACGTAGGGAATGAGCGCTTGGCGCTTTTCAGCTTTTAGCTTGGCAAAACAGGCGTTAAGTCGCGCGGGACGCATGCTTGAAACAGTCATTATTTTGCCGCCTTAGGTGCAGCCATGGTTTGTGTTGCTGCATTCGCTGCTGCAGCTGCCTGACAGCTTGGGCGACAGAAAAACTCCAGCCCTGAGCGCTCAGCAACGGTTGCCATGTCTTTATCGCCACGGCCGGATAGGTTCACCAATAAATGCGCATCTTTCGACATTTGCGGTGCCATTTTGATCGCTTGTGCAACAGCGTGGCTTGATTCTAGCGCCGGAATAATACCTTCAACACGACACAGGCGATGGAATGCGGCCAGCGCTTCGTCATCATTGATGGCGACGTATTCTGCACGGCCAATGTCCTTCAGCCACGCGTGTTCGGGCCCTACACCGGGATAATCAAGACCCGCTGACACCGAGTGCGTATCGATTATTTGCCCGTTCGCATCTTGAATTAAGTAAGTACGATTACCGTGCAAAATACCCGGTGTGCCTGCCGATAAACTTGCCGCGTGACGACCCGTGGCAATGCCTTCTCCGCCTGCTTCCACGCCGATTAAGCGCACACCTGCGTGAGAAATGTAGTCGTAAAAAATACCCATGGCGTTTGAACCACCGCCTACACACGCCAGCACCGCGTCGGGCTGGCGACCAATAAATTCGGGCATCTGCGTTAAACACTCTTTGCCCACGACAGAATTAAAATCGCGCACCAGCATGGGATACGGATGCGGGCCAGCTACCGTGCCAATGATGTAAAAGGTGTTTTCAATATTGGTTACCCAATCGCGCATGGCTTCGTTTAGCGCGTCTTTTAGGGTTCTTGATCCACTTTCAACCGGCACCACTGTCGCACCTAAAAGCTTCATGCGATAGACGTTTTGCGCTTGGCGTTTAACGTCATCAATGCCCATATAGACCACGCATTCCAAGCCGTAACGCGCAGCAACAGTAGCGGTAGCAACCCCGTGTTGACCTGCGCCAGTTTCGGCGATAACGCGCGGCTTGCCCATGCGACGGGCTAATAGCGCTTGGCCAATGGTGTTGTTTATTTTGTGCGCACCGGTGTGGTTTAGGTCTTCACGCTTTAAATAAATTTGTGCGCCGCCTAAATCTTGGCTTAAGCGCTTGGCGTGATAGATCGGGCTTGGTCGCCCGACGTAGTGTTTTAGCTCGGAATGAAACTCCGCCAAAAAGGCGGGATCATTGCGGGCTTTGTCGTACTCAAGCTGCAAATCAGCCAATGCGGCTTGCAGGGTTTCGGCTACAAATACGCCGCCGTAAGGGCCGAAATGGCCACGTGCGTCTGGAAGATCATAATTGCCCATTTGTTGCTGCCTCAGTTATTGCCACAATACTGGTGGCCGCTTTTACAAATCGTTGGATTAAAACGTGGTCTTTGATTCCCTTAAGCCCACCGATGGGCTCAACACCGCTCGATACGTCAACTGCCCAAGGCCTAATTTGTTGCACCGCTTGCGCGACGTTTTCAACGCGCAAACCGCCAGATAAAATGATTTTGCTGCGGAGCGCTTGGGGAATCAAATTCCAATCAAATCGCTGCCCGCTGCCGCCGTATTCACCTACTACTGCAGTGTCTAAAACTAACGCCACTGCGCTTGAATACTTAGCCGCATATTGTAGCAAATTGGTGTCTACTCCAACGCTTACAGCCTTCAAATAGGGGATGCCAGTCTTAAGCGAGAGTGCTTCGCAATACTGTGGCGTTTCATCACCGTGAAACTGCAAGAGTGCCGGTTTTAGGGCGTTTGCAACGTGTTCTGCGTCGGTTTCTGTCGCGTTTACGAATAATGCGATGGTTGAAACAAAGGCTGGCAGACTGCGGCGAATTTCTAGCGCGGCGGCAAGGCTTATCGCACGCTTAGATTTATCATAAAAAATGAGGCCGATGGCGTCTGCACCAGCGTTTGCGGCACACAGCGCGTCTTCCAGACGAGTAACACCGCAGATTTTTACGCGGGTTCGATGAGAGGTGCTCATAACAAGTGCCTTACAAAAGTGATGCAAATAACTGGCGGTCTTGGCTTTGCCGTTGCAAAGCACCCAGCCCGAAACCCGATGGATACTCAATATGGGTAAGGTATAAACCCTCGGGCGCTAATGTGGGTGCAGCCAGGCGGCGATCTCGCGCTTCTAGCAATCCCGCAAACCACGCTACGTCTTCACGCCCTGCGCCTACGTAAACCAATGAGCCCATGATATTACGAATCATGTGGTGCAAAAACGCATTGGCTTTAAATTGCGCGTAAATCACTTTACCCTGCTGCTTCAGCTGCAAAGATTGCATGGTGCGAACGGGGCTTTTGGCCTGACATTGCGCCGCACGAAACGCTGAAAAATCATGCGTACCTAACAGCATTTGTACGCATTGCTGCATGATTTCCAAGTTAAGCGGATGGTGTGTCCACGCCATGTTTGCAGAAAATAATCCAGGTGCCATTGGGTCATTAAGTAGCAGGTAATTATAGGTGCGGGACACCGCGCTAAAACGTGCATGAAAGTCATCGGCCACTGGAACAGCCCAAAGCACGCGGATGCGGTTGTCCAAATAACGATTGGTGCCGCGCACCCACGATTGCAGGTCGCGCTCGACGGGCGCATCTAGGTGCACCACTTGCCCATAGGCGTGCACACCCGCGTCGGTGCGCCCTGCGCACGTGACAGGGCACGCCTCGCCCGCAAATTCGTGCAAAGCCGCTTCCAGCGCGTCTTGCACGGTGTTGCCACCGGCTTGACTTTGCCAGCCGTAGAAGCCGTGGCCGTTGTATTCGATGCCTAAGGCTAGTCGCATGGTTTGGTGCGGCGTGATTGAAATTGCAATTGGTTATCCAAGGCTAAAAAACTCATTTTACGATTACTCAAACACGTATCGACAAATAAAAAACGGGTGCGACGATCGCACCCGTTTTTAAACTTATTACCGCTAACGTCTACTTACATGCTAGCGATGATTTTCTTAGCCTCGGCTTGCTGTGACGCATTGCCTTCACGGATCACTTCGTTGAGAATTTCTTTGGCACCATCTTTGTCGCCAATTTCAACGTAAGCTTTTGCGAGCTCAATTTTTGTTGCTGCTGCACCCGCATTTTCTGCACTCGCTGGGGCAGCGCTGCCTAAATCAAGACTCATTCCAGCAAAGCTATCAGCCGCTGGCTTGGGTGCCATTGCCGCAACTTCTGGCTTCGTCAAGCGCTGCGTTTTATCGCCGTCAGAAGGCACGTCGATATTTAGCGAAGACAAATCAAAGTCAAACGATGATGTAGTTGGCGCAGCTTTTGGCGCAACTGGAGCAGCAGCTGGTGGATCATCAAAGCCCAAATCAAAATCTAGCGTGGAGCTGGCGGCTGCGGTTTTGTTTGGATTGGCGACAACTGTTTTATCAGCGTCGTCGTTAAAGCCCAAATCAAGGTCAAAATCCATCGTCGCTGGCAGCTTCGCACCAGGATTAGTGGAGTTGAAATCAATGGTCGCGCTATCGTTGGTTGCTTTGTCGTCGAAACCCAAATCAAAATCTAGGCTTGGCGGATTGCTGGTTGAAGCCGCAGCAACTGAGCTAGCAGCGGCAAACGCACCCGTTGCACCCAACGCATTGGCAGCGCTGTTGTACAGCGGGTTAGCCGGATCAATTTGCGAACCCATTGCACAGGCACGCGCCCACATAGGATGCCCATCACCCACAGCTGCGCGTAGTTGCGTAGCCACACCTTCGAACGATGCCGCACTCTTACGGGCGTGATAGATTTCTAGCAACTTCACCGCAATTTCGTGACGACCCTTATCGCGTTCCATCGCTTCTTTAAGGATGGTTTCAGCTTGCGCATCACGACCGTAGGCAATGTACACATCAGCTTCCGCTACTGGATCGACATCATCCGTGTCGATAGCACCCGGCGCTGCTTTGTCGAAATCAGTTAGGAAGGAGCTATTACCCGTATCAACCAAACCACCTGCACGGTTACCTGTAACTGTGTTTGGCTTCAAATCATCTGGCATAACACTGGACGATTTAATGGCGGAAGTGCCTGCATTCTTGGCTGGTTTTTTCTTGCGCTTGCTTAACCAAAAACCAACGCCACCTAAAAGTCCTAGGAGCCCTATACCACCTCCAACTAACGGCAGGTTATCCATGACGGTATCCATCATCGAAGGCTCTGGCTTAGGTGGTGCTTTCGCTACTTTAGGCGCGGCAGGCTTTGGCATATCCGCTTTAGGATCTGCTGCCTTCGTATCTGCCTTTGCAACATCAACCTTCGGTGGATCTGCAGGCTTTGCTGGGTCAACCTTAGCAGGCTCAACCTTTGCTACTTCAGTCTTCGGTGGTTCTGCTACTTTTGCTGGCTCAACTTTTGCAGGTTCGACTTTCGCTGGCGTTACCGCTGCCACTGCTTTTGGCGGTTCGACCTTCGGTGGCTCTACTTTTGGAGGCTCAACTTTAGCTACTTTAGTATCGGCTGTTTTAGGTGCCGCTAGACCCTTCGCGTCAATCAGCGCCTTCATGGTGGCGATTTGTTTTTCTAAATCGGCAACGCGCGAATTGGCTTCTTTCAAGCGGTTGTCTTTGGCAATGCCTTCTTCGCGCATGGCGTTTAGCTGATCGTTCGTGCCACCTTTGGCACCGGCTCCGCCAGCAGCTGCGCTAGTGTCAGACTTTGAAAGCTTCAACGAATCTTTACCAACAGCGACTGCAGGCGCAACTTCAGGCTTTACGCCGCCAATTTTCCCTGCGGCTTGCGATGTTGCAGTGGATTTTGCGGGCGCTGCGGAAACATCGTTGCCCACTTTTTCGCGATATTCGCGCCAGTTAGAAACCTGCACGGATAACTCGCGCTTAGCTTCTGCTTGGGGAATAGCATTGACTTCACCAGCCGACGGCACACGCAAAATTTGGCCTTTTTTCAGCCGATTTACGTTGCCCGAAAACGCATCTTTGTTTTCGCGATATAGGGCAACCAGCATTTGCTCAAGCGATACGGAATCAGGCTTTACGCTGGCGGCAATTTTGCTCAACGTGTCGCCCGCTTTAACCGGCCCGTAAGAATCTGGGCTCGATACGGTTGTCGACGAGACCACGCGTGACGGTGGTGCCGAAGACTGAGTAACCGGTGTGGCTACCGCGGTCGAAGCACCTGACGCTGGTTTAGCCATGCCTGCAACTGGCGCTTGCGATACCTTCGCTTCACTAAAACCCGGCGGGTCCAGCAATATTGGGTATTCGCGCAATAGTTTGCCTGACGGCCAAACCATCTCAACGAGTACGTCGACAAATGGCTCGCTAACGGGTGCCGTACTGGTCACACGCAGTATGGGTTTGCCGTCTGCGCGCATTTCTGGCACAAATTTAAGTAGGCGAAGTACCGATGAATATTCGATTTTCGCGGAGCGATAGGCGTCAGGGCTTGCCACCTTCGCTGAAAGCGATTCAAACTCACCCGGAAGCAGCGATACGAGCTCGATTTCCGCTACTAACGGCTGCCCAAGAGCAGACGAAACGGTTAATCGGCCCAAACCGGCACCATAAGCATTCACCCCCACTCCTAAACCTGCGGTGAAAAATATGGATGCCAACGCTGCGGACAGTGTTTTTTTCCCTGGATTGGTCATGCGCAACCCCAAGCTGTTGTTATTTAGAGAAAGTAACATAACATCAACGGGTTATTGTTTCAACTTATATCTCTTTGTTAAGACTTTCGGGAACAGCCCAAAACCCCGAAAGTCTCACTAAAAGCCTCAAAAAGAAACGCTAACTTGTTGTTATGTAAGGAAATAGTGCAAAAACAAAAATTTTTAGCCTAATTTCGGTTGATTGAGCAAAATTCGCAACATTCGGCGTAAAGGTTCGGCGGCTCCCCACAAAAGTTGGTCGCCAACGGTAAACGCGCTCAAATAAGTCGGGCCCATAACCATTTTACGCAAACGCCCGACCGGAATCGTCATGGTTCCCGTCACGGCCGCAGGCGTTAGGCCGTGCATGCTGGCTTCGCGATTGTTGGGAATCACTCTGACCCACTCATTGTCTGACGCAATGATGTCAGAAATTTCATCTAGCGGAACGTCCTGCTTCAGCTTGATCGTAAGCCCTTGCGAATGGCAGCGCATTGCGCCGATTCGCACGCAAAGCGTGTCGATTGGCGTGGCAGCGCTACCAAAATCAGCGCCGCGTCCAAGGATTTTATTAGTTTCGGCCATGCCCTTCCACTCTTCGAGCGACATGCCAGGCGTGCCCATTGATGCCATGTCTTTATCAATCCACGGAATCAAATTGCCCGCCAACGTCACACCAAAATTTTGGGTTTCAGCCGCACTCAGGCTTTTTTGCTTCGCCAAAATTTTTCGATCAATTTCTAAAATGGCCGAATGCGGGTCGTCCAGCAACGCTTTTACTTCAGCATTCAGCGTGCCAAACTGGGTCAACAGCTCGCGCATATGCGCCGCTCCACCGCCCGAGGCGGCTTGGTAGGTCATACAGGTCATCCATTCGACCATATCAGCCTTAAATAGGCCTCCTAGACCCATTAACATGCAGCTTACGGTGCAGTTGCCGCCGATATAATCTTTTACGCCGTTCGTCAGCGCGTTTTGAATCACCGGCATGTTTACCGGATCAAGAATAATCACCGCGTCTTTATTCATGCGCAAGGTTTTTGCAGCGTCAATCCAGTAGCCCTTCCAGCCAGCACTGCGCAATTGCGGATAAATTTCTGACGTGTATTCGCCGCCTTGGCAGGTGATGATGACGTCCATTTTAGCCAATGCTGCGACATTTTTAGCGTCTTGCAATGGCGTACCACCAGCTTCAACGGGGCCCGCGCCACCGACGTTTGACGTGGTAAAAAATACCGGCTCAATCAGTGCAAAATCTTTTTCTGTGCGCATCCGATCCATCAACACTGAACCCACCATGCCACGCCAACCTACCATGCCTACTTTCAACATTTGCTGTAATTCCTGTGATGTATTTTTAATGAATACTGAAGGTGCTTTAGCGCTGTTTTAAAGATATTTTAAAACCGCATCGCCCATCTGCGTCGTGCCGCAAATTTTATCACCAGTTTTAGCGCTGTTGGCTATATCGCCAGTGCGAAATCCCGCTGCAAGCGCGCCGCGTACGGCTTTTTCGATTCTTAGCGCAGGCTCTTCTAGTTTAAAGGTGTAACGCAACATCATCGCGGCAGACAATATTTGCGCCAACGGATTTGCCTTATTTTGCCCAGCAATGTCCGGTGCTGATCCATGAATAGGCTCGTACAAGCCGCGACCGTGCGCGTCCAAGCTGGCGGACGGCAACATGCCGATCGAGCCCGTCAGCATTGATGCTTCATCGGACAAAATATCGCCAAACATATTGCCCGCCACCATCACGTCAAACTGCTTTGGATAACGCACAAGCTGCATCGCCGCGTTGTCCACCAAAATATGCGTAAGCTCAACATCAGGATATTGCGGCGCAATTTCAATGGCAATATCGCGCCATAGCTGCATGGCTTCCAGCACATTCATTTTATCGACCGAGCATAACTTTTTGCGCCGTTGCTGCGCAGTCTTAAAACCCACATGAATAATGCGGGTAATTTGCGCTTCGGTGTAATGCATGGTGTTAATGCCAACGCGCGAACCCTTCTCGCCAGTGATTGAGCGCGGCTCACCAAAATAAATATCGCCAGTGAGCTCGCGAATAATCATCAGGTCAAGGCCGGTCACCAATTCGGGCTTTAATGGCGATGCATCGGCAAGTTCTGGCAACACCACTGCAGGCCGCAAATTCGCAAAAAAATCGCATTCTTTGCGCAAGCCCAAAATTGCTTTTTCAGGGCGCAATTCGCGCGGCAAGGTATCGTATTGCGGGCCACCGACGGAACCGAATAATACGGCGTCAGCGCTCTTTGCCAGCGCTAAGGTCGCGGGCGGCAATGGATGGCCGGTAGCGTCGTATGCTGCGCCACCCACGAGCGCTGATTCGGTTTCAATTTTTAATCCGTCGCTGCGCAATACGTCTAACACGCGCAATGCTTGCGTCATAATTTCGGTGCCAATGCCGTCGCCGGCCATTACTGCAATTTTCATTTTATTTATCCCTGTTTGAAAATGTGCCTATCGCCCAAAAACCCAAGGTTCACGGGCTTCTCGGGCTGCTTCATAGGCGCGAATTTTATCTACATGCTTCAAAGACAAGCCAATATCGTCCCAACCATTTAGCAAACATTGGTGGCGATGGTCTTCCACTTCAAAGCTAAATTGCTCGTGGCCCGGAATGCCGATTATTTTCTTTTCTAAATCAATTGCCAATTTAAAGTTTGGCGTGGCTTTTTCAATCTCAAAAAGCCGTGCAATTTGCTCTTCCGAAAGCACGATGGGCAACATGCCGTTTTTAAAACAGTTATTAAAAAATATGTCCGCAAAGCTTGGCGCCACCACACTGCGAAAACCAAACTGTTGCAACGCCCATGGCGCGTGCTCGCGCGATGAACCGCAGCCAAAATTCTTACGCGCAAGCAAAATTGACGCACCCTGATATTGCGGCAAATTGAGCACAAAATTTGGGTTAAGCGGGCGTTTGCTGTTGTCCATACCAGGCTCGCCGTGATCCATATAACGCCACTCATCGAACAAATTAGGGCCAAAGCCGCTGCGCTTAATCGACTTCAAAAACTGCTTCGGAATAATGGCGTCGGTATCCACGTTTGCGCGATCCATCGGCGCAACCAATCCTGTGTGCTGTCTAAAAGCATCCATATCAACCCCTAAAGTACTTGCCGAACATCAGCAAAGCGCCCTGCAATAGCGGCTGCGGCGGCCATTGCGGGACTAAGTAAATGGGTACGCCCACCTGCACCCTGACGACCTTCAAAATTGCGATTAGACGTGCTGGCGCAACGCTCACCGGCCAATAATTTATCGTCATTCATGCCCAAACACATTGAGCAGCCCGGCTCACGCCATTCAAAACCAGCGGCCAAAAATATTTTATCCAACCCTTCCGCTTCAGCCTGCCGCTTTACCAAACCAGAGCCCGCCACCACCATGGCCAACTTAACATTAGCGGCAATATGCCGCCCCCGCACCACGCTGGCCGCCGCCCGCAAATCTTCAATGCGCGAGTTGGTACAGCTACCGATAAACACCTTATCAATCGCGATTTTTTCCATCGGCGTGTTTGGCGTTAAGCCCATGTATTGCAATGCACGCTCCATGGATTCACGCTTGACTGGATCCGCTTCTTTTGCCGGATCAGGCACCGCATCGCCAATATTTACGACCATCTCGGGACTAGTACCCCAAGTCACTTGCGGCGCGATGTGCGCTGCGTTAAGCGTTACCACGGTATCAAATTTTGCGTTCGCATCAGAATGCAAAGTGCGCCAGTACGCGCACGCACGGTCAAAATCCGCGCCCTGCGGGGCGTATGGCCGCCCCTTCAAATACGCAAAGGTTTTATCGTCCGCTGCAATCAAACCCGCCCGCGCGCCAGCTTCAATAGCCATATTGCAAACCGTCATCCGGCCTTCCATTGATAGCGCCCGTATAGCTGAACCAGCAAACTCAATGCAATACCCCGTGCCGCCAGCCGTGCCTATTTTGCCAATAATAGCCAGCACAATATCCTTCGCCGTCACGCCCAAACCAGCCTCACCATCCACTTGAATTAGCAGCGTTTTAGCTTTTTTCGACACCAAGCATTGGGTTGCCATCACATGCTCAACCTCACTCGTGCCAATGCCCATTGCGAGTGCTGCAAACGCCCCATGCGTGCTCGTGTGCGAGTCCCCGCACACCACAGTCATGCCCGGCAGGGTAGCGCCTTGCTCCGGCCCAATTACATGCACAATGCCCTGCCGCGAATCGTCCATACCAAAATAATCGCGTACACCAAATTTTTCGATATTTTTGTCCAGCGTTTCAACCTGCAACCGCGAAATAGGATCAGCAATGCCCTCCTTGCGCGATGTGGTCGGCACATTATGGTCAGCAGTCGCCATGATCGAATTTAACCGCCACACCTTACGCCCGGCCAATTCTAGGCCTTCAAACGCCTGCGGGCTGGTCACTTCATGCACCAAATGGCGATCAATATAAATTAGGGCTGTGCCGTCGGCTTCAGAATGCACCACATGAGCGTTCCAGAGTTTGTCGTAGAGGGTTTGGGGGGGATTGTTCGTTTGCATGAAATGGGTCTCACAATTGAGGCAGCTTAGTCGCGTGCAATCGCAGCGCCTAGACCATTATTATACAAGGCTTAGCACGCATTTTTTAGCCGTGAATGTGCCGATTACTAGGAAGCCTGCAGCTAAACCCAAACGAAATTCGTGATGAATTTTGCCGCACGCGGAAGAGGACGAGACGGAACGGACGTAAGCCGTTATGGGTGCCGGTGAGGGCGTGGCTGGGTGCTACTTCGGCGTAAGCACAGCTGGTGTGAGGCGTAATTTTTTCGCACGTCGCGCAAATTTACGGTCATCAAACGTTGCCATACTTTCGCAGCCACGATAACTTGCATGATGTAGCGCATCAGCGAATTCGATTCCGGCGTCACAATGCGATAGCGCGTGCTCGACTGTCGCTCTATCCTCAATCATCACATGAGAGATTGCTAATAAATGTTGCATGACCAACAGCACTTCAGCTTGCGTAAAGCCGTAGTAGCCGCGCATCACCCACTCCAGTTCCAAAATAACCGTCTTGGACACCATTAGCGGTCTGCCGGATTCAATGAGGCGCTTTGCAATAACACGTTGACGGGTCGCCTCTAAATCACTTCGGTCTTCAACGAAGTAGCGCGCTAATATATTCGTATCAAGGCCAATCACTTTTTCAGCAACATTGCTGGATCAAAATCAGCAGGCACTGATGCCCGACGACTTTTAAGCAACCCAAACCCGCCTTCAGGCATCGCTGTCGGCGTACTATGGACACGCATCTCAACGCGATTTCCGACAAACGAAAATTCAATTCGACTGCCTTGACGAATCCCTAATTGCTGCCGTACAGCCTTAGGTATAGTCACCTGCCCTTTACTGGTAACCGACGTAATTTCCATATATTTGCTCCTTCTCCGCTTAGTATTACGATGTAATACTAGCATCAGCGAAGCGTGAGAACAAGCGCTTATTTCGTTATGGGCGGATGTACTATTTGGGGCTCAAACCTATGCGAATGCCTCAGGCGGCTTTAGTAATATGCTGCCCACGGGAATGCCACTGAAGCTTCAATGTTAAATTAACCTTGCCACCAACGTGGCTGAATTTTGCAAAACGCAGCCCAAAATAGTCCCCACCAAGCCCGATGGGCGATCGCGAGTGGAAAGCGTTACGTCCCCCGCCAGCACACTGTTAAACGTGAATTTACCGGTAGCGTCGGTATTGATGGTGCGGGTATCTAAAAAAGCACCAAGGGCGGTAAGCGTTACTTGGGCATTGGGCACAGTAGCATTGTTGCCATCAATCACGGTAACCACCACTATGCCTTGACCGTTGAGCTTTACGTTAGCGCTACCCACCTCACCTTCGTTTTCAATCTTAGATGCGGCTTGCCCACGGTCGCCCGTGAGGGGATCAATCACGGTGAGTATGAATGAACCAGCATTGACATCCGCCAATGAATAATTGCCCAACGCATCGGTAACTACTGTGCCCGCTTGCTCACGGGGCTGCGTGCGAAGTACGGAAATTTCAGCACCGGCGACGGGCGTGACGCCGTCGGCGCGGGTGACTTTACCGGTTAGGGAACCGCGCGGGCCTAGGGTTAACATGGCGCTACCAACCACACCTTCATTTTCTGCCGTTATCACGACCCGCGAACTGGATGCTGAGGCAAATTCGGCAAGCACTGTGTATAAACCGTCTTCGGTAATCGTGCCGAGCAACGGATTGCTTAAGGTGTAACCCGTTCCTTTAATGCGCGGCGTCACATCGACTAGTTGCGCCGTATTAGAAATAGCTTTTGCGCGAATTTGGGTGGATTGCCCAGTGGATATCCTCGCGCGATCTGGCACTACCTGCAATGCCAACGGCAATGGCGTCAGTGCGCCAAACTTAATACCGCCAGCAAATAGCACGGCTTCATTAAACAACGGAAACACATAGGCTGTCTCACCAACAGTGCCGTCTGAACACGTAACGCGTGCGCGAAATGGCGGCAAGGCATTGAGCGTGCCGCTGCCTGCCACGTTGAAAATCGTGAAGTCAAAATCAGGCGTGAGCGGCGCGTTGCGATTTTGCGCGGTGACGGTACATGATGCCCCTATCGCCGGTGGCGTGCCA
>JAYUOW010000152.1:0-14107 GCA_043760555.1 Betaproteobacteria bacterium
TTAGAAAAAGCCATTCAAATAGCCGCTTGGGCGCATGAAAACCAGCTAGACAAAGGGGGTCAACCTTATATTTTGCATCCGCTTCGCGTGATGCTCGCAGTGACCACCGCGCACGAACGTATGGCAGCGGTGTTGCACGACGTAATAGAAGATACCAAAGTCAAACTTTTCGATTTGGAAGACGAAAACTTTCCGGTAGAAGTAGTCGACGCCATTTTTGCGCTCACCAAAACCGCAGGCGAAGGACGCATTGCCGCCGCCCACCGCGCTGCCGCCAACCCAATTGCGCGTGTGGTGAAGTTGGCAGACGTCGCCGACAATATGAACCTCGCGCGCATTCCAAAACCGACCAAAAAAGATTTCGCACGACTAAAAGAATACGAGCAAGTGCGGGCAATTTTGCTGCAAGGCGTGCCGCTTTAAAGCTCCCCTTTGCCCAACAACCCCATCAAACAATATGCTGGAAACGCCCTATTTACGGGTGTCTTCAAGCTTTATCTAGTACTAGAGCCAGCTGCTATTCAGCGCAAAAATAGGCAGTAATTCATACCTCACCGACCCGTAACGCGCTACAATCGCGGCGCGCCAAGCACCATATCGCGCCATCTATTTACTTTCAGGACACCATTACCCCATGACTTCCCTTATAAATCGCATTGCCCGCAACCTCACATTTTTTGCATCGATTGTTTTAACCGCAGGCTTTCTAACAAGCCACAGCCCAAGCGCTAACGCAATTCCTGTAGACACAGCAGGCACTGCAATGTCAGGCCTATGGAATATCGACGCCGAAAGCGGTTGGGGTGCATCGGTCGTGCATCAGTACGGCACCATGTTTATCACCATCTATACCTTCGACGCCAACCGCAATCCGGTTTGGTATGCAGCGACAAATTGCGTCGTGGCTAACGACCGTTGCCGCGATGCTGGCATGCTAAAAATCACCAACGGCGATGCGGTAACTGCACAGTGGAGCGGTAATAGAAGCATCGTGCCGGTAGGTTCACTCGAGATGATTTTCAACACCATCAACGGTGCCACGATGAACTTTGTAGTCGATGGCAGATCAGGTACTAAAAACGTCACCCGATCATTGTTTGCCAGCCCGCCAACAACAACACCGCCAGCAACCGGTGGCTTTCCGTTTGATTTTGATGGCACCAGAATTTTGTCGATCGCTTTTAGCGAAGAACCGGTAGGTAATCAGACGATTTGTAACGCGCAATTAACGGGCACTAACGTCAGCAACACACCCAATACAATATTCCTACAGTACGACGTTATCGTAAACAACATCCTCACAGGTTCAATTACCTTCAATGCAAGTTCAGTGCGTCCGGGATTGACCTTCCAAAACAAAGTCTCAATTTTAAGCAACGGCGCTTTCATACCGTGCAATCAACTCAAACTAGAGTTTAATGCCGCCGGTAGTCGTGTGTTTAAAAATCAATAAGCGAAATATAATTATTAAACTTCATGGGGATGTTCACGTCATGAACATCCCTAACAATCAGGATTCTCTACCTTGAGTTTAGCTGTCTTTGAACATGCTTATCCGTTGTATCATCATGCGACCGACCGTAACCCTTGGAGCATCACAATGACCCAATTACTTGAGCAAGTGATCAAGAAAGTTAACGCACTACCAAATCACGAACAAGATGTTCTGGCGTCAATTCTCCTAGAAGAAATTGCATCGGAAAAAGCATGGACAAACTCATTCGCAAAATCGCAAGACTTGCTTGCGGCTTTGGCAGCAGAAGCCATCGCTGAGCACGCGGCAGGCAAAACGAAAAACCTCTAGCCGCTCTGTGGAATCTAAAACTACATCGAGCTTTCAAACACTGCTCGCGAATGCGCCGACATCAATTCAGCTTAAAGCAAAGACCAGTTACTTACTGTGGTCTGAAAACACGGCTCATCCATCGCTACGCTTCAAAAAAGTGCATGCAACTCTGCCAATTTATTCCGTGCGCATTGATCTAAATTGGCGCGCCGTGGGAACGTTGCAAGGGGATACGATGCTTTGGTTTTGGATAGGCGCGCATAACGAGTACGAGAAGCTTCTAGCTGCGCTTTGAAAAAGCGCTCGCAAGTACATTTAATCCCGCACAAACAGCGCAATAGATTCCACATGCCCGGTATGCGGAAACATATTCACAACCCCCGCTGCCGCTAACGTCCAACCTAGTTCGTTTACCAACACCCCCGCATCCCGCGCTAAGGTGCTGGGGTTACAGCTTACGTACACGATGCGCGTAAGCTCAGGGCGGGCTTCACGGGTGAGCAGTTTGCAGACTTCTAGCGCACCATCTCTGGGCGGGTCAATCAGCATTTTATTCACCTTGGGCACGCGCTGCATGGCGGCTTCTTGGTTGGTGTATAAATCAGCGGCAAAAAAGCTTAAAGCCTTTTCATCATCAGTAAAGCCATTGTGCTTCGCGTTTTCATAGCCGCGCGTCACCAAGCTTTCACTGCCTTCTACACCCACCACGATCGCGCCGCGTCGCGCGATGGCGAGCGTGAAGTTGCCTAGGCCGCAGAATAAATCAGCGATATGGTCGCCTGCTTTAATTTCTAATAAATCAATCGCGCGCTTCACCATTAGGCGATTCACCGCGAAATTTACTTGGGTAAATTCGGTGGGCTTAAACTGCATATCTAAATTAAATTCGGGCAAGGTGTAGCTCACCTTCGGCATAATTTCTGGGTACCACGCCACTGCAGTTTCAGGGCCTTTAGATTGCTGCCACCATTGCAGTGGTGGATTTTTGCTGCCCTGCCAACTTAAATTTTGTGCGTCGATAAATTCTTTGAGCTTGGCGCAGTCCGCATCGCTTAACGGATCCATCACCCGCAGCACCAGCGCCGTTACGTTCTCTCCAACAGCAATCTCTATTTGCGGCAAGCGTGCGCGGGCTTCTAGGGTGGTCATAAGCTGCCGCAGCGGCATAATTAAGCCGCCCACGCCGCCTGCCAACACTTCGCAGCGCCCCATCTCGGCCACAAAGCTGCTTTTCTTCTCTCTGAAGCCCACCAACCCGCCGCCTTTTTTAGCGACGTAATGCACCGACACCCGCGCCCGATGGCGATATTCCCAAGGTGCTGCGTAAATTGGCGGCAGCACCCGCGCAGGCGTTACTTTACCGATGCGCTGGAAATTATCTTCCAGTACCCGCTGCTTAGCCGCTACCTGCAATGCCGGCTCAGCATGTTGCAACACGCAGCCACCACATACCTTGAAAGCCGCGCATTTAGGCGTTACACGAGCGGAGGCCTCACGCAAAATCGCCACCGTCTCACCCAGCTCGTAGCTATTTTTACTGCGGCGCGGCTGATATTCCACACGCTCACGCGGTAGCGCGCCATCAATAAAAACCACCTTGCCGTCCACATGCGCAACACCTTGGCCATCGTGGTTTAGCGATTCAATGTCGGCAATACGCAATGGCGCAATGGTTTTGGGTGGTTTGATCATGGTTTATTTTCTTGAAATTAGATTGAAAGCGCATGCGAGCGTATTTTACGGCAGCAAGGCCACAATCACCACTTCCAGTAGCGCAACCTACCCAAGGTAACCGGTATGCATACCAGAAAGTGCGGCTTTTTAGGCAAAAAAATGCCTGAAGATGCCCTAAAATAGGGCTTCTTCAGGCACCTTAACCAGCTAAAAAAGCTTACTTTTCACTCACCATTTCAGTAACCACATAGGCACGGCCAATTTTTTCCACTTTAAATTTCACCTTGTCGCCCGCTTGCACTTTGTCTAACAGCGCTGGTTCTTTTACTTGAAACACCATCGTCATTGCAGGCATTTCTAGGCTTTTAATTTCAGCGTGTTTGATGGTGATTTTTTTTGCGTCTTTATCGACTTTGCGGATTTCGCCTGCGGTCATATCTGCATCAACTTTAGCAGCGTCAGCCTTAACGGGCGTGTCCGCCACCTTCGCTACTGTAGTGCTAAGTGCCACGTTGAGTTTTACTGGTTCCAAATTTCGATTGGTCCACATCCAGCAATAATCCTGCTCAATTTCAGGCGTAAATTTCTGGGCTAAATTGCTCGCGCCTTTTTGCTGAAACGGGTAAGACACCGCCTCACCCTTATGAAAGTGAATGTTGAAGTTTAGCGGTGCTGTATTTTTAAATGACCAATCCACCGCAACGCCTGCTTTCAAGGCGCCGCAAACTTCAACGGTTTTGCCCACTGGCATTTCAACTTCATGGGCGAAACGACCCTGGGCGTCGAACTTAATATCAACAATTGCAGCCGTTACGCTAGTACAGAAGTTAGCGCCGAACAGGGCAGTGATTAGCGCAAGTTGCGCTGGGAGGGACATTTTTTTCATGTGGTAATTTCCTTGTTATTGAGTACAAATTGTTTAACGCAATATGCGGGCGAGGCGATGACGCGCGGCACGCTTATTTAACCACCGCAATTGCACCCACCATACCCGATTGATAATGCCCAGCAATCAAGCAGGCAAATTCAAAATCACCGAGTTTATTGAATGTCCAAATTAAGTCCATGGTTTTGCCGACAGGTACATGCGCCATGTAGGGTTCATCGTGTTCCATATTTGGAAACTTCACCATGAGTGCCGCGTGGGTGGCGTTTTCAGCTTTTGTGCCGATTACAAATTCATGCAGCATGGCACCGGTATTTTTCACGCGGATGCGCACGGTTTCGCCTAACTTCACGGTAATTTTATCGGGACTAAAACGCATGGTGTCGAGCATGTTTACGTTGATGGTGCGTGATACTTTTTTAGCGTCCCCTGCAATGCCCCAATCCTTTTGTTCTTTCTTAACCACGGCTGGTGTTGCATGCACTGCTTTGCTGTGGGCAAATGCTGGCGGGGTCAGGTCAAGTGCTGCAACACCAAGCGCTGCGATCAAAACAACTGCTGAGATAATTTTCATATTGGTATTCTCGATTAGTGGTTAGCGTGATTATTTGAATTTACGGGCTTACGAATTTGTACTTCAACTTCTTTTTTCGGCATAATTTTGCGCGGCATTGATTGGTTGGAAATTCCCGTATTTCGGGCTTCTTCAGGCAGTTTTCCAGTCCACTCTGACGCCACTTCACCGGCGGGATGTTGATACCACGGCGGGTTAGAATAATTGCCGGGCTTTTGGTCTTTACGCACTTTGAGCATCGTAAACATACCGCCCATTTCTACCGATCCAAACGGCCCATCGCCAGTCATCATGGGCAGGGTGTTGTCGGGCAACTGCATTTCCATTTCACTCATGTCGGCCATGCCGCGCTCACCCATCACCATGTATTCAGGAATTAGGTTGGTGATTTGTTTAACGACACCGCTGTGATCTACGCCGATCATCGTCGGCACATCGTGCCCCATCGCGTTCATGGTGTGATGGCTTTTGTGGCAGTGAAACGCCCAATCGCCAAGCTCGTCGGCCAAAAATTCAATTTGCCGCATTTGGCCTACTGCGATGTCGGTAGTTACTTCTGGCCAGCGCGCACTTTTTGGTACGGGGCCGCCATCAGTGCCTGTCACAGCAAACTCGTGGCCGTGCAAATGAATCGGATGATTGGTCATTGTTAAGTTGCCAATACGAATACGCACCTTGTCGTTTAAGCGCACATTGAGCGAATCAATCCCGGGAAAAAGACGGCTATTCCACGTCCATAAATTAAAATCGAGCATGGTCATAATTTTAGGCGTGTACGCACCGGGATCAATATCGTAGGCGTTGAGTAAAAAACAAAAATCACGCTGCACTTCAGATATTTCTGGGTGCTTCACCTTCGGATGCGTCACCCAAAAGCCCATCATACCCATCGCCATTTGCGTCATTTCATCTGCGTGTGGATGATACATAAACGTACCCGGACGCTTCGCGATAAATTCATACATAAACGTTTTACCGGGCTGGATGGATTTTTGCGTGAGGCCAGAAACACCGTCCATACCGTTGGGCAACCGTTGGCCATGCCAATGCACACTCGTGTGTTCCGGCAATTTATTCGTTACAAATATCCGCACCCGATCGCCCTCCACCACTTCAATGGTAGGCCCTGGGCTTTGGCCGTTGTAGCCCCACAAATGCGCCTTCATTCCGGGTGCCATTTCGCGGATCACGGGTTCTGCCACCAAGTGGAATTCTTTCACGCCTGCGTTCATGCGCCATGGCAGCGTCCAGCCGTTCAGCGTCACTACCGGGTTGTAGGGTCGCCCCGTGTTGGGCACCAGCGGCGGCATGGTGTCGGGCTTAGTTTGCATGACTGGTTCTGGCAGTGCTGCCATCGCGACACGGCTCACTGCGGTTGCACTTACGGCTACAGCACCTGCCATGCCTGCGGTTTTAAAAAACTGTCGTCTGTTATTCATGATTTGTGCCTAGTTTTTTGCTTAATGGTGGATGAGGAATGTTTGCGCAGACATAAAGAAAATTAGTGTTTTGCATCGCCGCCACCCCCACCTGTTGGTGCCATCGGCTCCATATTCACCATCATCGGTTTACCAACGATAGTGGCTTGCAATGCGGCGTCTGCCAGCCAAAATTGCTGCTGCGCGTTAATGGCGCCCATCACCACCCCAATTTGTTCGCGGGCATCGGCAAGCAGCTCAAACACGCCAATAAACATGCCGTTGTAGCGCAACACATTTTCGTCCGATATGGCTTTGCTCAAAGGCACAATTTCATCGCGATAGTGTTTTGCAATATCGTGAGCCGTGCGGTAGGCCGCATAGCTTTCGCGCAACAGGGAGCTCGCCGCCACCGTAGTGGCTTCTGCCCGATATGATGCCGCTAGCGTTTGTGCGTTCATAGCCGCGCGCTGCTGATCGCCCCAATCAAAAATGGGCAGCGCGATGCTAATTTCGGCACCCCGCTTGGTGGTTTTATGGCCATCGGCGCGTTCATAAATGGTATCGCGGCGCGCGCCTAATTCGATGTCGGTAAAACTCATTAGCTTCGCTAACCCTTGCGCACTGGCGGCGTAATCAAGCTCAGCCTTCGCCATTTGCACGTCGAGTCGCATCGCAGCAGCGGCTTGGGTTATTTCAGCGGCAGACCGCGTTTGCTCAGGCAAATTTGGCAAGCGCTCGTCAAGCCGCATGTTTTGGGCTTGCGCATCATTCAAGCCCAATAGCCGCACCAATGCTTCGCGCTGCGCCACCGCATTCTGCTGGGCTTGTGCCCACTGACTAGTGGCAACGGCATAGAACCCTTGCTGTCGTGCCCGCTGCAGCTTGGTGAAATTGCCGATGGCTTGCATGCGCTGTGCCAAGGTGGCGCTGGCTTTGGCGGCATCGTGCACGTTTTGCGCAAACGCTTGGGTTTGCGCGGCCGCCACCGCTTTTACCCACGCCATCCGCACTCTCGTTACTTCATCAATTACGGTGCTGGTGAGCTGTAGTTGGGCAATGTCAAGCCGCGCTTTAGCTTGCTGTTGACGCTGCGGCAAGCTCAATATATCAAGCAAACCAACGCTTAAAAACCGGCCTAGCTCCAACTCGCTTAACGTCACCATACGCTCAAAGCTAAACACCGGATTGGCGATGCGCCCAGCTTGTGCCGCCTGCGCAGCATCGGCCCAATGCTGCGCCAACAATGCTTGTAACGACGGGCTATTGAGCAGCGCCAGTTTGACCGCGTTGGATTGGTTGAGCGGCTGCGCTAATAGCGTTTGCGCCGCATTTAACCGCTCTTGTCGCTGCATTTCAGTTTGCGCTAACGCAAGATGGCCTTGCGTGAATGCAGCAGCTTGTTGGTTGGTTTTAGCCACAGATTGGCTAAAGTCTACGGTGGTGCAGCCAGCTAGCAGTGCAGTGGCGATCAGCGCGGTTAGTTTTGCAGCACCAGCACACATAATATTTTTCATGGCTTTTTCCCGTGATGGCCATGCATGGTGGGCGCGAGCGGTGGCGCGGGCGTGGGCGGTGGCGCGGGCGACATTGCGGGCTTGATGGTAGGCACAGTCGGCGGCGCATCCGCGCGCGCGGCTTCCTTGGCATATTGTCGCCAGCCGCCTACTTTTTCTACCGCATCGTTGGCGAGTCGCCACGCATTGCTTTTGGGCTCAGAAAAATTTTCTAATTTCTGATAATCAGAAAAAACTGACCGATAGGTCAACGTAACGCGGGGCGAGCCTACCGGTTCTACTGCGAGGCCAACAGCAGGCACCGCAGTAATTCCGCAAGCAAGCATGATTGCCGCGTGACCCAAATAAGGGCAGCGGACTTTAGTTTTTAGCAACATAATAACCTCAACAAAAGCGCTCAAGCCAGTGCATGTGAAGCGGGCTTGAAGCAAGACGGGCGCGCCGAAAGGTGCGACGGAATTTGCTCTGTACGTCTAGGCGTTGAAGTGTTTGGGTGGCCGTTCTAAACCGGCGGTGATGAACGTGATGGCAGTTTGGGTAAACGCAAACTGGGTAGTTTGATTACGCGGGGCAAATGTGGTCGCGGCATTAGCATCCACAGCAGCAACAGCAAAACAGCAAGAGGCACAAGCACTGCATTTGCCGTCCGCCTTTATGACTTTGCTATCGCTTTCGCCATCGCCATCAACCGGCGGCGCCACTTTTTTAGCCGTAGCGCCGTGACAATCAGGCATCGCCATCTCAACACTCGCCATTTGCGTTGATTCTACTGAAACAGTAGCGTCAGTTTGCGCAACTACGGCCGCGCGTTGCATCCGCACACAATGCACCATAGAAGTCGCCGCCACTGCGTGCGCGGGTAGCGCCAGCAACAGCAACCAGAGAGCGACTTTAAAGGTGGCGCTTAAATTCATAGGGAATATCTTAGCAGAACATGATGTATTTGCAAAATTGGACACGAATCGAGCAGAAAGGTTCACTCTCAATTGTTTAATCAAGTGGTTTGCAACTCAGCATTTAATTGAGCCAAAGTTGCGCCGTTTATACAATTAAAACGCGCGCAAGATGGGCAAAATTAGCTTTTACAAAAAACGATGAGAACTGAATGTTAATAGCCATTAAGTATTTATATGCACCGGTTTTTTGGTTTGGATTCATCGGGTTAGCCATCCTTGCCGTCGATTGGTATCGATTGAGGTTGTGGACGCTCATTCCGCTTGCGATCGTCGCAATCGCAACTAATTTTGCCTTAGAGAAAATTGCGCCTTACGACGTGACGTGGAATACCAATCATGGAGATAGGCTACGCGATGTCGCCCACGCCGTCGTGAATGAATCGTTAACCGCTGTTGGGCTTATATCGCTGCCATTTATAGCTGCTTTCATACCCACATTCGGCATTTGGCCTATGCAATGGCCGCTAATTTTACAGGTACTTATAGCTATTGTTTTAGCCGACGCGGGCATCACATTGGCTCACTATGCCAGCCATAAAATAGACTGGCTTTGGCGATTACACGCGGTACACCATAGCGTGAAGCGAATGTACGGCTTTAACGGCCTCATGAAGCATCCGCTCCATCAAACTGTGGAGAGCATCGCTGGGATTATGCCCTTGCTGCTGCTGGGCGCATCGCAAACTGTCGTTGCGCTTGTGGCGTTTGCGGTCGCAATCCAATTGTTGTTGCAACACAGCAACGTAGATATGCGGCTTGGCGCGCTACGCCATGTGTTCGCCTTTGCGCCAGTGCATCGTTTTCATCATATGCGCTATGGCACATCGGGGGATGTAAATTTTGGGCTTTTTTTCACCCTTTGGGATAAGTTACTGGGCACCGATTATTGGGCTAAAAACTATCGCATGAGCACAATAGATTTGGGCATCGGGTCGAGGCTGGATTTTCCTAATCATTATATTGAGCAATTAACTGCGCCGTTTAAATCTGCGCCAAAAACCACTCCTCCATTACCCGAGACACCTGCTGGACTATTGCGCTAACGGTGCGTATTTCAAAGCTTCACCACAATATGTAAGTTTTTTATTGAGGCGCTCGCATTAACGCCAAACATCGCTTTGATGGTCCGGGAAAAGTGGGCTGAATCGGCAAACCCCGCCAAATAAGCGGCATCCGTAAGAGTGCCACCTTGCGATAGAACATTTATCGCAAGGAGCACGCGCCGCCACAAAACAAGCCTGCGCACAGAAATTCCTACTTGCTGCCGAAACAGGCGTTCTAGTTGGCTTAAAGAAATTGCAGCGCGTTTGGCGACGGCGTCGGCAGAAATTTTTTCACTGATCTGCGCATCAATGTCGCGCAAGGCACTACGCACGCGCGCATCCACGCGGATCACTTCGCTTTCGCGTGTGGCAGCTAATTCGATAGCGCCATTGACCGATTTAAAAATTGCATCAGTCTCCAAAGCAGCCGCGATGACACTTTCATACAACGCGGTTGGCATAATGACGAGTGGTTCCGCGAAAACTGAAAAAACGGGCTTATCGTCACCATAAATACGATGCGTGGCAAGCGATGGGATCAGCACGGCTGCGGCATGAACCGTGTCGGATTCAAAATCTACCGAGACCATGCTTTCTGTCCCACGTAATACTTGGTGCGCGTAATGGGCATGATTATTTGCGTCGCCTGTGGTGCCCCTATGCACCGCCATGCTCGCACCAATCCAAAGTTCCCCAGACCATCCGTTTGGCATTTAGGTTTACTCAATAACTGCTTGTGAAGGAGCGCAAGAAAGGTGGCGCGTCATCCTTGAGTTTGTGAAAAAATTCGTATGACACGTCAGAAGCACAAAGAAAAATGCCTGAAGACGCCCTAAATACGGGCATCTTCAGGCATCTATTATTGCGTATTTGCTATTAGCTAACAGCCTTCACCGCACCATAAGGCGAAACCTTCGCAGTTTCAAGCCATTTTTTAACGCGATTTGCGTCACCAATGCGCGCCAAACGACCCCATGAATCCAGCAGCACGATCACTACTGGGTTATTGTTAATGGTGGCATGCATAACTAGGCACTTACCAGCTTCGTTGATGAACCCAGTTTTAGATAATCCAATATTCCAGCCTTCGGATTTCACCAGTGAATTAGTGTTGTTAAAGCCTAGTTGCTTGCCGCTATCGGGCAAGGTCACATGAAGCTCTGGTGTGGTTGAAAATTCGCGAATCATTTTGTATTCAGACGCGGCAGCGACCAGAAGCGCTAAATCTTGCGGGCTGGCCACATTACCCGGTGCTAAGCCTGTCGGGTCAACAAAATGCGCTTGCGTTAGACGAATGCTTTGCGCTTTTGCGTTCATCGCCGTAACGAAGGCCACCGATCCGCCAGGATAGGTGCGCCCCAATGCCGCAGCGGCGCGGTTATCAGACGCCATCAGTGCCAAGCGCATTAAGTCTTCACGCCGAAACGCTGAGCCCACGGGCAGGCGCGAGCGGGACGACTTTAAGGTGTCCACATCAGCTTCAGAAATTACGATGGCTTCATCCAAACTTTGCTTGGCATCTAACACTACCATCGCCGTCATAATTTTGGTGATGCTGGCGATGGGCATGGCGTTGTCGGCGTTTTTGGAATACAGCGCGCGACCAGTCAGCGCGTCGTACACCACCGCCGCGTGCGATAACAAATTAGGGAAACCGTCTTTACCCAAATCTGGCACGGCAGGCACGCGCACAATGCGGGACACTTTTTTGAGCTTAACGGGTGACTTTTGCGTGGCTTGTTTGGCTTGTTTGAGCGCTGGCTTTTTGGCCACTGCGGCTAAAGATTCCACGGGCTGCAACGCCAACGCGCCGATAAACAACGCAACCACTGGCATCGCGACAGCGCGTACTATGGATTTTAATTGCAAATTATATTTTGTCATATAGGCCTAACGCGCATAACGCGAAAAAGTGCACAAAAACCGAGAATCAGAAGCGCCACAAAAATCAGGCAGACTGGAACAATAGCAAACCTGCCGTAAGAAGCAAGCTTCTTTAAGTAAATACTGAGCTTTAGCGCCTAAAAGATTGAATATATTGGGTTTTTAACAAAGTTTTAAGCGATTCTCCTAGTTTCGCGGCTGCTTTTGTAATGTTTAAACCGATTTTTATGTGAAAAAAGCACGGATTGCATTGCATAATTGAGTTGCATTCATCACTATTTTAAAGGCCACAACATGGCGCAAAAATCCCCCTATCCGCACATCAATACCCAAGCCGTCCACGCCGGCCAGTCGCCCGACCCCGCCACTGGCGCGCGCGCCGTGCCGATATATCAAACTGCGGCGTTTTGTTTTGCCGATAGCGACACGGCTGCCGCACTGTTTAATTTAGAGCAACCAGGCCATGTGTATTCGCGCATTTCTAACCCCACGGTAGCGGTGTTTGAAGAGCGCATGGCAGCATTGGAAGGCGGCGTGGCCGCCATTGCCACTGCAAGTGGTCAGGCGGCATTACATTTGGCGATTTGCACGCTAATGGGCGCGGGGGGACATATCGTGGCAAGCCGCGCGCTATATGGCGGTTCGCATAATTTACTGCACTATACCCTGCCCCGTTTTGGCATTGAAACTACCTTCGTTGACCCGCGTGATTTGAACGCGTGGCAGGCTGCCATTCGCCCCAACACACGATTGTTTTTTGGCGAAACGGTGGGTAATCCCGGTCTTGATGTTCTCGATATTCCAGCCATCGCAGCCATCGGGCGGGCGCAGCATATTCCTTTGCTGGTAGACGCCACCATCACCACGCCCATGTTGTCGCAACCGATTGCCCAAGGTGCAGCCTTAGTGATGCATTCGGCCACCAAGTTTTTGTGCGGTCACGGTACCGTAATTGGCGGCGTAGTTATTGACGGTGGCAACTTTGATTTCTCAGCCGCCGGTGAGCGCTTCCCCACGCTAAACGCCCCGTACGACGGCTTTCACGGCATGGTGATGTCGGAAGAATCTACCGTCGCGCCCTTCACGTTACGCGCCCGCCGCGAAGGCCTGCGTGACTTCGGCGCGTGCATGCCCGCGATGACCGCATTCCAAATTTTGCAAGGCCTAGAAACCCTGCATGTGCGCCTGCCAAGGCATATTGAAAACACCCGTGCCGTCGTTAAATTTTTAAGCACGCACGATGCAGTTGCGCACGTGTGCTACCCCGAGTTACCCGACCATCCTGATTTTGCAACCGCACAAAAATTACTGCCAAGTGGCGTGGGCGCGGTAGTAAGTTTTGATTTAAAAAGCGGTCGCGCGGGCGGCAAAGTGTTTATTGAAAAGCTGCAATTATTTTCGCATCTTGCCAATATTGGCGACGCAAAATCACTCGTGATTCACCCCGCCAGCACCACCCATTTTAGAATGGACGATGCGGCGTTGAAGGCCGCCGGTATTGGCGCGGGAACCATTCGGCTGTCGATTGGTATTGAGCATATCGACGACATTTTGGAAGATTTATCCAAAGCCCTTTATGCAGCAAATAAGGCCGCAGGAGCCAAAAAATGAAGCTCATCGTCAACGGCAAAACTGCCTACGCCTACACCGCCAATCGACCATTCGACGCTGCAAAACCCAACGTCATTTTTATCCATGGTGCGGCCAACGATCATGGCGTCTGGCAGATGCAGGCTCGTGCGTTTGCCTATCATGGATACAACGCCTTCGCCCTAGATTTACCCGGCCACGGCCTAAGCGAAGGTGCCGCCTGCGACAGCATCGAAACCTATGCCAACTGGGTAATCGACTTCATGGACGCAGCCACCCTAAACCAAGCCCACATCATCGGCCACAGCATGGGCGCACTCGTAAGCCTATGCGTAGCGCACCAACACCCAACACGCGTTGCCAAGCTAGCGCTAATCGGCGCCTGCATGCCCATGCCCGTATCCGACGCCCTGCTTGACGCTGCGGCTAACAGGCCAATGGACGCCTTCGACATGCTAAACATCTGGGGCCACGCCGCCAGCACCCGCCTACACGCAAGCCCACAACCCGGCGTCAGCCTACACGGCAGCTACAAACGCCTACTAGAACGCAGCGAACCCAGCGTATTGCACGATGATTTATCAGCGTGCGGAAAATTTAGTTTGACTGAGGCGCAACTAAAAGCGATAAACCATAAAACGCTAATTATTGCCGGCGATAAGGATTTAATGACCCCGCTGAAAGCCGCTAATTTACTGGCTTTGCAGCTGGGCGATGCAAAGGTTTCTGTGATTCAAAATGTGGGACATGCGATGATGGCGGAGGCACCAGGGGGGGTA
>JAYUOW010000153.1:0-4715 GCA_043760555.1 Betaproteobacteria bacterium
TCCACTCAATTAGAGAGCATTCGCCCGATCACCCAATTTACCGGCAGCATCTTAGCCACCCAATTTAGTGCAGGCGAATCATTTTTAGCCAAGCTAAACTCTTCGGGTGACCGTGCCTTTATGGTAACGCGCTTAGGCGCTAACGTCATCGCAAACGACATCACAGCAGACCCAGCCGGCAACGCCTACGTCGCCGGTTCCACCACCAACCCAAGCTATCCTTCAACCAGCGGCGCACTACAAACCACGGCAAGTTTTGCCACCGGGTCTAGTGGGTTTGTGTTTAAGGTACAAGCGACCAAAGAAACGAGCGTATTGCTTGCCGCCAGCGCGGTAAGTGCTGCAGCAAACGCACCAACCCTATTGACCGGTCAGGTTAATGGCAATGCGCCTACAGGCACCTTGAGTTTCTACGATGGCGCGACGTTACTAGGTGTGTTGACGCTTAACGTCTCAGACGCCACAACCAGTCGAGCGAGTATCACTGCGGCATTAGCCCCAGGCAATCACGCTGCTTTACGCGCAGACTACAATGGTGATGAAGTCAACGATGCCAGCGTATCCAATTTAGTCAGCTTCGCGGTAATTGATCCAACCATTTATCCGGTCATCACACTAACGTCGAGTATCGCCAACGGCAGCGCCGTAGCCACAAACGCGGGCAACACCTTTGCCGGTGGCACCATCACTGTCAACGCCTCCATTGCCCCTCCTAACGCCATCAAAGAAATAAAATTTAGCTTGACCGGGCAGACAACCACCACCAGCAACGTCGATACCGCCAGCTATATGCAACAGAACCCGCTACCTGCGTTAACGCGAGGTTACTACGTAGGCTATGCCACCGCAAAAGACGCACTAGGCCGATCAATACGGAGCGCCCCGCTGCGCTTCATTGTTAACAACGCCGGGGCAATCTCACCTACTGTAGCCATCACCGCGCCTGCAGATAACAGCGTGCTCACTGCTACTGCACAGTTAAATGTCAGCGCTAATGCCGCTGCCGCCAGCGGCAGTACCCTCAGTGCTGTGAACTACTACATTAACGATTTGCCGTTGGGGCAAAGCAATGCTGCGCCGCACTATTTTGCTTGGCAACCTATCGCCTCCGGTGCCTACAGCATTGTGGCCATTGCAACCGACAACAATGGCGTTCAAGGCATGTCGGCACCTGTAAACTTAACCGTAAATCCTCTATTGGGGCCACTATTGGCACCACGCTTATATGCCTGGTCTGGCGGTATTAATAGCGCCGAGCTGTATTTCAACCAACCTTATAGCTTCGGTGGCTCAGCCATCGTAAGCTATGCCGCTACTTGCACCTCACCTGGTCGCCCCACTGGCACGGCCACGGCTCAACCAGCTTCCACCACCGTCACCGTCACGGGCCTAACTGGCGGCGCCGCATATCGCTGCACCATGACAGCCACTAACGCGACTGCAACCAGCGCCCCAAGCGCCGCTATCAATGTGTTCCCCAACGCCGCAGCTGGCACACCCTCTAGCCCCACAGCGCTTAGCTATGCACCCGCGGTTAATCAAGCCACCGTGCGCTTTACCGCACCTGCCACTGCGGGCAACACACCCATCACAAGCTACACCGCCATCTGCAGTGCAACCGGGCAAACAACGATTGTGATCACCGCCGCAGGTACAGTTGTAGGCAATGAAACCACAATGCTCCTCACAGGCCTTATTGGCGGCGTTGCCTACAGTTGCAACGTCACGGCCAACAATACTGCTGGGGCTGGCAACGCCAGTCAAAGTATCAGCATCACCGCAGCATCTGGCCCACCTATCGTGAGCATCACCTCACCGCTTGCCCATACCGCGGGTGCGGCAAGCATTGCACTTGCCGCTGCCCCCGCAATCACCGTTTCCGCGCATGGCCAAGACACGCCAACAGGAATTGTGCGGGTAGAAATCTTTGTCAACGGCGTAGCCCTGCAGGGTGGCGCAAGCGTTGCCCCTCTGCCCGCTGTATACGCGCTTAGCGGCCAAGCAGTCTGGAGTAATCCCCCGCTAGGCAACCATACCCTTAAAGCTAAAATGACCGATGCAACAGGCACAGTGTACGAAAGCCTACCGGTAGCCGTGCAAGTGATAGCACCGCCAACCGTACGTATTATTGCCCCTTACACTTTCTATATCGCCCCAGCAGCCATTGATATGTCCAGCTTGACCACCATTGCCGCCACGTCTACCGGCAGTACTATCACCAAGGTAGAGTACTTGAATCTAACCAATGCCAACCTGAATCCAGTACCACCAGCATTGCCTGTGCTCCCCACCGTGATAGCAACGCTCACCAGCGCGCCCTATGCACTGCGTTGGGTCGGCGGCAGCAGTCTAGCCACCGGCACCTACATCGTGGCTGCACGGGCTACCGATAGCAACGGCCTGATGGTCACATCTGACCCTATTACCTTTACCGTAGGCGCGCAGGCCAGCATCAGCGTGGCCAGCGGTATTGTTGGTAGTACTGTCAACGATGACACCATCAGCTTCAACGGCACCTTTTTAGCCCCCCCTAATTCCAGCATCACCGTAAACGGGCAGCTCGCCACCATCACCCCCGATGGGCAGTTTGCAATAGCGGCATTGCCACTGCAACTAGGGCTAAATACCCTAACCTTGGTATTGAGCAATGCAGGGGGACAATTAGCCACACAAGTTATTACGGTGACCCGTAGTGCCGCCATCAAACCGTTTAAATTCAGCGTTTCCCCCACTCAAGGGGTGGCACCCTTAGTGGCAACCATTGAGATCACTAATTTGAACAACACCGCCTTTGCTTCAATCCGAATTAGCTGCCATAACCCTGACCGTGATCTGGCGCAAGCAAGCTTTACCGTCACCACGCTGGCCAACAGCAGCTTTAGCTGTAGCTATAACGAGCCCCGCGTATGGACGCCGTGGGTGCTAATTAAGAACGCGGCAGGTGTGACAATTTATGATGAACAGCGCACGGTAACGGTGGTAGACAGCAGCGACACCATCGCCGTCGTACGTGCGGTGTACACCACCCTAATTGACCATCTGAAAGCCGGCAACAAAGCCGCAGCGCTAAACCAGTTCTTCGGCCATGCGCGGGCGAAGTATGATGAGATATTTACGGCGCTGGGGACGGACTTGGTAGGTTTTTCGAGTGAGTTTGGTGAAATTTTGATCGTCACCGCGGGTGAAGACTTTGGCGAAATAATCGTTGAACGCGGTGCGGGGCCGATAAAAGACGTTTTCAAAATCTACCTCATGCTGGGTGAAGACGGCATCTGGCGCATCGAGTCAATGTAATTTGTAATTATATTTCGACGCTAATCCGTCTCATGCAAATAATTGATGCGAAAACCAAAAAATGAACTCAAACGAAACTGAAACACCACCCCCGACATCATCACCCCCCCCACCCGCCAAGCCACCGCAAAAGCCACTAACGCGCCAAGCCAAATGGCAGCTTGGTATTAGTTTATTCATCACAGCCAGTGTAGTCGCACACTGTGCACCGCCGGGTAAATACGGTAAACCGGCAATGAATATTACTGGCATTGTGTATGACCAAAACACCAAGCTACCCATTGAAGGCGCCTATGTAATGGCTGTTTACAGGGAAATGGGTGGTTCATTTGCGGGCACTGCTATTTGGTGCGTGAAAACCAAAGGCATGTATACGGGCAAAGACGGTAGCTATCACTTTCCGGTAGAAAAAATGGATGGCGTAAGCCCAGATGAGGTGTTTGCGATTAAGCCTGACTATTATTGGCATGACAGCGTCCTGCCAACAGAATTTCAGAACCGTTGGAAATCGTTTGGCATTTACTCGAACCGCCATGTTTACTTGAAGCGACAGGACCCGGCAAAGCCAAGTTTTAGGCATGGTGCCTCCTATTGTGAACGACCTAAATCTAACGAAGATGTAGAAGCCAATATCGTTTTTTTTAAAATCGAGCTAACCGAACACTTAAAACACGGCGGAAGCGAGGCGGGTGAAAGGTCGCAAAGAAACTTAATTAGATCAATGGAAACCGCTGTTTCACCTAAATTATTTTCGCACTAATACCTGAGTATCTGAAAATGAAAATCCAAAATAAATTTCTTCATGTAATGCTATTTTTTTACACCGCAAACTGCGCTGCCTTTGAAATCGAAACGCACACAGCCATAACTGCCAAAGCGGTCGAACGCTCCACTATCGGTGCCACACCTAACACAAGCCCAATTCTAAAAAAGCTCGGCCTTTATGGCAATCCGAATATATTTGGAACGCAGTACATCGACATTGGCGACAACCTTGGAGGGCTTAGGATTGCTCGTCGAAATATAACGAGCTACGAGGGCAATATCATGGATGTAGTTGGTAAAAAAGACAAAACCGGCCTCACCCTCCCCACCGAACTCTCCCTTTCTGGCTGGATCATGCGTGGTGCGATTCGTGAGGACGACAACACCATTGAAACACCTGTAGGTACCCCGCAAGGCGACGAACCCGGTGGCGTGTTTGAACGTGTATACAGTCATTTTTATGACCCTGTTTTTGATCGCCCGCTCACAGTAGGTGCCGCCCTTGGCGCACGCGCACCGGATTGGGCATTGAATGATGGCGTCATTTCGTCAGGGCACACCAATAATTACAATCTACCCAAAGCGCGTGAAGCCATGTGGCGTGCGCTCACCGGCAAACAATGGCTTAGCAGCGGTGGGGGCAGCGCTGGTAGCGT
>JAYUOW010000154.1:0-4705 GCA_043760555.1 Betaproteobacteria bacterium
ATTTTTCAAGACGTTACCGCGCGCGTTGAAGCCAAGGCTGCGCTTGAAAACGAGCGCGGCAAATTGGCGTCGCACCTAGACAATACGCCGCTTGCCGTAATTACTTTGGATAGCAATTTGCGCATCGTGCAATGGATTGGCCGCGCCAAAGCAGTGTTTGCATGGCGCGAAGAAGAAGTGATGGGTAAAACGCTGGATGAATTGCGTATTTTTGATGAGCAAGCGCACGGCCAATTTAGTGCGCGCATGCAGCTGCTGCTGCACGGAGGTAACCGCTTCACGGCGCAATTTCGCAATGCCAAACGCGATGGTGAAACTATCCACGCCGAATGGTATGGTTCCGTGTTGCGCGACAGGAATGGAAATGTTGATTCATACTTGATGCTGGTGCAGGATATTTCGGCAAAAATTGCCGCCGAAAGCCACCTTCAATTTGTATCAAATCACGACCTACTAACAGGCCTCGCTAACCGCGCACAGTTTCAGCAGCGCTTGGCGTCCACCATCGCGCGTGCGCATCGAAATAAACAGCGCCTAGCCGTGGTACTGCTAGACTTAGATCGCTTCAAATACGTAAATGATAGCCTAGGCCATCAAGCTGGAGATGCCCTATTACAGCTCGTTTCCGCACGGCTTAAAAATAGCGTTGCCGACACAGATTTTTTAGCGCGCGCGGGCGGCGATGAATTTATGCTGCTGCTAGAGCTTGATGACAATACCGAAGCCATGCAGCGCCGCATCGATATTTTTGCAGCCGAATTCACCATACCGTTTCGCCTAGTTAATCAAGAAATTTATGTCACCGCAAGCTATGGCGTGGCGATTTATCCTGATGATGCACTCAACGATATTGAGCTAATTAAAAATGCCGATTGGGCGCTATTTCGCGCCAAAGATAATGGCCGTAACAACGTACAGTTCTATTCGCACACCACCGCAAGCGACCGCCCACAGCGGCTCTCCACCGAATCAGCGATGCGCCACGCGATTGAAAAAAATGAGTTCGAGCTGCACTATCAACCAAAAATAAACCTCAGCTCGCAGCGCTTAACAGGTGCCGAAGCGCTTATTCGCTGGCGCCATCCCGAGCGCGGCTTGGTGCCGCCCGATGCGTTTATTCCATTTGCTGAAGAATCAGGCTTAATTGTCGATATTGGCCGCTGGGTAATTACCGAAACTTGCCGTCAGCTAGCCAAATGGCGCGACCAAGGCTTTGAAGCCACCCAAATTGCGCTTAATTTATCGGCAGTACAACTCAAACGTAAAACGCTTGCCGATGAAATTTTGGCCGAGCTAACCAAGTTCAATTTACCCGGCAACGCCCTCATGGTAGAAATTACCGAAACCAGCGTCGTCACCGACCCAGTCGTCGCGCACGCCACCCTCGCCACCCTGCGCAGCAATGGCGTACACGCAGCAATTGATGATTTTGGCAAAGGCTTTTCCAGCCTAATGCAGCTAAAACGCCTACCCATCGACGCACTAAAAATTGACGGCTCCTTCATCAGAGATTTAGTAACTGATAGAGACGACGCCGCCATCGTGCAAGCCATCATCGGCTTAGCGCATAACCTTAATTTGCATGTCGTTGCCGAATGCGTAGAAACTGAAGAGCAACTAAGCATGCTGGCACGCGCTGGTTGTGATGAAGCGCAGGGGTATCACATCGCTAGGCCGATGCCAGCGGATGTGTTTGCTACGTCGTTTTTGAAGTTGAAGGCGGCGGGCGGTTGATTTTAGTGCTTGAAGATGCCCGTATTTAGGGCGTCTTCAGGTATGAACGAGTCGCTCGCTGTCGACTCAAGTAAAATGCACCAACGTGCGCAACTGCGTTAGACTTGTTGCTACATTTGCTTGACAAGGTGCCTCCATGGTTCGTCCACAAGTTTCAAAATCGGAATTCAAAGCGCGCGCGCTGGAGCTATTTCGTCAGGTGGAATCATCGGGGCAAAGTTTAATTGTGACCGATCACGGCGAGCCTACGTTGGAAATTCGCCCCTACCGCGCAGTAAAACGCAGCCCGCTCGAACTATTACGCGGTTCAGTTATTTTGTACGTCGGCCCAACTGCAGCTGTTGGCGAAGACGAGTGGGAATCATCGGCATGATCGTTTCTACCGCCCGCAAATTTGCGGCGCCCTTAATCACGCGAGATGAAAAAATTATCGCATACCCCCACGTCAAAACCATTTGGTAATCGTTTCGAACACGCTGAACCAGCCAAAGTTTGCGCTAGTTTGCGCTAAAAAATGCCTGAAGATGCCCGTATTTAGGGCGTCTTCAGGCACTAATTTGGCTGATAATCGCTACGCCCATCACACCGCCTGCCGCGTCCCCCGCCAACGCGCCCCCTACCTCGCGTATAATCGCGGTTTTGCCGGAGCGTCCCTGTGAAAGTTATCAAAAAAGCGTATACGTTTGACGATGTATTGTTGGTTCCTGCCTACTCTGCTGTTTTGCCTCGTGATGTGTCGCTGCGCGCAATGCTCACTGCAAATATCGAATTACAAATCCCCCTAATTTCTTCGCCGATGGATACCGTAACGGAATCCCGTTTAGCCATTGCTTTGGCGCAAGAAGGCGGCATTGGCATAATTCATAAAAATTTAACGCCAAAAGCCCAAGCCGCACAGGTTTCCGCTGTAAAGCGCTTTGAATCTGGTGTGGTAAAAGACCCCATCACGGTGGCCTCACACATGAGCGTGCGCGAAGTAATTGCGCTGACTAAAAAGCATAAAATTTCTGGCTTGCCGGTGCTTGACGGCAAAAAAGTGGTGGGCATTGTAACTAACCGCGATTTACGCTTTGAAACTGAGCTAGATCAGCCGATTAAAAGCATCATGACGCCAAAATCAAAACTCATTACGGTTCGCGAAGGCGCGCCGCGTGAAGAGGCGTTGGCGCTCATGCACAAGCATCGGCTTGAGCGCGTGCTAGTGGTAAACAAAAATTTTGAACTACGCGGCTTAATCACCGTGAAAGATGTCGTCAAAGCCACCGAGCATCCAAACGCCAACAAAGATGATTTAGGCCGTTTGCGCGTGGGTGCGGCCATCAGCATAGGTGAAGGCACGGAAGAACGCGCCCACGCCCTTGTGGAAGCTGGCGTTGACGTGTTAATCGTCGACACCGCGCACGGTCATTCTAAAAATGTGCTGAGCCGCGTGAAGTGGGTAAAAAAGAACTTTCCGCACATTGACGTGATCGGCGGCAATATTGTTTCAGCTTCCGCAGCGCTGGCCTTGGTGGATAACGGCGCGGATGCCGTAAAAGTGGGCATAGGACCTGGCTCCATTTGCACTACGCGCATTGTGGCAGGTGTGGGCGTGCCGCAACTTACAGCCATATCGGATGTTGCTGATGCCTTGGCAAAGTTGAAGCGCACGGTGCCCTGCATTGCTGACGGCGGAATTCGTTTCTCTGGTGATATTTCAAAAGCGCTAGCAGCGGGTGCATCCACGGTGATGCTAGGCGGCATGTTTGCAGGCACAGAAGAAGCGCCTGGCGAAACGGAATTATTTCAGGGTAGATCATACAAAAGCTATCGCGGCATGGGCAGCGTGGGCGCGATGCAAAAAGGCTCAAGCGATCGTTATTTTCAAGACCCGCAAAACAATAGCGATAAGTTCGTGCCCGAAGGTGTTGAAGGCCGCGTGCCGTATAAAGGCAGCGTGTTAGGCGTGATTCATCAGCTTACCGGTGGCTTGCGTTCCAGCATGGGCTATTTGGGATGTTCCACCATCGCCGAAATGCATGAGCGGGCGGAGTTTGTAGAAATTACGTCCGCAGGCATACGGGAAAGCCATGTACATGATGTACAGATTACGAAGGAAGCACCGAATTATCGGGTGGATTAAAGGCTTACCCTGTAGCAGTATCCATTGCGGTTAGCAGCGAAGCCCCGCCCGTAGCCCAGCTCGAGCGGTTTCATCGCGATAGCTGGGTCGGTCGTTAAAAAGAGTCGCCGCCGGTTTTCAATCACCGATCCCGGCTATCGCGATGAAACTGCTCGAGCCGGGCTACGAAGGCGCATCATCGCAAGCTTTGGAATAATGCCCCGAAGACGCCCTAAAATAGGGCATCTCCAAGGCATCATCGTTAGTAAAAAATCACGTAAACAATACAGGGTAAGTAAATTTTGTCTGATTCAAATGTTTCAAATACGGTAGCAACGCCCCCCGCCACCATTCCCACCCACTCCGCCAACGGCATGAAATTCGTGCTGTTTTGCGTGTTTATCGACATGCTGGCCATTGGCTTGGCCGTACCTGTTTTACCGCTGTTGCTAAGCGACTACGTAACCGGCAAAGATGAACAAGCCATGTGGTACGGCATCATGGCGGCGGTGTTTGGGTTGATGCAGTTTTTTTTCATGCCAATTTTAGGTGCGTTGTCCGACAAAATTGGCCGTAAACCCGTGCTGATGATTTCGATGATCGGCATGAGCGTTAATTTCTTTGCCACCGCGTGGGCACCCACCTTGGCTGCCTTATTTATTGGGCGCGTGATTGGCGGGGCGTGTAGCGCCAGCATGAGCGTGGCAAGTGCGTATGCGTCGGACGTTTCCACGGCAGAAAACCGCGCCAAAACCTTCGGCCTTATCGGCGCGGCCTTCGGCTTAGGGTTTATTTGCGGGCCGATGCTGGGCGGCTTTTTGGGCGAAATTAGCAAAACTTTGCCGTTCATTGTAGGCGGCAGTATTTGTT
>JAYUOW010000155.1:0-4701 GCA_043760555.1 Betaproteobacteria bacterium
GAAGAAGCCGCTACGCTAGCTAAAATTGCCCAGCGCAGCAACGAGCCGCTACTGGCCTACGCTACCGACGAAGATGCAGGCTACGGCAGCTTTAACGGCATGGACCCAGAAGCCAATCGCTTCGATTTAGGCGCGGATCCGATGGAATTTTATAAAAAACGGGTGCAGCTATCGCGTGAATTATTCGATCGCATTCAAGACCTGCAATTAGCCCCGAATGAAAGCTACGAACGCCTCACACGCAGCCTAAATAGCGGCTTTACGGCCATGGCAAGGGTAGTACCGCTCATCGCTAAATATGTAGGCGGCGTGAAGCATTTGCGCGACCGTGCGGGCACAGGTCGCGTGCTATACGAGCCAACGCCAGCGGCTAAACAACGCGAAGCCTTAGCCGTACTTACTGATTCATTATTTAAAGTAGATAGCTTTAAATTTAAGCCAGAATTCGTATCTCGCATTGGCCTAGATCATTTTGCCCGCTTTGAAAACACCAACCCAAACCCCGACATCGCCACCATCGGCACGCGTGCGCTAGCCATGCAACGGATGGCGCTCGACAGCTTGATGGACGATGCGGTGGCCACACGTTTGCTTAATGCGAACGAAAAAGTGGTTGACGCCAGCAAGTTACTTAAACTATCCGATTTATACGACACGCTGCAATCAGCCATCTGGAGCGAGCTTAAAACCGGTGCAGATATTTCAAGCCAGCGCCGCAACCTACAACGCGATCACCTAAAGCGCGTAGCCGGTGCGTTAATCAAAGCGTCGGGCAACACCCCAGCCGACGCCCGCAGCCTACAACGCGAAAACGCAACGCAACTAGCCGCCGCCATTCGCAGCGCCACCAACGCCCCAAGCGTTGCCGGCAAAGGTTTAAGCAAAGAAGCGCGCGCGCATTTAAATGAAAGTTTGAATACACTAAACGAAGCGCTAAAAGCCACGATGCAACGCGCGGGTGTGTAGATTGATTTAGGTTGGTTTAGGTTTTAACAGCAACAAATAAAAGCCCCGCGATGTTTAGCGGGGCTTTTATTTGGACGAATGAAGCGTGTTGATGGGCTGAAGACGTCCTATATTCGGGCATCTTCAGCCTACATACCACACCATTTACAACGCTGCCGACAACGCCGTAACCTCTCGCCCCTCAGCCTGCCAATCGCATACCAACTTTGCCAATGCGCCGTTGGCGCTTGCATGGGCGACAACAATATTGTGTGCAAGCTTGACGGCATTGCTATTTCGCGCCATGGCAAGATCGCCAGTTAGTCGAGCCATCTTTTCATTTGCGCTCACTACAGCCAACACACCATTCTCAATCGGCTCTAACCAATGCGATGGCAAACGTGCGCCCTTAATCGGCCGCGCCAATATCGCTATAGCGGGCGATTTGGCCGTAAGCAATATTGTGAGTATCGATTGCTCTAACGGCGAATGAAAGCCGCTAATTACACTTGTTCGAGGATTGGTTTTATTGCGGGCTAGCGTAAGCGCCCAATCCATGGCACCCCGAATCGCTATGCCTGGGCACTGGCGAGACGCAAAAAAAGCCGTTACTGGCCGCGTTAACAAGGCTTGATTGCCGACACCGCTTAAATGCAGTCCGCCACAAGATTGTTTCCAAATAATCATGCTAAAACACCCATTTGGATAATGAAGTAAGCGCTAAGCTGCTGATAAATAAAGAAAATATTTATTTTTTATGTTCATTATCTAAGGTGTTGGATAATAAGTAATACCAAATTGTAAAATGCAAATCAAATACTTCACTATTTTTTGGCTTAAACGCTTAAACACCTAAACGTCAACGTAAACCGCAATACAGCCGTTTCTCAGAGAAACTAAAAAGCCGCATAAACACACCAATCAACTATATGTCTGTACAGCATTAGATAATGAAAAATTCGCTAAACCATTGATTATAAAAAGCTATTATCATTTTTCGGTTTCATTATCTAAGCTATAAGATAATGAAACGCCCGCATTGTCTAGCAACGCTTGTTTGGTATAGCTGGCGTTTTTGCGTGATGCGGCAGGCAACGCTACCAGCACTCCTTGCGCTACCCAACTACGCAATTGTTTAGACGCGTCCAAGGTATCTAAGTTGGCAATTTCGCGCAACTTACTATTGGTAATAGGGCCATTACGGTCAATCCAATCACTTACTTCATCCCACGTGCTGGGGCGCTCTAAGTTTTGCAAGGTAACGGTCACTGTTTCTACCGCACCCTCCATATTTTGCTGGTAGCGCGGTGGATACAACTTTGCCGCCGCCATTTCCGTAAACATCATTTTCACACCCTCGCCTGCATCAATATTGGGTGCGGATGGAAACTCCCGCAAATTTTGCACAATTAAGGGGTTACGTGCTTTGCTGCCAGCTCGATCGATATTGCTGGCGGTGATGCTACCGGGGAAGGTGCCAGGGCTTTCTATCTCAATGCGATCATCAAAAATACGCACAAAAATATCGCGGTTTAATCGATAGTCCCGATGCACCACCGCATTCACAATCGCTTCTTTCACCACGCGCTCAGGGTATACATGTTGCGTTTTAAACCCGCTGCTGGCCAGCGTAAGGCCGCTGTCTAGTTCGCGCAGTACGGCCTTCACAGCATCGTCTATTTGCACAATGAGTGGCCCGCGAATGGTGAGCGGGGTTTTGCGCAAATTAGGCAATGCACCAGCTTGTGCTGATTTACCGCTATACACCATCAACCGAATGTCTGCCCTGCAATCAAACGCCGCCAATAAACTACCGGGCTCGTCCGCAAACAACAGCACCGCCGCCCGCGTGGGGCGCATTTCCACAACGCTACTGCTTGCACCCACGCCCACGGTGCCACCCGTAAATTCAGCAGCTAAACCAATGCGCTGCAATTGCTCAATTATGGTGCCAGTTCTGAGCCCTCGCACGGCCGCAAAGGCTTGCCAAACGGGCGTTTCCAGCAGTTTAAAGCTAATTGGAACAAGCTCACTTGCCGCGCTACGCACGCCACGTTGATAGGCTAAATCGGCAATTTCAGCAGCGCTTAACGCACGGTTGCTAGCATCCATGCGCGTCCACGTACCATTACCCACTACCGAATGTATTTGATCACTCTTTTCTACATGCAATAGCACCACATGGCCTGCCTGCCCATTGTGCAAGGTGCACGGCATGCGCACCCAATGTAGGCGCGTAACGGGCGGTGCAAAACGCTGCAATACGTGGCGGCGAAAATCATCAAACGCTTCCACGTTTTCTTCCACCCCAAACAAACGGCTTTCTGCCTTAGCGTCTAGTTTTAGCGCCTTGGCATCACCAATGCCCAGCACCAGCACGCCACCCTCACTATTGGCAAAGGCACAAATAGTTTCCATCATGCGGCTATCTTTAGCACCAATGCGCTTAAATTCGAGTGAGCGGCTCTCTAGGGTGGATAGCAGCGTTTGAATGCGTTGCGCGGATTGCTCTGCTGGGAGATCTTTCATTATTAGCTTTAAAATTTTGACTATCGACCCCTAAATCGTAGTCGATAATCGCCAACAGATGGTGATCTTCACTAAACATGCATTTAAAATTCAATACACCAGCATTTCGATGCTTGTAGACCCCCTATTATCGGACGTCTACACGACTTTATGCCGATTCAAAACTACGTTGGCAGCGAAATTTTTCCCATCGTGACTGACGGTATACCGCGTCGCGAACCAAAATCCGATTCACCACCAGCCACGGTTTCGTTGGCTAATATAGCGAATAGCACGGCTTCTTTGGCGTCACCTGATATGCCGAGATCATCGGTTTTTAAAAACTCGCAAGGCAGTAATTCTTTTAAATGTGCGACCAATAGTGGGTTGTGCATGCCACCGCCGGACATGTAAATTTTAAAGGTTTTTATCACATCAATACCCTTGGAAACGCTTGCTAACAGGGCTTCTGCGATGGTTTCTGCGCTAAATCGGGTGAGCGTGGCAAGCTCATCGCCGATGGTAATAGCTTCGGTGTTGCTGGCGTTTTTTGCGGCTTCTACATAGGCCAAGCTAAACAATTCTGGGCCAGTAGTTTTTGGGTAGGGTTGGCCAAAAAACGCGTGGTTTTTTAGTGCGGCCAATAGCGACGGATTGACCTTGCCTTGCTTCGCTATGGCAGCGTCTTTGTCATAGGCCATGTGCGGATAATGCTGGCGCGTGGCGGCGTCTATTAGCGTGTTGCCGGTGCCGGTGTCGGTGACGAATACTTCTTCGGCTCGCATGTTTGCTGGTAAATAGGTGAAGTTAGCGATGCCACCCATGTTGAGCATGATGCGGTTTTCGCCTAGCTTTCCGAAGATAAAATAATCGCCGTAAACCGCTAGGGGCGCGCCTTCACCGCCTGCGGCGATGTGTTTTTGACGGAAGTCCGATACGGTGATGATGCCGGTTTTAACCGCAATATGATCGCCATCACCAATTTGTAAGGTGGCGTTGGCGAACTTTGCCTGATTGTGCAAAAGCTTTGGCGCGTGCATAACTGTTTGCCCGTGGGATGCGATTAAATCCACCTCGCTCGCCGCTATTTTCCATTCGGCCAAGCATTGCAAAATCATGTCGGCGTGCAGCGTGCCAATCCATTCATTGAGAAGCGCTAGGTGTTGAAAGTCGATCGTTTTTTGTGCGAATACTTTTCTAATTTCGGTTTTAATATCGTCAGTGTAATCAACCGTTTTAAAATTTAGC
>JAYUOW010000156.1:0-13949 GCA_043760555.1 Betaproteobacteria bacterium
TACGGCAAGCGGCGTATTGTCTAGGTGCGACGCCAATTTGCCGCGCTCGTTTTCAAGCGCAGCCTTGGCTTCAACGCGCGCGGTAACGTCTTGAAAAATACTGATGGTGCCGTTAATTTCGCCGGTTGCGCTTAGTGATGGGGCGACGATTAAATCTAAATATTTTTCGGTAGGGTTACCGTGCATTTTTGGGTTTAGGCGCAGGTGAACTGTTTCGCCTACGAGCGCGCGACGCCTTGCATCGAGCGTGGTGTTTAACGCAACAGGCCCTGAAACATCGCCCATCCGTAGCCCCAGCATGGCTTCGGGGCGCATTTCGTACGGGTAGGCAAAACCTTCGTTGACGAAGGTAAACCGGTCATCTGCATCTAGTTTGGCGATGGCCAAAGGCATATTGTCGGTGAGCTCTTTTAGCTCTTTATCTGCGGCTTGCACATGTTGTTGCGCGAGCTTTAGGGCGTGAATATCGTAGGCAAAAATAAACCCGCCTTCAACATTGGTGGCAGGATCAGTTGGCGGGCTGGCTTCTGTTGTTTCGACCGTGTCTTTTTGGCGAAAGGGCACGATATCCACTTGAATCCACCGGGGTGGTTTATCGTTGTAGACAGCATGGCGTTCGTAGCTGGCGCGAGCGCCGCGCATGACCATCGGCCAGTGGAGTTCATTCATCGCTTCTGCTTGCGCGCCAGAAATTTCGCCTAGGGTGTGGCCTAAAATGTCTTGGGGCTTTTTGTCGAGCCAATTGCAGAAAGTGCGATTTACAAATTTATATACCTTGTCGCGCGTTACATAGGCAACAGGGCTCGGATATTCGTCGGCCAAGCGCTGCAGAAGCTGTTGCGATTCCCGCGCAGCACTTTCAGCTTCCACTTGGTCGGTAATGTCAAATGCTTCCGTGTGCAGCACTCGTTCACCGGTTACAGGGTCGGGAATAACGCGCCCCATAAACACATGCCAACGCGCGCCCAATTGGGTAAGTAACTGTACCCGTGATCGTGATTCGCCAGCGTCGATTAGGCTTTCACGAATCCGATTGCCTTCGGCGCGGTCTAAAAATAATTGCAAAAAAACATCGGCATTACTTTGCTCATTAAACTGCTGTCTATCGCCAAACTCGCGAATGGACGCGGCATTTTGCTCAAGCAAACGGCCACTTAAGTCGAACATCGCAAAAAACGCCGAAGAATGGCGTGCCGCCTCGATCATGCGCAACGCTTCGGGGCAGGTTAAATCATTGATTATCTTGCAATCAAAAAACAAGGTAATACGTCCATCTGCCATGCGAAATGCTGAAACGTGAGCCAATAGCGTAAGCGGTTTACGCCGTTGGTTCGCCGTGAAAGTAGTCCATTGCGTGACCACCACCGCGCCATCGCGCACGCGGGTGAGATAGGTCCAAAGGCGGGTACGAGAGGCAACCGATAGCGGGCTAATATCGCGGGTGTAGAGCTCATCGGCCGTTGCCGCATCCAGCGCCTCGATCGCAGTGGCGTTTGCCCACGTGACGCGAGAGCGGTAAATATCTTGCACCCAGCAGGCGTTGGTCGATGACGCGAAGCTTGCAAGGTCAGCTTCGGTGAGGATTTTTTGTTGGGGTAATGGAGAGTTTGCCATACAAATAGTTTACTCTAAGTCCAACAAAAATCGCCCACCGGTGTTTAAGATTTACACGTCAATTGTTGCTTCGGGAGTTTAGTGCTAGCCCCTCAACGCTTTAAGTCGCTCGTTGGCGTCGTCCGGCGCTTTGCCCTTGCTTTGATAGGTCAAAAACTTGTTGAACGCTTCAATCGCTTTGGCTTTATTGCCTTTTTCTTGGTACGCAATGCCCAAGCGATAGTGGGCGGGTTGGGTGCTATCCAGAACCAAAGTGCGTTCAAGTGATGCGATTGCTTCATCCAACTTCTTGCTGGCAAGTTGGGCGCGACCTAGGCCAAAATGCGCTTGAGCTGCTTCGGGTTGGGCGGCCACCATTTTTTGGAATAGCGCTAACGATTCTGGCACTTTGTCGTTCGCTAGATAGCTAAAGCCAAGAGAGAAATTAGCGTTGTTGAGTAGGCGCTTGGTTTTGTCGTCGGTGGCGTTAATTTCGCCGATTAGCTTTTGCGCTTGAGGGTATTCTTTTTCATACAGGTGTACGTCCACTTGCAAGAGTTTTGATAAGTCGGCGCTGTATTGTTTGTACGATTCGGCATTGGCCTTGGCTTTAGAAATACTGCCGCCAGCGATGCCGGGTGCTGCAATGTAAAACTGATTTAAATCGCGGCGCGCATCAAAACTTTTAGGATCAAGCTCGACGGCTTTAAGCATAAATTCTTTAATTTTTGGCGCGTACTTCATGCCCGCCATCATGCCGCCACTCATCGCCATCACGCCATAAAGCTGTGCGGCCGCCCGCGTGCACTCAAACGATTTTGCGTTGGCGGCAATGCAGGCTTCGGCTATTTTCACGGCACCTTCGCGGGATTTTTCGGCATCGGGAAGTCTGTTAGAAAGTACGATGTTGCTCAGCGCAAATACGGCCACGCCGTCGGCTGCGTCGGCTTTAACGCGGCTTTGCGCTAGCGCATAGGCCTCGGCGTATTTTTTTTCTTTTAGCAGGGCATCGAACTCAGCTTCGGTGGATGCAGCTTGCACGTTGCTCAGGCTGGAAAAAAGCAGGGCGACGGTGGCAACGGTGCGCTTTAATCCAAGTTTTTTAGGGGAGAAAGTCATTTTAAAAAGGCCTCGATAGTAAAAGAATTGAAGTAAAAAAGTGTTGTGCCAATATAATTGGGTGTTGGCTAAAAAGCTGTCACGTTGCGATGAATTGCAGCCAAAGTGGACTAAACGGCGAAATTGCAGCGCCAACGGTCACGAATCTGATTCTGTAAAACGCAAATTATAGAGGCAGAAATTACTAAAAAATGGAAATAGCAGGGGGTTTTGTTTAAAATGGTGGGATGAATTTAAAAATTGATAGCCTATTGGCCTACTGTCGCGCTGGTTTTGAGCGCGAAGCCCATGCTGAATTACTGATTTTAGGTTGCGCTAAAGACGCCGACCTAGCGACAGAGTTCTTTCCTAAAGTTGTAGCTGAAAAGCCTGCAAAAGCAGCACCCGCAGCTAAACCAAGCACCAAGGATGCCGTGAAGAAGCCCATAAACAAGGCGTCTTCAGGCACACCTAAAGCAGCTGTGGTGGCGGCAAGCACTGACGTTGGCATCGGGTTTGCGTTAGCGAGCTTGGTAAAAACTGGCTCTGGATTAGCTGCCATCCCGCACGTGAGCGACTGCGTGTTTGCGCGACAGCTCGTGCCTTGTGCGGGTGAGCCAATTGCTTTGCCTGCGCGGGACCGCTTAAGCGTGCTGCACGTGGCGGTGAATGAATTTTGTGCGGCGAATGGTTTTTCGTCTTTTTCCGAGCTGCGTATTGAGCACCCTGATACCAACGACGGGCGCGCGCAGTCTGGGTTTGCGCGTAATTTTCATCCGATTTTTACGCAAGCTTTGGTTGATGCCGCCCAGCTTGACTTTCGGCCGAATTCAGTTAATAAGCCGGTGCTGCATGTATTCTTGATTGACGCGAATCGCGCGTTAATAGGCGCTTCGCAGCCGGGTCGGTCATCCGTTTGGCATAACGGCGTGCCACGTTTGCGCATGCCGTCGGACGCGCCAAGTCGCTCGACTTTAAAGCTTGCCGAAGCGGTATTTACGTTTTTGGGTGATGACGCCGAACGCATGATGGCAGCCGACATGAACGCCGTTGATTTAGGCGCGGCACCCGGCGGCTGGACGTGGCATTTGATCCATCGCGGCTTAAAAGTTACCGCCATCGATAACGGCCCGTTGAAAGGCGATTTGGTAGACAACGCCATGGTGCGCCATTTGCGTGAAGATGGCTTTCGCTATCGCCCAAAATTTGAAGTGGATTGGCTAGTGTGCGACATGGTTGAACAACCGATTCGCATCGCCAATTTAGTCGCGCAATGGTTAGTGCGCGGCGACGCAAGGCACGCGATTTTTAACCTTAAAATGCCGATGAAAAAGCGCGGAGAAGCCCTACAACAGTGCGCCGACGCGATCCATGAGCAAATGCAAGATGCCGACATACGCTACCAATTACGCTTCAAACATTTGTACCATGACCGCGAAGAAATCACCGGTTACCTAGGCAAGGTTTCGAGCCGCGACGCGCAAACCCGCGATATTCGCAGCTATCGGGATGACCGAAAAAACCCGAATAATCCAAAGAACGTTAAAGCACGCGAAGAGCAGCGCGCCAGAGAAGAAGCTGAAGCCGAGTTTCGTAAGGACGACGGTTCGGGTTTCCGCTATGTCGAGCGCGATGCGTTTGATACCGGCGCGCCCAAATCTGCGTCACGCGCGCGGGAATCGTTTATGGATGATTTAGAAGATGACGTCGAGCCGATAAACCCGTTTTCGCTTCGCCCAAGCCCGTACGCGGTAAGCGCAAACTCGCCCAAAGTGCGCGCGCCCAAACCGGTGCAAGAAGCGCTGCCGCAAAAGAGTAAGAAAACCGGAATGCTGCCAAAAGGTGCATACCCACCGAAAAAACCGGTGGGGCGAGTTAAAAAGTCGCGGAAATAACCCCGAAGACGCCCTAAAATAGGGCGTCTTCAAGCATTAAAAATTGCGCGTTAAAGTCATTTTTTCAACGTCAAAATCCCGTATCATTAGTGTTCTTCATTTTCTTTTTTAGGAAATCATCATGCGTAAAATTTTAACTACTTTCATTTTGGGTGCAACCCTAACGCTGTCCGGTTGCGGCTACAACGATTTTCAATCTAAAGACGAAGCGGTCAAAAAGCAATGGGGTGAGGTGCTAAACCAATATCAGCGCCGCTCTGACTTAATTCCGAATTTAGTCGCTACCGTGCAAGGCTACGCTACGCAAGAAAAAGACGTGTTTTTAGGCGTAACGGCAGCGCGTTCAAAAGTAGGTTCGATTCAGATGACGCCTGAATTGGCTAACAATCCGGAAGCGCTGAAAAACTTTCAAAAAGCCCAAGGCGAGCTAAGTTCGGCCTTGAGCCGCTTGTTGGTGGTGAGTGAAAATTATCCCCAATTAAAGTCGGACGCTAATTTTAGAGAGCTGCAATCCCAGCTTGAAGGCACCGAAAACCGCATCACCGTCGCCCGCAAACGCTTTATGGAAGCCGTGGAATCTTACAACGTATTGGCACGCCAGTTCCCGTCAAACCTAACTGCGATGATGTTTAGCTACGCGGTAAAACCAACATTTGCAGTTGAAAACGAGAAAGCAATTTCAGTCGCACCAAAGGTTGATTTCGGTGCAAAGCCTGCAGCGCCGTCAGAAGCGAATAAGTAAGTATTTATAGTGTTTTTTTGCACAGCTAAGTCGCATAACGATGCTTGGAGACGCCCTATAATCGGGCTTCTTCAGGCATTTGTTTTGGCGTTTTTCGCTTTCGTCATGGTTACTGGTAACGCCATTGCGGCACCCGCAAGCAGCGATTTTATTGCTGTTCCGCCAATCGGTCGCGTAGTCGATAAAGCTAATGTACTCGACGCCGCAACGGTTGCTCGGCTGCAGCAAAGTCTGCAGGCGTTTGAAGCGGCAAAAGGCGCACAAATTTCTGTGTTAATCGTGCCGACGACGCAACCCGAAGTGATTTTTGACTTCAGCGTGCGCGTGGCCGAAGCGTGGAAATTAGGGCGCAAAGGTGTGGATGACGGCGTGCTGTTTGTAGTGGCTAAAGACGATCGCAAAATGCAAATCCTCACGGGTGCGGGCACGCAAGGCGTGCTGACTGACGCGATGAGTAAACGGATTATTGCCGAAACGGTCGCGCCAAAATTTCGCAGTGGCAATTTTGGCGGCGGCATTGAAGATGGCGTGGCGCAAATTATTTCTGTCGTGAGCGGTGAGGCATTGCCGCCGCCGAAGGCGCGCAGTAATCAGGTGGGTAAAAGTAGCGGCATGGATTATCAATCGCTATTTTTTATCGCGCTATTTGCGGCCATTTTTATATTCCGTATTTTGCGTGCAATTGTCGGGCGCTTTTTTGGTTCCGCCGCGACGGCAGGGCTGGTGGGTATCGGCGCTTCGCTATTTGGGGTTGGCACTGTTATCGCGATTGTAGTTGGCGCACTGGTGTTTGTCGGCACGTTTGTTTTTGGGGCGGCCGGTGTGATGCGCGGCAGCCGTGGTGGGTCGTCTTCAGGTTGGGGTTGGGGCGCGGGCGGCGGCGGGTTTGGTGGCGGCAGCGGTGGTGGCGGTGGCGATATGTTTAGTGGCGGCGGCGGTGGTTTCGACGGCGGCGGCGCGTCAGGAGATTGGTAGATGACTTGGCTAAAACGCTACTTCAAACACGTGTTAATGACGCCAATGACGGTACGAAAGTGCTTCAGCGGCGCTGTGCTAGGCAGCATTGAAGCATCAATCGGAGCGGGTGAGCTTGGTCACACTGGGCAGGTACGTTTTGTAGTGGAAGCCGAGCTTTCTACCTTCGCGCTGTGGCACGATGTTTCGGCACGTCAACGCGCAAAAGAGCTGTTTGCCAAGCTAGGTATTTGGAATACGGAACACAATAACGGCGTGTTGCTATACGTGCTGTTGGCCGATAGAAAAGTGGAAATTGTTGCTGACCGCGCCATTGATCGCGCCGTGGGTCATCCCGAGTGGGACGTGATCGTAAAGCAAATAGATGCCCACTTTGCGCGTGATGAATTTGAAGCTGGTGCGATAGCGGGTATCACGCAAATACACGCGCAATTGCGCCAACATTTTCCGCATGACGCGAGCCTGAACGCACGACAAAACGAGCAATCGGACGCGCCAATCGTGCTTTAGCGCTGTAAATTAGCGCTGTAAAAATAGCGCTGCGATCCGTCGCAGTTTCACTTTTTGGATTAAGTCTTTATGCAACATGATGCGGTTGAAAACGCAGAGCCAGCGGCCATGTTGATGTCCGAGTACCGCGCGCGCCAAGCGGACGTAAAGGTGATGGGCTTAATTGGCTTTGCGCACGGGGTGAGCCACTTCTTTCATCTTATCGTAGCACCCTTATTTTTTTGGCTTGGTCGCGATTTTTCGCTATCAAACGCGCAGCTTGGTTTGTTGATGTCAGGCTTTTTTATGGTGTCGGGTGTGGGGCAGTTTTTTGCTGGGTTTGTGGTGGATAAATTTGGTGCGCGACGCGTTTTATTTTTTGGTTTAAGCTGTTTTTTTGTCGCTGCTTTAGGCCTCGCAAACGCCCAAAATGCGGCCATGTTGATGGTTTTTACCTGCTTGGCGGGCTTTGGAAATAGTGTATTTCATCCCGTGGATTATGCTGTGCTTAACGCACGCGTAAGTGCTGCCCGCATCGGGTACGCGTACTCAGTCCACGGCATTACCGGCAACATCGGCTGGGCAGCAGCACCCGTCGTGTTAGCAGGCTTGGCTGCTAGCTTTGGCTGGCGTAGCGCGTTCTACGGTGCAGCAGCGATTGCGCTGGGCGCTATCGTGCTGATATTTATCAATCGACATTTGGTTGACGACAGCGTCGCGCCCATTCTAAAGCCCGCTCAAAAAACCAGCGACGTACCCGCGCCCCCAGAATCTAGCTTCGCCTTCATGCGACTACCCAGCGTGTGGATTTGCATGGCGTTTTTATTTGTCACTACCATGGCCTTGGGCGCCATGCAAAGCTTCGGTGGGCCAGCGGTGCAAGCGCTCTATAACGCGCCGCAATGGATCGCGGTGGGTGCCGTGACCATCTACATGCTGGCTGGCGCTGTAGGGCTAATCGCAGGCGGTTATTTAGTATCAAACTTGAAGGGCAGGGCAGGCCCTGAAGCACTGATTGCGGTTTCGCTAGGCTTTGCCGCCCTGTGTGCGTTGGTGGTCGCCTCCGGGGTAGTTCCAGTCGCATTGCTGCCACTCGCCATAGCCACCATCGGCCTAGCCGCAGGCATCGCCGGCCCCTCGCGCGACATGCTCATCCGTAGCGTAACGCCCAAGGGCGCTACCGGTCGCGTCTATGGTGTAGTGTATTCCGGCCTAGATGCAGGCTTAGCCGTTGCGCCGTTCGTGTTTGGCGTAATGATGGATAAGCAGCAATACGGACGATTGTTCGTAGGCATGGCTGTGGCGTTGCTAGCCGCGCTGGTTTTAAGTTTACTGGTTAGCGCTTACGCGAAGCGGCAGGGGAAGTTGGCTTAAAAGTGTGTTTACAGATGCTTGAAGACGCCCTATAATAGGGCTTCTCCAGCTGTTTCTGCAATCAATCAACCCTTCGGCTTAACCGGCACTGGCGTCCCTGGCTTTAGTACCGGCGGTACCGCTGGCGGCGGCGGCAACACTACTGTTCTGCCCGAACCGGGTGCAATGCCCAACCAATCCCAGCGACCGTTTTGAATCGCGTTGATGATGTCTGCGCGGTTTTGTTGGGCGTTGGCGTAGACGCTGGGGGGCAGGTCGTTAAACTGCATATACGATTCTAAATTTTGATAGCCGCAGTAGCCTTGGTTGGCGCAGCCGCTGAGCATTCTAGCGTTGTCGGCACCGCAGGCTCCACCAAAATCACATGCCGCTAATTGCCACGCAGCGCCCCATTCACGGGGATTAAATGTTGCGCCGTCTTGGCCGACTTTGCGGTCTTGCAGTTGGCTAGAGCCATAGCTTAGGATGTTACCTGCGCGCTGCAAGGCGGCGGGGTCTTTGCTGGCTAGGGCGTCGCGCATGGTGGAAAGTTGGTCTTCGGATAGGCGGCGTTCTTCCATGGTTTTAGCGGCTCTGGTTTGATCGCGATAGGCGTCGGCCATGACGGCGAGTTTGGCCGCAGGATTGCCCGCAGCAGCACTCTCTTTAAATATGCGAGTCACATCTGCGCCGCTTAAATTAAGGCCGTAAAAGCCTTCACATTGCTTTTGGAGGGCATTGAAGGCGTCGGTGCGCACTTGATTATTTGGGTCATTGTCTTTTAAACGGACGGTGAAGCGTTCGCGTTCTTTTTCTGGGTCAGGCTTTTGTTTGGTGCGGAATAGGCAGCGCTCAAGCGATGCAGCGGCATAGTATTTTAATTCTGGGTCAGCGCCATCGGGGTTGGCGGCGTAGCGGTCATAAATGTCTTTAAATTTATCGCCACGTTCAAATTCAATTTGCAATTGCCGTTTGCCATTATTGGGGATGGCGATAGCGCGCACGGTGGTGCCCGTAGCGCCTTGCACGGGCGCAGCCGCAGTGACGATGTTGCCAACGCCAGCGCTAGTCGAGGCGACTGCTTCAGCCCGCGCCAGTTTAGCCATCGCGGCGATTTCTGCAGGCGTCATGGTTTCTGGCGGGGGGGCGAGCAGCTTATAGCCCGCAAAGCCGAGCCCAAAAATAACGGCGAGAATGGAAGCGATAGTCAGTTTTGTGTTCATGGTTTTTTCAACAATGATTCGGGTGGATGCTGCTAAAACGCAATCATCTTCCACTATAAAGCAACATGGAGCCGAAAAGGCTCCATGCTTAGGGATGCGGAAACTGCCAATATCCCATTTCTGAATGCACCGACGGGCGCATTGCGTTGTTGTTCCTCAGTTGTGTGGCGAGCCACACTGCCTTCAGAACGCCTAGCACTGCATCCCGTCAGTGAATTCATAAACGGTACATTGACAATTTCCGCACCCCTTAGTTTCGATATTGTGACCAAACGTAATTGCTCTGCCAAATTTTAATTATGCAGAATCTTCGACAAGAAATCTTGCGTGCGCTGTTTACGCGGCGAGCCAAAGAATTCATCTTTGGTGCAATCTTCTAAAATCGTGCCGCCTTTTTCCATAAAGATAACGCGGGTGGCGACTTTTTTCGCGAAGCCCATTTCGTGGGTGACGCACATCATGGTCATGCCTTCGTTGGCTAGTTCCACCATGACGTCGAGCACTTCGTTAATCATTTCAGGGTCAAGGGCTGAAGTCGGTTCATCAAACAACATGCAAATTGGGTCCATGCACAAAGCCCTAGCGATGGCAACACGTTGCTGTTGACCGCCAGAAAGTTGTGCGGGGAATTTGTCTTTGTGTTCCGATAAGCCAACGCGATCAAGAAATTTTAGGCCTTTTTCATGGGCTTCATCGCTGCCGCGACCGAGCACTTTTGTTTGTGCGATGACTAAGTTTTTAGTCACGCTCATGTGCGGGAATAGCTCAAAGTTTTGGAACACCATGCCCACGCGTGAACGTAGCTTTGAGAGGTCTGCGTTTTTAGCGCCGACCGAAACCCCGTCAACGGTGATTTCGCCTTTTTGAAACGGCTCTAAGCCGTTTACGGTTTTAATTAGCGTTGATTTGCCGGAACCTGAAGGGCCGCAAATAACAACCACTTCGCCTTTCTTTACTTCCGTTGTGCAGTCAACTAAAACTTGTTTGGTGCCGTACCATTTGCTTACGTTTTTAATATCAATCATTGCCATGATGGAGTCCAATCTTTCGTTTGAATCGAATAAGTTTAGCGTCGCGTTTTATGCAGCGAGTGGCGACATTAAGTTGCGCCAGGTGTGGTGCGCGTTTGGATATATTTCACGAGCTTCGATGCAGTAAAGCAGATGATGAAAAACACCACTGCCACAAAAATGTACATCTCCACCAATCGCCCAGCAAGCTGCCCCGCTTTTGCCGCTGACCCTAAAAAGTCTTTTAGGCCGACAACGTAAACCAGTGAGGTGTCTTGAAACAAAATAATGGCTTGCGTGAGCATGATAGGAATCATGTTGCGAAACGCTTGCGGCAACACCACAAACGCCATCGACTGCCAATAGTTCATGCCCAAGGCATAGGCTGCAGCGGGCTGCCCACGCGACACGGACTGAATACCCGCGCGAATAATTTCGGAGTAGTAAGCCGATTCTACGACGACGAAGGCAATAACCGCACAAGTCCAAGGATCCAGCGCTTCGCCTTGTTGGCCTGTAATCATTTTCACCACAGCTGGGGTAAGAAAGTAAAACCAAAAAATAGCTAAAATGAAGGGGACTGAGCGGATAAGATTTACGATAGTCGCTGATACAAAGGACAGCGGTTTAAAGCTTGACAGTCGTGCCATGGCGAGCAATGTGCCAAAGAAAATACCCCCTGCAAGCGCGATGGCAAATAGCTTGATTGAAAACCATAAGCCCGCCAATAAAAATGGCATGTTACGGCCAACAATTCCAAAGTCTAGATCACCCATGTTAGTGGCCTCCCTGCGACACGTATCCAGGCACGGCGAGTTTGTTTTCAAGCAAGCGCATCGCAAAAATAACAATCAAGGTAATGATTATGTAGATGATCGTGGCGGCGGCCAGTGCTTCAAAAGTTTTAAAGGTGTATTCGGAAATTTGCCGACTTTGGGCGGTAAGCTCTAAAATGCTGATGGTTAACGCGGCGGAGGAATTTTTAAAAATCGTTAAAAATTCGGATGTCATCGGCGGAATAATCAGACGATAGGCCATCGGTAAAATAACGTAGCGATAGACTTGGGGTAAAGTAAAACCCATCGCTAGGCCTGCATTGGTTTGGCCCTTCGGTAGAGATTCGATACCAGCACGCACTTGCTCTGCCACGCGCGATGCAGTGTATAGACCCAAACAGAGCACGGCAGCCGTAAATTCCCAAAGGCCGAATTGGGCGGCAAAGGGTAGTGCAAATAAATTTGAGTAATCTGATTTCAACCATTCACTCGCGCCCTTGGGGATAAGCTCGGGCATGACGAAGTACCATAAAAACATTTGCACCAACAATGGTATGTTGCGGAACAATTCAACATAACAAGTAGCGATAAAGCGCGGAATTTTTAATGGCGTAGTGCGAATGACACCAACCACAGAGCCGACCGTGAATGCGATGACCCAAGCGCAGAGGGATACTGCTATTGTCCAAAATAAACCGGAGAGAATCCAGCCTAGGTAAGTGCCGCCGCCCGACGGCGCATTTTCAAGAAATATTTTCCATTCCATACACGTTCTCCCGTTGTGTAAATATATTTGGTGCTGCCAAGATAGCAGGCCACCGGCAATTTCTCAGATTGCTTTACTGCTTAAAAAGCGACTACGCTTGCGGGAAAGCTTTAAATTTTATTTTTGTTTAAATGTAAGGCAATGCGATGGCACTGAGCTTAAAACAATTTGAGCGAGAAGCCTTTTGGGCTGCTCGCTCAAGTGCTGCTAATACTAAGGCTGCATGTTTATTCTGGTAGTGCCTGCAATTGGAATGCAGCTTTTAATAGTGGGCTCATCGGCATTCCTACCATTGCGCCGTCTGGTAGCTTGCTCATAAACCATTTGTCGTAGATTTTTGTAATTTCGCCCGACGCCATTAACTTTGAGAGCGCGCGATTGACAACAACAGCGAAATCGCTGTCATTCTTACGGAACATGATTGCGTACGGATCATAGGACAAATAGTCGCCCACTACATCAAAGTCTTTTGGCGACTTTGCTTTTGCAGTTAGACCATAAAGCAATACATCGTCCATAGCAAATGCTTGTGCTCGGCCAGTTTCTACCGTTAAGAATGATTCACCGTGGTCTTTTGCGTTCAAGAATTTAATACCGAGGTTTTCTTTGTCGCTTAAGGCTTTGATGATGCGCTCATTGGTCGTACCCTGTGTGACCACAACTGTTTTGCCTTTTAAATCTTTGTAAGACTTAATTTTGGAATTTTTCTTTACTAGTAATTTGGTACCAGTGACGAAAGTAGTAGGGGCATAGGCGACTTGTTTTTGACGCGTTAAGTTGTTGGTGGTGGAACCGCATTCTAAGTCCACCGTGCCGTTAGACATCAGCGGAATACGTGTTTGCGAAGTAACAGGATTCATTTTTACAGCGATTGTTGGCATGGCCAACTCTTTTTTTACTTCTTCAACAATTGCCGTGCACAAATCCATCGAATAGCCGATGGGCTGTTGCTTGTCATCGAGATACGAAAAAGGTATCGATGTTTCGCGATGGCCGATAGTAATCGTTCCGGAATCTTTAATTTTTTTCAACGTGCCCGTAAGTTCTTGGGCAATGGCCGGAGCAGAAACGGCAGCGGCAACGATGCAGCCTGCTAGTAGTGAATTTAGTAGTTGAGACGTACGCATGATATGAAACTCCCCAAATAAAAGTGAAATTGCAAGCTACAAAAGTGAACCAAACGTAATGAAATGGTCATATACATAGTACGTCATTTTTTCACATAATGGGTAGGTTCAACGCCGCGACGACCCCAAACAATTTTGCGGATTTCTGCTATGAAACCGACCAAAATTTATAGTAAAAATCAACTTAACTTGTTATGCATTTGGCGCATAACTATTCCGTGAACGCCGCGTTTTTAACGAAATATTCATGTTGCGGTGCAACAAATAGCGAGTCAAAGTGATAACTGCCGCACACCGCATTTGCCACACCTTCATCAGTCCATCATCGTTGTAAATGCGCGCCAGCGCTTATAATGATTACCTATTAAAAATAATATTAAAGAGCTGCAATTGCGCGACATATCAATCATCGTTCCGGTTTATGCCGGAGAGCAAGAAACCAAAGCGGCGCTGCAAAGCGTTATTAGCACCATCACAAAATATCCCCTTGCGAATGCAGCTGTGCATTTGGTTATCGTCAATGATGCCAGCCCAGAACCTGCCATCAGTGCATATTTAACAGCGCTTAGTGTGCAGCACCCGCAGCTAATTACGCTGTTGCACAACCCGCAAAATTTGGGTTTTGTGGCGTCGGTAAATTTAGGCATGACGGTGCGTCCTAATAGTGATGTGGTGCTGCTCAATAGCGATGCAGAAGTATTCGGAAATTGGCTGGAACGCCTTATTATGTGCGCCTCTTCGGGCGCTATGGTGGCGTCAGTCACGCCGTTTTCTAATAACGCCACGCTGGCAAGCTATCCAAAAACTGGGGTGCCAAATGACTTGCCCGTAAATGCGAATGCAGCGCAGCTTGATGCATTAACCGCGACGGTAAACGCGGGGCAAAGTGTAGAAATTCCCAC
>JAYUOW010000157.1:0-4688 GCA_043760555.1 Betaproteobacteria bacterium
TAAGCTAGAGGGCAATAATCCTGCAGGCTCAGTTAAAGATCGCCCCGCGTTTTATATGATCTCGCGCGCCCAAGAACGCGGCGCAATTAAGCCCGGCGACACGCTAATCGAAGCCACCAGTGGCAATACTGGCATCGCACTTGCCATGGCAGCGGCTATTCTCGGCTACAAAATGGTGTTAGTCATGCCCGATAATTTATCCATTGAGCGCCGTCAAACCATGCGTGCATACGGTGCAGAACTTATCCTTACGCCCAAAGCCATCGGCATGGAAGGCGCGCGCGATTTAGCCGATACGCTAGTGACTGAACGCAGCGCCACCATGCTCGATCAGTTCTCAAATTCTGATAATCCCTACGCGCATTACGTCGGCACGGGGCCAGAAATTTGGCGCGATACGCGGGGCAAAGTAACCCACTTTATCGCGACGATGGGCACCACAGGCACCATCATGGGTGTAGGCAAATATCTAAAAGAGCAAAACCCAAACATCCAAATAATCGGCGTGCACCCAGCCGATGGGTCTAGTGTGCCCGGCATTCGTAAATGGCCCGAAGCCTATTTGCCCGCTATTTATAAACGCGCTCAAGTCGACCGTATTGTTGAAGTAACGCAGACTGCCAGTGAAGAAATGGCGCGCCGCATGGCCGCTGAAGAAGGCCTATTTGCGGGCGTCTCCAGCGGAGGCGGATTAGTCGCTGCGCTGCAAATTGCCAGCGAAGTTGAACACGCGGTGATCGTGCATATTGTGTGTGATCGCGGTGATCGCTACTTATCTACCGGCGTGTTCCCCGCGTAACGGTTGCAGGAGCGCCTGTCATGCTGCATCCGTTCACCATCAGTTTGGAAATGAAATAATTTTATGCATCCCATCCTCGTATTCGATATTGAAACCATTCCCGACGTTGCCGGCCTGCGCATTTTGCATGAGTTGCCCGCAAGTTTAAGCGATGGCGAAGTAGCCGAATTTGCATTCCAGCGCCGCAGGCAAGCCAGCGGCAATGATTTTTTGCCCCACCATGTGCAACGCGTGTGCGCCATCTCGTGTGCGCTGCGCATGAACGACAGCTTAAAGGTATGGACCATCGGCGACGCCACCGATACTGAAGCCACCATCATTCAGCGCTTTTTTGATGGCATTGAGCGCTACACGCCCCAGCTAGTAAGCTGGAATGGCGGCGGCTTTGACCTCCCCGTGCTGCATTACCGCGCGCTGATGCACAACGTCACCGCGCCGCGATATTGGGACATGGGCGAAGGCGATTTTAACGACTCGCGTGAATTTAAATGGAATAACTACATCAGCCGCTACCATATGCGCCATCTCGACCTAATGGACGTGCTAGCCGCCTACCAACCACGCGCCAACGCCCCGCTAGACGCCATGGCGCAGCTATGTGGCTTCCCCGGCAAGCTCGGCATGGACGGCGGCCAAGTTTGGCCTGCATTCCAACGCGGTGAAATCAACGCCATCCGCGATTATTGCGAAACCGATGTGCTCAACACCTACTTAGTATTTCTAAAATTTCAAGTATTGCGCGGGGCGTTGGACGCGCCAAGGTACGCCCAAGAAGTCGAAATTGCGCGTAAGTTTTTAGCCGATAATCAGGGTAAAGAACATTGGCAGAAGTATGCAGCGGCTTGGAAATAAGCTGATACAATGCTTTGAAGATGCCCTAATATAGGGCGTCTTCAGGGTTCTTAAGTTTCTATATTTCAACCTAAAAATTGTTATCATGACGACTTCAAAAAACGTAAATACCGCGCCCGACGATCAACCCGCCAATGATACTCCCGGTGGTTTTATGCCTGGCACGTTCACGGATGTAAGCACGCTCAACACCATTAAACAACGGTTTATTGAAGAGATCGGCATCCGCCACTACGTGCGGGTGTGGAATGACTATTTACAAGTTTTGGAGGATGGTCGCGTGGCGGAACGACGCGTTCATACCCAGCAGCCCGTGGTAGTACTCTATTACAAGGAAGAACATAGCGATCGGCCGTGGATGATGCGTCTAGCCGCAAATCAAACTATGCTGGTCAAGCTTGATGGCGTCGCCAACCCAGCATGGATGCCGCTGCACGCGCTATTCGGCGTTAAATTTACCGTTTGCCAAAAGGTAAATATTAATGGCAACTATTTTAACTGCCGCGACAGCTGGTGCCCCGCAACAGTGACACCCATCATTGCGGCTGGGGTGCAGATATTGGTTGGTTTGCCACGCCAGAATTTGGTGCAGATTTAGGCCTGCTGTATGACTATGCAAACCCCAAATCTATTGCGCCAAAGGTACCGCTGCCTGCAGGCTGCGATCCCACCGTGTTGCTCCGAACAACCGTGCACGAACTGGTGATCGAAGGTAGCGATAGCTTTCGAAATTATGGCTTGATGTTCGGCGCAAAATCCAGACCCAAAAAGCCTACGCGCCGTAAATGGTTAGCTAAGTATACGTTTGACATGCCCGAAGAAGGTAGGTTGCATCTTGAGGATGCGGCAAAGTGGTACGCCACCGTGTTGCCCCAATGTGCGGTATTTTTAGACAGCGAAAAAACGGACGCCGCCCGCTTAGAAAAAGCCCACGCAATCCAAGCAGAGATTTTATCCACCGCCACGAAATCGATTTTCGACATGCAGACTAACTGGGACTTTCGGATGGAGCTAAATGCGCCAGCCATCAAGCGAGACTTTCAGCAAGCCCGCATCGCGCCAGATCTGGATACGTTGCGCCAGCGGCTGGGTGATGGGAAGTTGACGCAAAAAGCGGCGGAAAATTTGTTGTTTGGGATTGCTTAACGCTATCGGCGCTGTGCTCTTCGTGATCGGTTAGCTAAAACTGCGATACCGGCGTCTTGGCTCAACTCACGATATTGCCCTTGCGGAGATTAAAGCGCATAATCTCCGCATGAAAAGCGGAGATAAACATTATATTTGGCAGCATTCGCACTGGCCGCATTGGCAGTTTGATCTTGCGATGCTGTTGGATTTGATGGGCGCCGTGCAGCGCGCACAGGGGCATTTATACGGGCGACTTGCCGATGTAGGACTCGCATTACGCGATGAAGCGTCCCTCATCACGCTCACACAAGAAGTGCTAAAAACCAGCGAAATTGAAGGCGAGCATCTAGACGCTGAGAGCGTGCGCTCGTCCATCGCTCGTCGTTTGGGGCTTGATATTGGTGCGCTGACGAGCCCCGATCGTCGTGTGGATGGTGTTGTCAACATGGTGTTGGACGCCACCGCAAACTACGCCGCTCCGCTCACTGCTGCGCGGTTATACGGCTGGCACGCGGCGCTGTTTCCTACCAGCTACAGCGGGCTTTTTCCCATAAAAGTGGGTGCTTGGCGCGATGATGGTACCGGTCCGATGCAGGTCGTGTCCGGCGCATTTGGTCGGCAAAAAGTGCATTTCGAAGCGCCACCAGCGGCAAGGCTCGAAATTGAGATGGCGCAGTTTTTAAACTGGTTTAATCGGGCACCGCTTAATGCAAATCAACCGCCGTTGATCAAAGCGGGTTTAGCACATTTATGGCTCGTCACAATTCATCCTTTTGACGACGGCAATGGTCGCATTTCGCGTGCGGTCGGCGATATGGCGTTAGCGCGTGCAGACGCATGCTCGCAGCGTTTTTATAGTCTATCTGCGCAAATTCAACGCGAACGCAGCGAATATTATGCCCAGTTAGAACGCACGCAAAGCGGTTCTTTAGACGTCACGCCATGGCTGCAGTGGTTTTTGGCCTGCCTGTTACGCGCCATCGAAGGGGCGCAGGGCACGGTGGATCAAGTATTGCTAAAAGCCCGTTTTTGGCGGGCGGCGGTAGGGCTACCGTTAAACGAACGCCAAATCAAACTGCTAAATCGCCTGCTCGATGGCTTTGACGGCAAGCTCACCAGCAGCAAATGGGCGGCAATCGCAAAATGTTCGCCTGATACCGCACTGCGCGATGTTAACGAACTGATTATGCGCGGATTGCTGCAAAAAACCGCAGCTAGCGGACGGAGTACAAGCTATGAATTACGCGATTTTAAGCAACTTTAATGCCCTGAAGATGCCCTAAAATAGGGTATCTTCAGCCATTCAAATGGCGTCGGTTGGGCTGGGGTTTAGCTCAACATCGTCCAAACGGTTACGCGCCATCATTTGGTTGCCGCCGATGTTGGGCTCAACCCCAGCCCAACCGACGATAGTCGCGACGGTTCCCATAAAACCGTAAAAATCCCCTGCATCGCACGCAACCACCCCGCCACCACTGGTAAAATACCGGCTATGACTACATCCCCAACCCATATAATTCCCCAAGCCGATTTACCCACACTACGCACGCAAATAGACGCGTTAGACGCTGAAATTTTGTTGCAACTCAATAAACGTGCGGGTTTAGCGCGACAGGTTGGGGCGTTGAAGGCTAGCATCGGCGAGCCGATGGCGTATCGGCCGGAGCGCGAAGCGCAGGTGTTGCGGCGTATTAAAGACCTAAACGCCGGACCGTTGGCCGATGAAGTGGTGGCGACTTTATTCCGAGAAATTATGTCGGCCTGTTTGGCGTTAGAGCGGCCAATTACGGTGGCGTTTTTGGGACCTAAGGGCACGTTTTCTGAGGCCGCCACGCTCAAGCACTTTGGCATGGCAGCCCACCCGCTGCCGTGCCCGTCCATTGATGAAGTGTATCGTGCCGTGGAATCG
>JAYUOW010000158.1:0-13927 GCA_043760555.1 Betaproteobacteria bacterium
ATTTCAAACCATGTAATCACATTGCCACCTTTATCTGCCGCCATTTTGTCACCCCTAATTAATTGCGTGCAACATTGCACAAACGCTATGTTGCGCGACAGCTACTGACAGCGTGGTGTCAGTAGGCTTATTTCGGGTGCCAATCGATGCTAAATAATAGGCTGAAGACGCCCTATTTTAGGGCGTCTTCAGCCATTTAATCTAGACCTATTTTTTAGTAAATTGCGCTGCAGCCAACACCAGCGCACGGGTGTTTTCACGCACTACAGTTTCGTACACGGTAGGGTCAACCACCACACCCCAAACGTCGGACGAGTAGCTGCTACCGCCACTTTTTCCTGCAATCGCAACCAGCGCGCCGAAAACATTGGCTAAACCTTCGTCCACTTTTTTACCGCTGGTTTTAATATCCTTCGTTTCTAAAATGACCGCACGGTTTGAAAGCAGTGGTTCTTTCAACGCGAACTTGGGCATTTTTTGGGCTTCACTCGTATAGCAAACCGTCGCATCCCAACACTTCAACATATCAAGCGGATAAAACGCCACATGACCCGACACGCTTAACTGGACTTTTGATGACACCTTGGCAGTATCACTACCAGCCATGCGCGAAAAAAATCCGCTCGTATTGCTTGAGCGTTGCTTTGCGAAATCAACCAGAATATTTACCCGCGCGCTCGATGCATCTAACTGCTTTAGCATCTCAGCTTCCACACGCGTAGGGCCGCCATCGGCAGCACTGGCGTTACCGATTGCCGAAAAAATATCGCTCATCGACGCGTAGTCATTGATCTCCATCAACTTGTAATTTTCGGGCGTGTATAAATTATATTTTGACCCTGCGCGACTCCACTCAAACGGCGTCGCACGCCCATAACCCAGCAGCTTCTTCCATTGCGATGTGGCCATTAGTTGCTCAAGTGTCACCACCTCTAAACCCGCATCAGCAAAGGCTTTTACGGCATCGGCACACACTTTTGTGGTGATTTCTTGCTGCATGGCTGGCGTTAAACCTTGCAAGGTGTAAGACGTAGAAACTTTGGAATCAACCCGCCCAGCGGTAGGCTGCCCGAAGCCTGCTTGGGTTTTAGCGTCCGCCGATGATTCAAACCCAAACAACACATTGCACGACGTGAGCACCACGCGCTTCACGCCTTTTGCCGCTTCAGCGTTAACTATTTTTAGCAGATTAGCACTTACAACTGGCGCGGCTTCACCTACATCTGGTTTATCAACAGCCGGTTGCGCACCAGCGGTCGGAAACCAAGATGACAACACAATCGCAAACAAGGTGGCGGTGGTGAAAGACCGCCCGGTAACAAAGTTCAAAGCAAAGTTCATTGATTTCTCCAAAATTAAAAGGTGATAAATTTAAACGTCATACCTTCAATGCGGGAAATCGCAGAAATTTGGCTCATTTTTCTAAAAATTTTTATTCTTCTTGCCGGATTACACCCTAAAGAGAGCCTATTTTAGGGCGTCTACAGCCTATTGATCGAATTACGAATCAAACTGCTAGATGTCCCGCCTTCCTCGTTTCTGCACCCGCTTTAAGCACACTGCAATCAAATTAACCGCGTAAATCCATCAAGCAACGATTAAAAATACTTGCACTTTATTGTTTTAGTGTTATAGTTACCTACAACACTAACCAACACGCAAAGCAATCCATGAGTAATGACTGGCACAGCAATGCGCCCATTTATCGACAGCTTAAAGAGCGCATCGTCACGATGCTGCTCGACGGCACCCTGCAGCCCAGCGATGCGCTGCCCTCGGTGCGGCAAATAGCGGCGGACTTCCAGCTAAACCCCATCACCGTATCGCGCGCTTACCAAGAATTGGTCGATGAACAATTGGTTGAAACCAAGCGCGGCTTGGGCATGTTTGTGCTGGCAGGCGCGCGCGAAAAACTATTGAAATCTGAGCGCACACGATTTTTAAAAGAAGAATGGCCAGCCGTACTTGAACGCATCAATCAACTCGGTTTAAGTGTGGCCGAACTACCAAGCACCGTAAAAACAGGGAATAAAAAATGAGTACCGCAATTATTACCGCCAACAACATCAGCAAACACTACGGCAAAAAATTAGCCCTAGACAACATCAGCTTTACCCTACCTGCAGGCCGCATCGTCGGCTTGATTGGCCCGAATGGCTCCGGTAAAACCACGTTAATCAAGGCTTTGCTGGGTTTAGCACCCTTCGAAGGCGCGCTAGACGTACTAGGCCTAGACCCGCGCACCCAGCGCGACGCCCTCATGCATGAGGTAAGTTTTATCGCCGATGTAGCAATACTGCCGCGCTGGTTAAAAGTAAAAAACGCCGTCGATTTTGTAGAAGGCGTACACCCAAAATTTAGCCGCGCCAAATGTGAAGCCTACATCGCCAACACCAAGCTTCAGCCGAATATGAAAGTATCGGAAATGAGCAAAGGCATGGTGGTGCAGCTGCATTTGGCGCTGGTAATGGCGATTGATGCCAAGCTACTCGTGTTGGATGAGCCAACACTTGGGCTGGATATTTTGTTTCGCCGTCAGTTCTACCAACAATTGCTGGAAGACTATTTTGACCACAATAAAACAATCCTAATCGCCACCCATCAAGTAGAAGAAATAGAGAATATCCTTACTGATTTGATGTTTATCCGCGACGGTAAATTAACCTTAAACGCCAGCATGGAAGAGGTTAATGCACGGTTTATTGAGGTGCAAGTAGCACCACAAAATATCGAAGCCGCACGCACATTCAGGCCAATTGATGAACGCACGCAATTGGGTAAAACGACGATGTTGTTTGATGGTGTGGCAATGGATGCGCTGGAACAGCTTGGAGAGTGCCGGAATTCAGCGGTATCAGACATATTTACATCAATGATGAAAGGAGCACACGCATGAAAGCGTTCGGATGGCTACTTAAGCGCGAACTTTGGGAAAATAAAGGTCTATTTGTCTGGCTACCCATCGCCATAACTGCGCTATTAACTTTGTTTGTGAGCGCCTCGTTCGTTTCTGCGTTTTCCACCGCCATAAATATGAATGCGGGAGCCAGCTTTGCCGTGCAACATTACGCAATCGCTAAGCTTGCTTATACTCACATCGTTCTTATAGTGCCGCTGTTTTTAGCCATGGGCATCGTAATTGCTTTTTACGCCTTAGGCGCGCTCCACAGCGATCGAAAAAATCGAAGCATTTGGTTGTGGCGTTCCTTACCGATTTCAGACGCAATGATCGTGTGGTCTAAAGTAGTATTCGCACTAGGGGTGGCACCGCTAGTCGCCATAACTTGTATCGCGCTATCCCTAGTGATTTTCGCCATCGTTATATGCATCACTGGCGCGATATTTGAATTTAGTATTTTCAGCAGCGTACTTTGGCAGCCCGCTACGCTTCGACTTCCATTCCAAACGATTGCGCTATGGACAATTTATGTATTTTGGGCGCTGCCTACTATTGGTTGGTTTTTATTGATCTCAGCGGTGGTCAAGCGTGCGCCGTTTGTGTGGGCCATTGCCCTACCGCTGGTTGCAGCCGCGATCATCAGCACAATAAACCTGCTATTTAAGCTCAACCACGGCTTCATATGGGTGCGCGACGAAATAATTCTGAGGGCGGTGACAAGTACTGTGCCCGGAGCCTGGACTTATTATCTAAACCCACAAACATTGTTCCTGCGCGACCCGAATATTTCATCACCAACTGACTGGTTACTTGTCGCAAACTGGCAATCGGTGCACACGCCTACTTTTTGGGTGGGAACAATAGTTGGAATCCTGCTGATCACGCTTGCAATTCGGTGTCGCCGCTGGCGCGAGTAGTCAGCCAGAACTCGCTTCGGTAGACATCAACGCCATACTAGAAACGCTGACGTTTCAGCAAAAAATATCGAAAGAACCATAATGAATCAATCAGAAAACAATCTACAGACATCGAAGATGCAAATCGGTCTCTATGCAAAAGTAGGCGGAGCTGTAGCCGCAATTTTAATGTTGAGTTATGCAAGCTATGCCTTATGGCAATACTCATTTAGCCTAGAAGGTACCAAAGCCACTGCAGGGCGAGACATCACAAAAGCGGAGGCGTGGGTAAAAGAAAATAGAAAGGAATATTGCGAGATGACCGCAAGTGAAACACTTGAGTTTGCTAGTAACGGTGCTGGGCACGTGGTCCCAGAATTACAGCCCCAGACGATTGAAGGTGCGGAAGAAATGACCGAGCATCCCGATCCTGTTGCGCGAATTACGGGAATGTACCTAAAGGCATTGGTTACAAAGGATTTAGATTCGCGCGCGTTTGACAAGGCTGACGAATCACACCGCAAAAAAACTGGGAAGTCCTTAACTATCTGTAAAGTAGGGAAAATGTGCACTGCCCCATCATGGCCAGACTTAGATTTCAAAAGCGATCGATTACTACCGAAAATTACAGAATTCGCCATCGCTAATCCCACCCCAAGTGTGTACGCAGCGGCACTGCGTTTATGCAATAGGAGAACAATCAACGGCTGTGCCGATCTTAGCTTTACGCAGTGGGCCGCTATCGAGCCTGATAATGGCATCGCTTGGCTAAGCGCCGCCAATGAAGCGAAAGCAAAGAATGACCGTAGTGGCGTGGAGGCGGCGCTACAAAATGCCGCCAAAGCAAAAATCTTTGACCATAGGCGTCCTAATTTCGCCATCATTCTTGAGACATCTGCTGCAAAAAATTTATCACCGGTGATGCAAGCAGCTATTCTCAAAGATATTTCAAAGCTCGAAAAATTTTACCCACAAAGCCTATACACAGCAGCACTTCAATTTTGTTCCCGTCCGGTGGCGGGCACTCCTCAATTCGAGCTCTGCACTAATTTAGCTGCCCAACTCAAAGAAAAAGATCGGGACTACGAGGGGCTCAGTGCTGCAGGAAGTATCGGTGAGAGCTTGGGTTGGAATGCTGCAGTTGTGGCAAACATGAAAGGGGAGCGCAACGCTGTACAAAACTTAGAAGCGAAACAACTCTTCCAAACCACAAAAGACGGCGGCTACTACGACTGCCCTGCAACCAAAGCGCGGCTTCAAATTGAACTAGACCGTCTCTCCAAGCCTAACCGCGACCTCGGTGAAATTCTATTGAAGAAAAGCGGCAAAACGATCTCTGAGTTGAGCAGCCCACTTTCGATTCTTTTTTAGGGTGCGTCCATGATAAGGTTGACCAAAGCGAAGCACATGGCCTTAACACCAAACAAAACGCAATTGAGCTCTGCAAGCAGAATGAAAAATTCTTTGCAGAGCGCCTAAAAGCGCGATAATTCGGGATTACATTTCGGCGAACCCACCATGCCCACCCCCTCCCGCTTCCACCTAGCCTTCCACGTAACCGATCTTAACGCCGCCCGCAACTTCTACGGCACTTTACTCGGTTGCGTCGAAGGCCGTTCCACCGACACTTGGGTAGATTTCGATTTCTTTTCGCATCAAATTTCGTTGCACCTAGGCAAGCCGTTTGCGGCTGAAAATACGGGCAAAGTGGATGATGTAATGGTGCCGATGCCGCACTTTGGGGTATTGCTGCCGATGGCCGAATGGCGGGCGTTGGCGGGGCGTTTGCAGGCGGCAAATTTGGTGTTTATTATCGCGCCTAGCTTGCGGTTTGCGGGGCAGCCGGGTGAGCAAGGGACGATGTTTTTTAAAGACCCTAGCGGGAATCCAATTGAGATTAAGGGCTTTGCGGATTTTGATACTATTTTTGCACGATAGCACATGGCAATAGGTGCCGATAACGTAATACCTTTTGTTTCGCGCGCCAACGCGGCTGATACCGCTACGTGGATTACTGCATTATCGGCTGCGATGCCGCATGAAACCATCATGCCTTTTGCCCAGCTTAGCGCGCCACAACGCGGCAAGGCGCGCGTGGCGATTGTGGCTAATCCTGATCCCGCCGAGCTTGACCAATTACCCGCGCTGGAATGGGTGCAAAGTTTGTGGGCAGGGGTTGAGCGCATGTTGGCAGAGCTTAAAAATCCGCACATCGGCATCGTGCGCTTAGAAGACCCGCAATTGGCGGCAACGATGGCTGAAGCCGTATTAGCATGGACATTGTATTTGCATCGCGATATGCCCGCCTACGCAGCTTCGCAGCGCGCTCGCGTGTGGCAGCCACAACCGTTGCGGCTGGCTTCAGAACGCTGCGCGGCAGTTTTAGGTTTGGGACATATGGGCAAGTTAGCTGCTACACGCCTAATTGACGCGGGTTTCAACGTGATTGGATGGGCTAAAAATGCCCACGCATGGCCTGACACGCAAACCTTCGCGGGCAACGAAATGCTGCATGAAGTGCTAGGTCGCGCCGATATTGTTGTCTGCCTGCTACCGCTCACGCCGCAAACGCGTAACTTGCTGAACGCCGCGCGCTTCAAACAAATGAAGCCGCAAGCAGCACTGATTAACTTCGGGCGCGGCGCGATTGTAAACAGTGCCGATCTCATCGCGGCGCTGGACGCAAACCAGCTTTCTCACGCGGTGTTAGACGTGTTTGAAACCGAGCCTTTGCCCTCTGATAATCCGCTATGGGCACATGACAAAATAACCGTGTTACCGCATATTTCTGCACCCACGCACAAGGGCAGCGCGGCCTTGGTGGTAGCCACTAATATTAAGCAGTTTCGGGGGACAGGTGCATTGCCAAAGTTAGTTGATCGACGACAAGGTTATTAGGATCGTTCTCAGGCACCTTCCCTTCTGCCCGTAATTGCCGTAATCCCCCCCCCTAATCACGGATGAACAAACTTGAAAAAAATTCCAATTCGCTCGCGCGCGTTTTTATCCGCATCCCAACGTCGAGAGTCTACTAAAACCACTGCTCGGGTCATACATCCTTCGTTGGAGGGTATTGTTGGCACGATCTCACTATTCGGTGCCGCTAGCACGTTGATACTAATGGCCTATATATTTTGGGAAATTGGTTTTTTGCCGGACTCAGCGACCACTAGTTTTCTACCAACGGTAAGCCTACTATTAGCCGCGCTAATCATGTACGTGTTTGCCTTTGGTACCGTGGTCTTTTTCCCAGGATTTTTGATGCTGCTGATGCCGGACACATCGGATCAAGCGGCAGCCCATAAATTTTTAACGTACAGCTATGTGGCGTGCGGCTTGTTGTGGATTGGCGTGGCGATTCTCGCCGTTTCAGCAGATAAAACTAGGTACGGGACAGTTGTTGGCTTGAGCAGCATCGGAATAACACCGTTAATAATTGCATCATACTTTTGTGGCCAGAATCAGAAAACGGATTATCTAAGTTTGACTAGATCATCTATTTTTCTTTGCATGGGAGTTGCCGTCTGCGCCTCGGCTTTGACTTGGTTAATTACGATATACCTTGCATTGGCGTTCGGTAAAGCAAATGATGTCACCAACGATGGGCAATTTTTGGTGGCGTTCGTAGCAGTCTATTTTCTCACGTCAGTTCCTGCTCTTTTGCTCTTATCTTGGCGAACCGCACCAAAAAGCGTTTTAGCGATGATATGTGTATTTGCACTTCTGTTTCTGCAGGGAGCGTTAAATTACTTGGGCTTTTCGCCCTTAATCGCGATACTTCAACATTACGGAATCGCGCACATGAAAGGTTCTGTTACGTTAACAATCTCGGAAGCTCGTTGCATAGGTGTCAACAACACTTATCCTGGTTTTTGCCGCCTTAGCGTGGGTAGTTCGCCAGAGCAAGACACAAAACTTCCGAAACAAAAAGCCTCAAAAAAAGACACGGAAGATCTGACGACCAATAGCACGAGCTACGGAATCATTCAGGGTAATGAAATGCGTAGTCGGTTTGGCGACAACTTATTGATAGGAGTAGACAGACGCCCAGTTGATACGGGTCCCCTCCAAAAACTCAAAACAAACGCCGGAGCCGAATTAAGCGAAAAGCAGCTTGACGGACTGTACACCGTGTTTGTTTCAATTCCAAAGAAAGACATCCTTGCCTGCACCATAATTTCTGGATCAAAAATCAGGCTGGATGAGTACAAAGATATTTCGATTGAAGTACTTCCAAAAAAAGTACTTAAGCCCTGCATATAGTCCGATACGCGCATCGCCACCTTAATTGCGCTGCGGGATAACCTTACAAGCTGCATTGGCTGTGGATGTTTAAGCTTAAAAAAGTGCGCGCTTTATAATCCGCAAGATAAGCTTGCACAGACTGGGAAGGCGTCAAAATTAGTTCAGTGATACGCTAAATAATGGCTGTAAATGCCCTAAAATAGGGCTTCTACAAGCATTTAATTCGTGTTTCTAGTCGCCAATATTGCCTTATTGCGGCCGCTGTTTTTCGCTTGGTACAGCGCTTGATCGGCCAGCGTAATTAGCGTTTCGCGGTCTACTGCCGTGCCTTGCGCACCCACACTGGGGAATATCGCCACACCGATAGAGACAGTGATGTATCCGCTAGCACAGCTCTCATTTTTAAGCTGTAGCGCGGCGACGGCTAAGCGGATACGTTCGGCATTTTGCATGGCACCACTGGCCGTGGTGTTGACCAAAATTATCGCAAACTCTTCGCCACCAAAACGCGTGGCAACATCTTCGCCAGTACGAATCGCGCCGAGCAAAGTGGTGCCGATGGTGCGCAAATACGTATCGCCAACTTGATGGCCGTAAGTATCGTTTACGCCTTTGAAAAAATCGACGTCAACAATTAGCAACGCTAAGGGCATTTGCAGGCGGGTTGTTAATGCCATAAACCGCGCCAGCTCTTTTTCAAAATTGCGCCTATTGCCCATGCCGGTCAGTTCGTCAACTTCCGATAGCTGTTTATAGGCATCGCGCACCGCCTCTAGTTCGTGATTTGCAGCAAGCAGTAATCGGGTGCGGTCGGCCACTGCAGACTCAAGAGTTTTATTTTCTTCAATGAGCAATTGATTGCGTTTGCGTGAACGCACTTGCTTGTCGTACACGTTTTCAAGGTGCGCCAATACCGCCGTCCACCCTAGCGCCCACATGGGTCGCCGCACTAAAATATGCAGCACTTGTACTTCAGCGCCTTGCCCGGTCAATGGCGAATAGGCGCGGCAGCGCAGTCGATATTCACCCGGCGGAAGTGTGTTGAAAGTAACTTCTGCGCGCGTCTGCGGGGCTGACCAGTCGTTATCAAAGCCAATCAATTGAAACTGATATCGCAGCCTTGATGACTCAACAAACCACGCGCAAAAAACCCGCACCCGCACCGACCATTTCCCTCGGTTAGGCAAAAATATCCCGTCTTTTTGGGGCGGCGATTCTCCCGTCCACACGATGTCAAGCAGCTTGCAAACAGGTGGCTCAAACCTCGCTAATGCCGCCACATCAACCCGCACCAATCCGCCGTTTAGCCCGCACAACAAGCGGCCTTGTTGGTCGGCTACCAGCGTGCGATTATTTGTAAATTCCCAATCACGCAGGCGAAATAGCGACTGGATGTGGCGCAGCACTTCGCCGGTGTCAACGTCAATAATACGCAAACCATCTGAAGCGCCGATGGCTACTGTTGTTGCGTTTATCCATGCCGCAGTCCAGCCCGCAACGGGCAGCAACTTGGTCACAAGCCGCGCGGATAAATCTGGCGCCATTAGCACCACTTTTTCATCTTGCAAGATAATCATGCGCCCGCTGGCGTCAGAAGCTACAGCATAAGTGTTGCCGTCGGGCGACAGCAGCTTATTGCCAACATAACGCAAGCCATTTTTTTCGCGCCACAGCCCGCGACCTAGCGTGCAAACCCACAATGCGCTGTCTGCATCCACATGCATGGCGTACACATAACCTAGCGATGCGCCGTCGGCCGTCACTGGCGTGCACCAGCCGTTGTGAATGCGCGCCAAGCCGCGCAAACTACCCGCCCACAACTCCGCGCCGCGCTGTATCAGCACCCGATTTGGTGCCGCTAGCGTTGCATCAGTATCAAACATTTGACGGAAAAAAACGGGCACATTATCGTTACCATGTGATCCAAAAAATAACCCCGCCTGAGTGGCAAGCCACATTCCATCGGCATCACGCAGGCTATCCCACACCACGGTGTCGGGCACACCATTTGGCCAGCCGAGCGCAATGGCGCTACCGTCATCCGTGATTTCAACCGCGCCAAACAAATGCTCACCGCCAATTGTGTGTGTGTTTTCAGCAGTTGGCTTAATGCAGTAAACGCCGCCTAAAATGCCTAAGTCAATACGCTTTACCGCATTGCGCAAGCAGCTTACCTTGGCCAAGCCGCTACAGTTTGTGGCGATAAATGCATTGCCTAATGTATCGAGTAGCACATCATTGACGACACTTTCAACAATGAGATGTTCGTTAATTTCTTCGCCCTCAATGCTCGCTTTGTAGGCCATTAAAACCCGCCCAAATGCGACCCAATAATGCTCCTTGTCCGCACTTACGGCAGTAACCGTGGGGTCAAAGTGCGCGCCGCCGTTATGCGGCGCCACCATATGCGCCAATACCGCATTGCTGCCGTCGTCGATGACAAAAAGCCCATCATCGGTGCCCACCAACAACGCGCCGTCTGGGGCAAGAGCCACGCGCGTAACCCGGCAATTGCGCAATGCGGCGTTGCGATAACGCCACCATGTACGCCCATCGGTTTCGATCAAGCCCTCTTTTGCTGATGCCGCTAATATTCGATTGTCGTTGATGAAAACCACATCATTAACAAAACCAACGTCGGCCACAAACGCGACGCGATAACCATTTTTGTCGTCTCGTCGTTCTAGCTTCACTAAGCCATGTGCCGTGCCCACCCACGCGCCGTCGAGGCAAAACGCAATATGCTGGCAGAGGCCGAATCGCCAGATCGCCGAATCTAGGGTTGGCTCAGCGTGGCCATCAGCGCTAATGCACTCCAGTCCAATGTCGCTTCCGATCCAAATTGTCTGTGCGGCATCTATGGCAACACATCGCAAGCCATTGCAACGCAGGCCATTCTGACGATTCCATTCGCGAATAAAGCTGCCGTCGTATCGCATTAACCCAACGGGTGTTGCCATCAAAATACGCGCCTTAGCATCGCGGGCAAGCCGGTGCACTTGGTTGCTTGCCAAGCCTTGCGCGCTATCCAAAATATAGAGCGGCGCTGTGGGCACCAACGCATCAATACGTAGCGTTGAAGGGACAACAAACGGCGAAATGAGCGATGTAATGATGGGGTAACAACTTATCGTGAAGCGAACTCAACTAAAATTAAAACCAAGTTGGTATCGCTGTTTAAACCATAAATTTTACACTTCACGCCACTAGGTTCAAGCGCTTACATCAATCATCTTCTGAAGATTCGTGTCATCAATAATTTTGATGTTTACGTCTTGAACGATAACATCCGCTCTAAATACCGCGCCACCAAATCAATTTCCAAATTCACCTTGCCGCCTTTGCGCAAACTGCGAATGGTGGTGACTTGATAGGTGTGGGGAATGATGTTGATCTCAAAGGTGCAAGTGCCATCGGCATTATCGACTACGGTATTGACCGTGAGCGACACGCCATTAACCGTTACCGAGCCTTTTCTAGCGACAAATTTGGCTAATTCAGCTGGGGCGTCGATGGCGAGTTTCCATGATGCGCCAAGGTCGTCTAGGGTGGTGATTTTGCCGACGCCATCAACATGGCCGCTGACTAAATGGCCGTCTAGGCGATCGCCAAAACGCAGCGCTTTTTCTAAGTTTACTTCCGCCTCTTGGTGCAAGCCGGTGGTGAGGCGTAAAGTTTCGTTGGATACATCAACGCTGAAGGTTTCGGGCGTTTTTTCTACCACGGTTAAGCATACGCCATTGAGTGCAATGCTGTCGCCCAACTGCACTTGATGTAGGCCAAGTTTTACGGCTTGAATAACTAAGCGCGTGTTTTCAGGGCTAACTGCTGCTTCGATAATTGTGCCAGTGGTTTCGATAATGCCAGTAAACATTTTAGGTGGCCTTTTGGGTAGAAGAAATCACTGCATGAATACGCCAATCGTGGCCTACCATGCGGGTTTCGGAGATTTTTAAATTGGTGACGTCAGCCATGTTACTCAGTGCAGGCAAAGCAAACATGCCGCGCGCGTCACTGCCCATCAGTGTGGGTGCTAAGTAGGCCACGATGTCATCCACCAAGCCTGCCTGCAGCAGCGCGGCATTTAACGTGGCACCGGCTTCTAGTAGCACTAGGTTGATGCGCCGTTGCGCTAAATTTTGCATAACTGCCTGAAGATCGACCATTGGCGCAGCACTTGAAGGCATTAACAGTAGCGGCACGGCTTGCAACTGCACGCCCAGTGCTTGGAGTTGCGCGGCTTTGGCACTGCTAATTTGTTCTGGCGTTGTGTAAATTAGGGTGTTGCCACCTTGACAAATTTTAGCGTCAAGCGGCGTGCGCAATGCGGTATCAAGCACCACGCGCAACGGCTGTGGCGCGTGGTGCGCATGGGTTGCAGCGCTAGGTAAGTTGCGATGCGTTAGCGTGGGATTATCAGCCAACACAGTGCCAATGCCGGTGAGCACGGCACAGGCTTCGGCACGCAGCAAGTGCACATCGCGACGCGAGGCTTCCCCTGTAATCCATTTAGATTCGCCATGGGCAAGGGCGGTGCGACCATCTAGGCTAGCAGCGACTTTCAAGCGTGCCCACGGGCGATTGCGACTGGCGCGGCTTAAAAAAGCGTGCAGTTGTTTGGCGGCAAGGTCTGCCATTAAACCGCACTCAACAATGATGCCAGCGGCGTTTAAGTTTTGATGGCCACGCCCATCTACACCGTGAAATGGGTCATGCAATGCGCTGCAAACCCTTGAAATACGGGCGTCTACAAGCAGGTCTGAGCACGCTTCCCCACGTGATGTGGCGTGTCGCACACAGGGTTCTAGCGTGCTGTACACGGTGGCGCCAGCGCAGTCGTGTCCGGCTGCGCGTGCTTGCGCGAGTGCGACGGCTTCTGCGTGCGGACGGCCCCCAGCTTGAGTGAAGCCTTCGCCAATGATTTTGCCGTGCTTGGTGATGACGCAGCCCACGTGAGGATTGGGTTTGGCAACGTAGCGGCCACCTTCGGCGACTTGCAGGGCGCGCGCCATCATGGCGTGGTCAGTGGCGGTGAAGTTGGGGGGGGTAGTCATTTGGAAACTTAGATCAGCCGCTAATCCAACGAAAACGGGACTTTTGGGTCGTTTTTAGGGTCCGGCTTGGTTTCAACTTTTGGTTCAACTTTGGCCTCAGCCTTGGCCTCTGATTTTGCGTCCGATTTTGCGTCTTTGCGGACTTCACGAATCACGTCGCGGAAGTCTTCAACATCCGAAAAGCTTTTATACACCGACGCAAAGCGAATATAGCCAACTTGGTCTAAGCCTTTTAATTCCAGCATCACCATTTCGCCAATGCTGCGGCTTTTTAGCGCACGTTCACCGCCCAGCAACAAGCCCTGCTCAATGCGGTCAATAGCGGCATCTACGGTTTCTTGCTCTACCGGACGCTTGTGCAGCGCGCGGGTGAAGCTAGTTTCGAGTTTTTTACGCGAATATTCTTCGCGTTGACCGTCGGTTTTCACCACTTGCGGCATGCGTAGCTCTGCGGTTTCATACGTGGTGCAGCGCTTGTGGCACACCGTGCAGCGTCGACGGCGACGGATTACGTCGCCCTCTTCCGACACCCGTGAATCGATTACTTGGGTGTCGGGCGCGCTGCAGAAGGGACACTTCACTGCAGCTTTCTTGTTGCGCTAGTGTACAAAATTAGCCGTACACCGGAAAACGCGCCGTAAGTGCTTTTACTTTTTCGCGCACTGCCGCAATATTGGCTTCATCCATCGGATTATCGAGCACGTCAGCAATTAAATGCGCGGTTTCTACGGCTTCGGCTTCTTTAAATCCACGGGTTGTCATTGCGGGTGAGCCTAGACGAATACCGCTAGTAACAAACGGCTTTTCAGGGTCATTCGGAATCGCATTTTTGT
>JAYUOW010000159.1:0-4673 GCA_043760555.1 Betaproteobacteria bacterium
GCATATGCGTCGTCAAAATTTGTCGTTCGCGCCTAGCCTAACTTAGAAAATTGAATTTTTAGGGATGCCCTTGGGTTTTCTTAACAAGTTTGAAACAAATTTTAGCAGTAACAATGGGACCTGAATGAAAAATCTTGTCAATACATCACGTAACGCTTACAAAAAATTATCCCCCATACCGACTAAATAAGATTTCGACACGATACTTTCACAGCTTTGAAAATAAATATTTATGTGACAGATTTATGGCAGATATTTGTGTGGGGATTGCGTGCGTTCGCGCAATAAGAATGCCTTGGAGACGCCCTAAATTAGGGCATCTACGAGGTATTTTCGTAGGGAGGGCAACGTTCTTTTGCCCACCATCGGTGATCCAATTACGACTTCTTGTAAGTTAGGTTGGCGCTTCATCAAGCCCAACATCGGTGGTGAATAAAATGGTGTCGCCATATTGAACACATACGTTGGGCTTGGTAACTCTCAGCCCAACCTACGAATTTACTGCATCACTACGCTATGGTTCAACGCGCCCGACACCGCCGGAAAGTTATACGTGTCGCCCGCAAATTCACTTGTAACTGTCACGCTGCCCGCCGCCGCAAATGCCGTGGTGCAACTGGCTTCACGGATGTGCACCACGTTGCTTGCGCGTAGGGCGAGCGGCACATTTACGCAACCGCTAATCGCCGCGCCGTTGGCTTTAAATGTAATCACGTTTGTAGCACTAGGGTAGGGCACTCCAGCAATATCCGTCACCCATGCTTTTAACTTCACGGTTGCACCCACCACGCTCGAAGTTTGCACAATCGGGTTCGGCGCTGCATACACCTGAGAACGCTCAATGTTTGTGAATAGGGCGTTTGCGAGACTTTCACTATTTACGTTCGCCTTTGGGATCAACGGCGTGAAGGTAGCTTCCATCGAACACGGGCCGTTCACGGTGACGGCAAAGGTATCTGTGCCGGTGCCGTTGGGCACTAAAGCAATAGGCGCAGAAGTTTTTACATAATCGCAGTTGCTCGCCACCCGCAAAACATGGCGGGGCTTGGCCGTCACCGTTACTTGCACTGTGCCGCCGAAAGGCACGGTTTGGTCACCTTCGGGTGAAATGCTGCCATTGGCGGCGGTGATGGTATTGGCGAAGGGTTTGAATATCGATGGGCCGGGAATAACCACTGGCGGTGGAAAAGTAATTTTGCGGACTTTATTGCCATCCGAGCTCACCACATAAATATTTCCCGCTGCATCCAGTGTTATGGCAAACGGATCTCGCACCGTGGCGCTCGCCAGCGCACCGTCAACATTGGTTAGAGGACTTATTGAGGTTACAATGCCTGCAGGGGTGCCAAGCAGGGTGGTGATGATGCCATTTGGTGCAATTTTGCGCACGCGGTTTGAAAATCTTTCCGTCACATAAATGTTACCCGCAGCGTCTTTGGCCAAGCCATTAGGGCCATTCAACGTAGCTGCCGTGGCCAAGCCGTTGTCTCCCGTGCTGGTGCTAATGCCTGACTGGCCGGCAATGGTGCTAATTAGCCCACCGGGGATAATTTTACGTACACGTTCGCTGCCACGATCCGCTATCAAAAGGCTACCATCGCTTAGCACTAGTAACCCGCGCGGCAGGTTTAAGGTTGTAGTAGCTGCGGTATTGCCGTCCGTGCTGTTGCCAAATGTGCTCGCCACACCGGCAATATGGCTGATGGTATTGGCGATGAAGTCAATTTTACGCACGGTCTGCGCTAATTCGTCGGCAAAAAATAAATTACCAGCGGCATCAAACGCCATAGCGGCTGGCCTACCCACCCTTGCGGCTGAGGGTGCGAAGCCGTCGCCGGTATTGGCCGCGTTGCCATTGCCTGCAATGGTCGTCAGCGTGCCGCCCGCGTCTACCTTTTGAATAGCGCCAAGGGATCCGATATACACATTGCCCGCGGCATCTTCGGCTAGGGCTAAGGGTATCTGCAAAGTAGCCGCAGCGGCCAGTGCCGGGCCTGGGGTATAAGCGCTGGTTCCTGTACCAGCAAAGGTAGTGATAACGCCCGCCGCATCAATTTTACGGACGCGATTGCCGAACCGTTCAGAAATTAGCACGCTGCCATCGCGGCGCACTAGCACGTCGCGTGGCGTGTCCAGCGTTGCAAGCGTGGCGGCGAAGCCATCGCCGGTTGAGCCAAGCGTACCCGTACCGGCTACCGTGGAAACAGTTTGGGCGTGTGCGGTTGCCACGGGCGTTAAACTAAGGGCGATTGCGGCTGTAAAGCCCAGAAAGCCCCTAAAAGAAATAAGACCCATATGGGAAAACGACGCGGTAATTTGTTTGAGTGCTAAAGCGGACATACGAGCTTCCTTTGAAGGAGAGATTGGGCAATGCCAAAAATTACAAGTTGACGCGCACGCAGGGTAGCAAAAACCTAGCAGCTTGTCGGAGTATGGCAATCGGAAGGAAAATTTGGCTCCGCCGAGCCAGATTTTGCCTATTTTTTACGTCAATATCGAGCATATTGACGTAAAAAATAGGTGAAATATGGGTCGCGGAGGCGGATTTTAGGCCGATTAAGCCATAGTCCGACAGGCTGCTAGATACCGCCCGAATTGCTATACCAGTGTAGCAGCGCGCCTTGCACAATACCATACGGCGTTTGTCGTAGGCATTGCAAAATAATATTGTTTTTAAGTGGTAGTTGTAACGTGGCGCTGAATGAAAAATGCCTTGGAGACGTCCGTATTTAGGGCGTTTCCAAGGCATTTTGTAGGTTGGGCTGACGCAACATCAAGCCCAACATCGGTGGTTAAAATCACCATCACCAATTTTTACATACCGATGTTGGGCACAACACCTACCCAACCTACGATGCTGTTTAGTGCGCTTATTGTGGTGCGACTACACTGTGATTCAACACGCTTGACACCGCTGGGAAGTTATATGTATCGCCAGCAAACTCGCCCGTCACCGTCACGTTCCCCGCCGGTGAAAACGCCGTTGCGCAACTCGCTTCACGTATATGTATGACGTTACTCGCGCGCAAGGTGAGCGGTACGGCAGCGCAACCCGCAATCACCACACCGTTGGCTTTAAAGGTAATCACGTTTGCGGCGGACGGATAAGGCACGCCAGCAATATCTGTCACCCATGCTTTAAACGTAACCGGTGCGCCGACAACGCTGGTAGTTTGCCCGATGATTGTCGGTGCTACGTAGTTTTGCGAGCGCTCAACGCCCGCAAATAGGGCGTTTGCAGCCATTTCGCTACTCACATTTACCCGTGGAATAAGCGGCGTAAAGGTCGCTTCCATTTGGCATGGACCGTTAACTGTCACAGCATAGGTATCCAAACCTGTGCCAATTGGCACGAACGGTACCGGCTTGCTGGTTTTAACGTAATCGCAGTTGCTGGCTACGCGCAGCACATGGCGAGGCTTGGCGGTAACGCCTACATTTACTACACCGCCATAGGGTACGGTTTGTTCGCCTTCGGGTGAAATGCTGCCGTTGGCGGCGGTGATGGTATTGGCAAAGCTTTTAAATACGGATGGGCCAGGCGGCGGTGGCGCAAAGGTGATTTTGCGTATTCTATTGCTGTTGTAGCTGACAATAAATAAACTGCCTGCGGCATCAAAGGCCAGTGCTATCGGCTGGTTTACCGTGGCAGAGGCAATTGCGCCATCATCATTGGTGTTGGGGCTAGTAGAGGCGACTGCTCCCGCCGGGGTGCCGAGCACGGTAGTAATAATGCCGTTAAGGGCAATTTTGCGTACGCGACTGCTGCCTACTTCACCCACATAAATATTACCGGCGCTATCTTTGGCAAGGCCTTGGGGAATGCCTATTGTTGCGGCCGTGGCCAAGCCATTGTCACCCGTGCTGGTGGAATCATTTAATAGCCCTGCAATCGTGCTGATAGCGCCAATAGAGTTTATTTTACGCACGCGCATGCTGGTGGAGTCTGCCACCAAAAGACTACCATCGGTTTGTATAACGAGTCCGAATGGATAGTTTAGGTTTGAGGTAGCGGCAACCGGACCGTCAACACTACTTGCAGCGGTATTAGCGACACCCGCCACATGGCTGATAATACTGGTGGCAGCATCAATTTTACGGATGACCTGCGCGTTGTAATCAGAAAAAAATAAATTGCCGAGCGCATCAAAAGCCATAGAAACCGGCCAGTTTACGGTGGCAAGCGAAGCCGCAAAACCATCGCCGGTGTTGGATGGCGTGCCATCACCGGCCACGGTAGAAAGCGCGCCGCTAGGGCTTACTTTTTGGATGGCACCGACGGAGCCAATATAAACATTACCCAAGGCATCTTCCGCCAATCCGCTGGGTCCTTTTAAATTAGCCGCAGTGGCGGCCACGGCGGTGGACGTAAAGCCTGATGTGCCGTTGCCCGCAAAGGCGGTGATGATGCCAGCCGCATCAATTTTACGGACGCGATGGCCAGCAGGCTCCGCAATTAACACGCTACCATCGCGGCGCACAAGTACGCTTTGAGGCAAGTTAAGCGTGGCCAAGACGGCGGCTTTGCCATCGCCAGTTGATGAGGCAACGCCCGTACCGGCAACGGTGGAAACAGTTTGGGCGATGGCGGTGATGGCAAACAAGACAGAGGCGGCGATGCAGACGGTGGCGGTGCAGGTTTTTAAGAGTTGCATTTAAGGCTCCTTGAAGGG
>JAYUOW010000160.1:0-4628 GCA_043760555.1 Betaproteobacteria bacterium
GCGAACGTGTCAGGTATTATAAGCGTAACGGCCATTGTTCCTCTCCTGTAATGAAATGCGGGTGCTGCACTAAGTGTGTTTACGAGCTACAGCACATCAAAATTCACTTTGCCTCATTTCAAATCTTCGTCTATCGAAGCGTCCAACAGAAGATGTGAATTGAAGCATAGTTCAAAGCAAAAACCGCCGACTTAATGAGAGTTAACATAAACTAAACGCTTCATTGTCGTAAATTTGCGGTTTCAAGATAGACCAAAGGGCGCAAAAATAGTTCATCACTACGGCAGTGGACTCAAAATTAGTTGCAATCATTAACAAAAACGCGCGCTTTTGCGCACAATATTTGAATCAACTTTACTTTTTGGCGTAAATTATGAAAACAGTAGATGTACTAATTATTGGTTCAGGCTTAGCGGGCATGTCGCTCGCGATGCGTTTGGCTGAAAACTTAAAAGTAGCGTTAGTTACCAAGCAAGAACTGCTCGACACCGCCAGCGCGTGGGCGCAAGGCGGTATTGCGGCGGTGCTGGCGGGAGACGATTCGGCCGAAGAACATGTGCGCGATACGCACATTGCAGGTGCTGGGTTATGCAAGGACGAGGCTGTGCGGGTAGTGGTAAACGGCGGCAGGCGCGCAGTGGAATGGCTGGTTGAGCAAGGTGTGCCGTTTACGCGTGACGATAATAATCACGCTGAATTACACCTCACCCGTGAAGGTGGGCATTCGCACCGGCGCATCGTGCACGCGGCCGACGCAACGGGACGTGCCGTGCAAAAAACATTGGTGCAGCAGCTAAAAGCGCATCCCAATATTGAAGTGCTGTCCCACCATGTGGCGTTGGATTTAATCACTGATCGCAAATTAAAGGGTGCGAATCAGAATCATGAAAACCGCTGTAGAGGCGCGTATTTGCTTGATAAAGTGAATAATAAAGTAGTGACGATAGGCGCGCGTTTTGTGGCGCTTGCCACCGGCGGCACCGGCAAAGTGTATCTCTACACCACCAATCCTGATGTAGCCACGGGCGACGGCGTGGCGATGGGCTGGCGTGCCGGATGCCGCATTGCCAACATGGAATTTATCCAGTTTCACCCGACTTGTTTGTACCATCCAGATGCCAAGAGCTATTTAATTACAGAAGCTGTGCGTGGTGAAGGTGGGCATCTAAAACTACCAGATGGAACGAGATTCATGCCCGCGCACGACGAACGGGCTGAGCTAGCGCCGCGCGATATTGTGGCCAGAGCCATTGATTATGAAATGAAAAAAGGTGGATTTGACTGCGTGTATCTCGATATTTCGCATCAAAGCCCTGAATTTATTAAAGGCCACTTCCCCAATATTTATGAGAAATGTTTAAGCCTTGGCATCGACATCACCACGCAGCCCATCCCTGTTGTGCCCGCCGCGCATTACACCTGTGGCGGCGTGGTAACCGACCTTAACGGCCGCACCGATGTGCCAGGACTTTATGCATTGGGGGAGGTTTCTTGCACCGGATTGCATGGTGCTAATCGCTTGGCGAGTAACTCATTGCTAGAGTGTTTGGTGTTTTCCGATGCAGTCGTTGCCGACATCACCAAACAAGCCGTTTTGCCCGTGCCAGCCCTGCCCGATTGGGATGAAAGCCAAGTGACCAACGCCGATGAAGCCGTGATAATTTCGCACAATTGGGACGAGCTGCGCCGCTTCATGTGGGACTACGTGGGCATTGTGCGCAGCGACAAACGCTTAGCGCGCGCGATGCATCGCATTGAATTATTGAAGGCAGAAATTCACGAGTATTACGCCAACTTTAGAGTGACCAACGACTTAATTGAGCTGCGCAATTTAGTACAAACCGCTGAACTAATTGTGCGCTGCGCAGCCATGCGCAAAGAAAGCCGAGGCTTGCATTACAGCTTGGATTATCCGGATATGTTGCCGGAAGCTAAAGATTCGGTTTTAACGCCCTAACGTAAAATGGAAACCTGCCAAGCCATTTATTCAGTCGCGCAAATACGGCAGATTGAAGCTGCATTTGAAGCGGATTATGCGCAACAAACACCGCTGATGCAACACGCCGCTAACGGTATTGCAGAGCACGTAATTAACATGCTGAAGACGCCTGTATATAGGGCGTCTTCAGCCATTCATCTAGCGCTAAAACCAACCGTATTTATACTGGTGGGTAATGGCAATAATGGCGGCGACGGGATTGTGGCGGCGTTAGCGTTGCAGCAACGTGGAATCACGACCGCTATCGTGTTCGGCATGGCAGATCACGCCATCAAACATCCGCTGGCGCAAGCTGCTTATGCAGTTTACAAAGCGCAAAATGGCGTGACCGTAACGCTGGCAGACGCCAGCGCAGCCGTTGCGCGCGGGGAAGTTAAAATCATCGTTGATGCGTTATTTGGCATTGGCATCACGATGCGTACAAAGCCAATAGATTCGGTACTCTACAGCTTTATTGCAACGCTAAACTTACACCAAGAACAGCAAAAAATACAGGTGCTCGCCGTTGATTTACCTTCTGGCATTGATGCAGACACCGGCACGCCGTGTTTGCGTGACAACAAAGCAGAAAACCCTGCCATCGCCATCGTGGCGGATCAAACCCTCAGCTTCATCGGGCACAAAGCGGGGCTGCATACCGGCGCTGGTGTGGATTATGCAGGCCACGTAACCTGCTTAAATTTAGACATCCCTAACCATTGTTTTCCACCAACAAGCTGGCAACTTTTTCAACATTCTAGTCAACCATTTGCGCATCGCAGCAACCGCCGCGATGTCCACAAAGGCACCTTTGGCACGGCCTGCATTATTGGCGGCGCACCCGGTATGGTGGGTGCCGGTCGGCTTGCGGCACGCGCGGCCTTGCTGTGCGGCGCGGGCAAAACGGTGTTGGCGCAACTGCTGCCCACTAGGCCGTCATCAAGCACCGAAATCGACCCCGCGTATCCTGAAATCATGCACGCAACCGCCAACGATGCCTTGGAGACGCCCTATTTTTCCCGCAAGGGGACTACCTTCGGGTCGACGGCATCTTCAGCCATCGCAATTGGGCCTGGCTTAGGTCAAAGCAGCACGGCAGCCGCCGTATTAGGCGTAGCGCTACAGCAAAATGTGCCGCTAATTATTGATGCGGATGCTTTAACACTTTTAGCAAATAGCGCCACGTTAGCCGCGCAATGCGTCGCCCGCACCGCAGTCACCGTGCTCACGCCGCATCCGGGTGAAGCCGCGACATTGCTGGGTTTAAGCACCATCGCAGTGCAACAAAATCGCATCGCCGCCGCACAACAAATCGCGCAAAAATTTAATGCCATCGTCGTACTAAAAGGTGCCGGTAGCATTGTCATGACGCCAAATGCGCAATTGTGGATTAACCAAAGCGGTAACCCAGCGATGGCGTCCGGCGGCATGGGGGATGTGCTCACGGGCATGCTGTGCGCGGCGTTCAGTTGTGCGGCTAAAAACACATCAATGATCGCCGCCGCCCGCATCGTTGCCAGCACCGTGTGGCTGCACGGCCACGCGGCTGATGCGTGCGTGGCAAATGGCATTGGGCCCATAGGTTTAACCGCTAGCGAGGTCGCGCTACGCGCACGACAAGTGTTGAACTGTGCTGTGACCATTACAGATTTGTGACGATTAGGGCTGTGAAAACAAGGTTTTAGCGCATCTTTTAAGCCTTAGTTTTCAACAATAAACAATCGACAAAAAATAGCTGGCCCTCGCAGCTTGAGTTCATGCGCCATTGCGGCAACAATGCTTCTAACTCATTTCAATGCACAAATTTGAAGCTCGATTCCACTTCCAATGCCGTCGCCCCGCTTCACGCGGTGGGCGAATTACCTGTCAACGCACCAGGGGCGACGGATGATTTGCCGCGCCAATTAATGCAGATGCACCAACTGCGTTTGGAAAATCAAAGACTAAAAGCCGTCATCGACTGCTTTCCCCTGCCCCTCTCAGTAAAAGACCGGCAAAGCCGCTATACCCATGTCAGTCAGTCATGGCTAAATTTATACAACTTCGCGCATGACGACGTTATCGGCCATACCTGGGCTCAGCTTAAAGGCGGCGCAATCAGTGATTTAGTTCTAGCTGATGAACAATTGCTCACTCAAGTTAGCTTAACCAAAGTAGAACGCGAAACGGAAAGTCCAACATCAAAAGCCGAAACTGGCATTTTGCACAAGGCGTCATTGGTTGAAAATAATGCCATTACCGGCGTTATTACCACCATTACCGATATCAGCGATCGTAAAGTTGTGGAACGTAAATTAAGCAGCAGCGAAGAGCGGTTTCGCAGTCTAGCCAGCTTGTCGGCAGATTGGTTTTGGGAGCTTGATGAAAGCCTGCGTTTTACACATGTCACAATGGGCGTTGAAGCCGCAACTGGACAACCAACATCATTTTTTATCGGCCGACGCTTATCTGAGCTGCCCGAAATTGTGCGCACCATTCGCCACAACACGCAATTAACTGCAAGTCTTGCGCAGCGCCAATCATTCAAAGACGAGCTAGTAGAAACCGCGTTTAGCAAAGAAAAACGGGCGTGGCTGTCGCTTTCTGGTGAACCGATATTTAATGAACTGGGTCGTTTTTGCGGCTATCGTGGCGTGGGACGCAACGTAAC
>JAYUOW010000161.1:0-4622 GCA_043760555.1 Betaproteobacteria bacterium
GCGCGCCGCGAACTAGCGTTTCTGTTTAATTAGATGCGTTTTAAATATGCCTGAAGACGCCCTAAAATAGGGCGTCTTCAGCCTATTATTTGGCTGCCGTATCGGCTTCCACAATCGCTTTAATAGCCGCAAGCCCGTCATCAAATTTGCTGCCGACCATTTTATCCATACTGAAAACTAAGCCCATCAGTTTTGAAATAAAGGGGCTGGGGCCGTACATGGCCTCCGTCACTTTGGTGGCGCTACCTTCTTCGGTTAGAGTGAATTCAATGGTGTTGACCGCTTTGAATGGCACGAGAAATTCAATGTTAATGACTAGCGAAGTGTTGGGGGTTGAGGTGATGATTTCCATGTTGCCAACACCCAATTCGCGATTGCCCACCCACGCGTATTTTGCGCCCACGCCCGCGTCAGCGCCGCTGTAGGTGCGTTTGACGGCAGGGTCAAGTTTTTCCCACGGCGACCATGCTTCCCATGCGTGGAAATTATTGAGTTGCGCAAAAATTGCTTCCGGTGAAGCGTTGATGAGCGTGAAGCGCTCAATCCGAAACGCGTTTGGGCGGGTGGCAGCGTAGATCAAAATGGCTGCAATAGCGATGATAGTGCCGATGATAAATAGTCTAAGCATGAGTGTGCTCCTCGGTGTGGTTTTAAGTATTTTTTTATCAGAAAGATGCTTGTAGATGCCCTAAAATAGGGCATCTACAAGCATTATTTTAGCTTAAATCGGCAGCATTACGCGTGCTTCGACACCCGCTCCATCACTTCGTGGCAGTAGCTGAAATTCCCCGCCATGCATCGCGCAAATACGCTCAACAATCGCCAAACCCAGCCCTGCGCCCGACGCGCCAGTGCGGGAGCCGTCTAGGCGGGTGAAGGGCTGTTTTAGGTGATTCACCATGTCTTGCGGCACGCCCACACCATTATCAAACACGCTAATAATTTTGTGGGTTGCGGTTTGGGTGGTGGCAAGCTCAATTGCGTCACCGCCGTGTTTCCGGGCGTTTTCGATTAAGTTATCTACTAGCCGTTGCATGGCAATCGGCCGCAGTTTTAGGCTGCCAACTTGTCCTAACTTTAGCTGCACAGTTTTAGTTTGCCCGCTGCTTTGTATCGCACGCAAGGCACGTTCTGATGCGCCGCGTAGTAGAAAATCAAGATCAACTTGCTCGAGTATTTCAGTGTTTTCGTTACGACCAAAATCTAAAAATTGGTCGATAATATTATTGATGTCGTTAATATCTGCTTCAAAATCATTGATGGTGCTGCGTTCAACCGGCAGCATTTCTACGCCTAGGCGCAGGCGCGCTAAGGGCGTGCGCAGGTCGTGCGATACGCCGGCTAAAAAGATAGTGCGCTCTCGGTCTTTGCGCTCTAGGTTGGCTTTCATTTGCTCGAAAGCCGCCGCCACCGCGCGTACTTCTGTAGGCCCGCCTTCTACGGGGGCGCTGGCTTCGCCAAGGCCGATTGCTTTTGCGGCTGCAGCCAACCCTTTAAGCGGCCGGTTTAAGCGCAACACTAAAAATACCGCCCCCCCCAACGCTACAAAAAAGCCGAACAATCCCCAACTAAGCCACGCTAAAAAGAAGTCTTGTTGCACCACGCGACTTTGTGGAAACACCACCCAAACATGGGATGTTTTGATTGGCAGCTTGGTAACTAAAAGTGGTGCAATTGCCTCTGCGATGGGACGATTTTTCTTCGCTTTTGGTCGTTCAAATACATAAATATCAGATTCTGCGCCAAACAGCTCTTTCAGTTTGTCGCGCGCCATGCTAAGTGCCGGAATATCGGGTGCTAGCTCTAATGGTGCGTCGTCGCGCACGCGATTCGCAGGCTGCACTCTGATGCCTTTTTCTTCCCGCAGCTTTGCCATAAATTCGGCTTGCGCGGCTTCAGGAATAAGTTCTAAGGCCGCGCGAATCGTTTTTAAGTGGCTTAGATAACCATTGTTAACCAGCTGCTGGCGCGGTTGTCCGGAATAAAACCGAAACACCCATACTGACAATGATTGGCTTAGCACTAACGCTAACGCAATCACAAGGGTGGTGCGCGCCAGCATTGATTGCGGCACTAATGCGCTGAGCTTCATTTTTTAGGCGTGTCTTTGCCGTCTGGTACAAACACATAGCCGAAGCCCCACACGGTTTGAATGTAGCGGGGGTTGGCGCTGTCTTCACCGAGCAGTTTGCGTAAGCGCGATATTTGTACGTCGATAGAGCGATCAAAACTTTCATGCTCGCGGCCTCGGGCTAGCTCCATCAGTTTGTCGCGCGACAGTGGCACGCGTGATTGCGATGCCAGCACTTTTAGTAAGCCAAATTCACCCGTCGTCATGGGCAATGTTTCACCGTCTTTATGCAGTTCACGCGTGCCTAAATTAAGTTGGAATGGCCCAAAGTGAATCACTTCATCATCAATTGTCGGTGCGCCAGGTGTTGGTAATGCCACTTGGCGGCGCAGCACGGCGTTAATGCGGGCAACTAATTCACGCGGGTTAAACGGCTTGGGCAAATAATCATCCGCCCCCATTTCAAGGCCAACAATACGGTCAACATCATCCGCCCGCGCGGTAAGCATAATGATCGGTATCTGGCCATCTGCACCGGTGCGTGCGCGCAACCGTCGGCAAATTGCAAAGCCGTCTTCGTTGGGCAGCATCACATCCAGCACAATTAAATCATAGCGCGTGCGCGCGGCCGCGCGATCCAGCGCTACGCCATCGGGCACGGTGTCTGCAGCAAAGCCTTGTTCGGTTAAATAGCGTTTTAGCAAATCGCGTAAGCGTAGGTCATCATCAACAACCAAGATACGGTGGCGCGGGGGGGGATTTTGTTGGGTCATTGTGGTTGTGCTCTATATTGTGGCTGTAAAACGATTATCGCAAACTAAGTCATAGTATGGTTGCGCAACTTGCGCCGATACTTGTAACCGAATGTTAGTATTTCTGCAAAATTCGCGTAAGCGTTACACCGCGTTACGAGTTGCACGCAACCAAACTACTTAAGGGTCGTTCTTATCTGTAGGCTTAGCAACATCATCATTAAGCTTAAATTTGCAGTACAACTCAACCCTCTAGGAGATTTACATGAAAACAACGTCCACCTCGATGCAATTAGCTGCAACTGGCCTACGCCTCATTGCAGCAGGTTTAATGGCCATTGGTACCTCCCACGCAATGGCGGGCAACGGCAATGAAGCGCGCCCCGGCAAGCTTGCTGTGGTTGAAGCCATCAAAGCCGCAGACACCAATAAAGATGGACTTATTAGCCGCGCTGAAGCAGAAGCCGGTTTGCCAAGAGCAGCCAAGCATTTTGATCGGCTTGATACCAACAAAGATGGACAAATTTCTGCCGATGAATTTAAGGCGGGTCACCATAAAGTTAAGCACATGCACGGCGCTAAAGCGGATGCCGACAAAGATGGTTTTATCACCCGCGCCGAAGCTGATGCCAACGCACCGCGTTTAGCTAAGCGCTTTGATGAAATTGATGCCAACAAAGACGGCAAAATATCACGCGAAGAAATGCAAGCGGCAAAAGCAAAAATGCACAAAAAAGCAGTTTAATTTTGGTCGTAGCTTGCGGGCAATGCTTGAAAGCAGCGGTTAAACAAAGGAAATCACCATGAATATGCCAAAACGAGCTAGACCACAACGGCTGTTATCAAACCTTGCGTTAGCAATCAGTGTTGTTATCGCCGGATTGGTTGCAGTGGCCGCATCAATGGTTGTGGCGCTGCTGTTACCGTCAAGCACGGCATTAGCTGCGACCAAGGCTGACGCGATTGGTGCAGATGCTGCCAGACATTTATTAGGCCGCACCGGCTTTTCAACGGCCGAAGTTGAGATCGCAAAGTTGGCTTCACTTAGCCGGGTTGAGGCTGCTCAAAAAGTGATTCGCCCCGCTGATGAAGCCGCGACGCTGCCAAGCCCCGCGTGGGTTGACGAACTGCCAGTAACGCCTAAGAGCTTACAAATGGCCGGGCGTGAAGCGCAAGAAACGCATCGCAAGGTTAATAACGAGCGCACCATGGAATTACGCGATTGGTGGATGGGCAATATGCTGCAAACCGAAACGCCATTAGCTGAAAAAATGACTTTATTTTGGCATAATCATTTTGCGACCAGTCAGCAAAAAGTCCGCATCGCTAATGTGGTGTACGCGCAAAACGTGCTGTTTCGCAAGCAAGCATTAGGTAATTTTGGCACGCTGCTGCGCGAGCTTTCCCGTGACCCAGCCATGCTCATTTATTTAGATAGCGTCAACTCTAAAAAAGAAGCGCCCAACGAGAATTTTGCCCGCGAAGTAATGGAATTATTTTCGCTTGGCGAAGGCAATTATACCGAGCAAGATATTAAAGAAGCGGCGCGCGCATTTACTGGCTGGAGCGTTGACCGTGAAACCGGAAAATACATGTTTCGTCGTGGCGCACATGACTTCGGTAAGAAAACCATTTTTGGCAAAACCGGTAATTTTGATGGCGATCAAGTCATCGATTTAATTTTGGCCAAGCCAGAAGCCGCACAGTTTATAACGCGCAAACTCTGGCGCGAATTTGTATCGCCAACGCCAGACGAAGTTGAAGTAAAACGCTTGGCGCAGATATTGCAAAACAGCGGT
>JAYUOW010000162.1:0-39792 GCA_043760555.1 Betaproteobacteria bacterium
TTTGAGTCAATATGCTCGATATTGACGTAAAAATGGGAAAAATTTGGCTCGGCGCAGCCAAATTTTGATTCCGATTGCCACAGTCCGACAGGCTGCTAGACATTTATTTTGCTTTTCACTTGGGGTAGCAACTAAGCATATGGTCGTTTCTGTTTTTCTACATAAATCGCGGCATTGGCTGATCGCCCGCGCTCATATCTTATTGTTAGCAGCCTTCGGTGCAGCGCTTGTGCCCGCGTGGGCAGCCACGACGTATCGACAAAATGAGGGTCTATCTAACCTCGGCATACAGTCGCTTGCGCGTGACGATCAAGGCTTCATTTGGCTGGGGACTGAAGAGAGCCTACAGCGCTTTGATGGTCACCGCTTTATGCCGGTGAGCCTAAATGTTGCGGGCAGCCTGCCGGACACCTTTGCACGGCAGCTCCTCGCGGTGTCAGGCGCGCTTTACATCCTTACCCCAGCGCGTTTATTGCGTTACGATTTGAAGCTGCAACGCTTAAGTTTGGTGCCTATCGCCGATGATGCGGGCAAGCCAGCCGAGCTGTCGAGCATTGCGGCAGGCAGCGATGGCACAATTTATGGCGGCACCTACAATGGCCGTTTATTTTCATGGCGTGAGCCCAAGTCAACTACGCTAATTGCCGATGCCCCCGACAATATCGCCACCGCTACGCCCAAACCGCAGCTGATCCGCTTCACCGTAGAGCCAGCAAATTCAGCTATCTCCAGCATTACCGGGTTATATGCAGGCGCCAGTGGATTGTTGATTGCCAGCAGTAAAGGCGCGTATTTGCTTAAGACTGGCAGCAATGTTGCGCAGGCTATTCGGTTTAATCAGCCCGCGCTAAACGACGGCGCAGTGGCGACATTTTCGCTCCACGAATATCCCGCCGGCGTGCTGTGGATTGGCTATTGGAACGACGCATTGGTGCGGTTTGATTTAAAAACTCAAACATTCCGTTGGTTCCACCCCAAACAACCCAATGCGGGTGCGTTACGGTCTACCAGTATTCATAGCTTTGCTTCTCGGCCCGACAGGCTCTACATCGGCACCAATCGCGGCATTGTGGTCTACCACCCTTCATGCGATTGTTTGCGCGGACTCAATCAACCGTCGTGGAATCAAATCGGCGGATCGGGTCTTGTCACTACGGCCTTGGTAATTGAAAATGACGGCCTGTGGGCAAGCGTGTGGGGCGAAGGACTGACACGATTTAGCTTGAGTGATGAAGTGTTTCAACATCAAATAAGAGTGGATGGTGCACCGACGAGCTTGGCGCATCCAATGGTCTATGCCTTACGTGCAACCAAAGACAAATTGTGGCTCGGCACCTATGGCGGCGGCGTGCAATCAAGCAATATTGCGCAACAACGCGACGGCGAAGCGTGGAATTTTCAATCGCTACCTTGGGGCAAATATCCGGTTGAATCACAATTTATTTGGAGCATCGCCACCGCCAGCAACGATAACGCCACACTACAAAATAACTTAACCCTAGGCACCGGCATGGGGTTCTACAACTGGCGTGGTGAAAATGTAAACGCGCCCACCAACGCGCCATTGAGCGGTCGTCTAATCGAGTTTAAATCGGCTGACGATAGCAAGCCGGTGCAGAGTATTCGCAGCCAGCTCACCACGGCAGATGGCAGGCGTTATGTGGGCACCAACGCAGGCTTGTACCGCATAGAAAATGAAACTTTAGTACGCGTTGATTTTGCGGCGAGTGCCAAAGACAAAAAGCTGTCGCAAACTATTTGGTCATTGGCTGAACATGCAGGGCAGTTGTGGCTGGGCACGTCTCGAGGCTTAGTTCGGCTGGACAATCGGGAGCAATTTTTAGCATGGCATGAGCCCGGCATTGAAGCTACACAGTTGCCAGCTGCACAGGTGCTGGTGCAAAAACGCGACGCTGCAGGTAATTTTTGGATTGGCACGTCAGGCGGCTTGGTGAAGCTTGGAGGGGACGCGAATGCACCGATATTTGAGCGTCAGCCAAGCGTTGATAAATTAGGCCTTAAGCGCATCAACAGCATTGAGTTTGACGCAGCCGATCAGCTGTGGATGGGCACGCCTAGCGGCTTGCTGCGGTATCACACTAAAACGCAACGCATTGACTTATACGATAGACGTGACGGTTTAGTGGGCGATCAGCTTAACTTTAATTCCAGCACCAACGATGGCCGCTTGCTTTATTTTGGCGCATTAGGCGGACTAATTGCGTTTGATCCCACTGCCGTGCCTGATGCACCAGTACGGTTGTCCCCACGGGTCGCGCGGCTACGCGTAGGGCAGGGCGCGTGGGCAGCAGACGCGACCACACTTGACTTAAAAAATCGGCACGACCCGGTGCAAATTGAGCTGACGGCGTTGGGCTATGCGCGCCCCGATCGCGTGCGCTATGCGTATCGTTGGCGCAATAATGATGAAGCGTTTACTGAATTGGGTGACGCCAAAAGTGTTGTTTTAAGTCGTATTCCCAGCGGTGCCAACAGCTTAGAAATCCGCGCAACAACGACACTCGGCAGCGCAGTCGCAGGATCTAGTTTAGTGGCGAACACGCAAGAGGCCATTGCCGAAGTGTTAACCATCAATGTAAGTCACGCATGGTTTGAGACCTTGTGGGGCCGCATCCTAATGTTAGCCGCCGCCGGCATCGCGCTGGTCGGCTGGACCCGTTGGCGTACATGGCGCGCGGTAAGTTATGCCAAGCAACTAGAGAATGAAGTAGCTGACCGCACCGCGCAGCTCAATACGGCCTCGCTCGACCTTGCGCAATCAAACGCAAAGCTGCTGCAACAATCTCGTGTTGACCCGCTCACGGGGCTCGCGAACCGTCGCTACTTGTTTGAACTGGCGCATGAAAAAGTGCAAATAGGTCGCGCCGGTAAATTGAAAAATTCGAGCCTTGCTACACTCAATATCGGCCCAGACGCAGCGCCGCAATCGACTACAACACAAGCTCTACAAAGCATCATTATGCTCGACCTAGATCACTTTAAAAAAATCAACGACACCTATGGCCACGCCAGCGGCGACGCCGTACTGCGCGACTTTGCCGAGGTATTGTTGGAAACAGTGGGTAGCGAAGGTTTAGCGGTGCGATATGGTGGCGAAGAGTTTTTAGTGATGCTGTTTGATATTGAGCATAGTAAGGTGCTGGAGATTGCCAAACGGCTCGTTACCAGCGCCCGCAGCCGCAAAGTGCACGACCAACGACGCACGACGCAGGCTGGCAGCAATGGCATACGCTACACCGTATCGGCTGGGGTGGCGACAGGTTATGTTGACAACGCCAACATCACTAAAACGGATCAGCCATTCGAAAAGCTAATTGCCCAAGCGGATGCAGCGCTGTATCAAGCTAAGCGCGATGGACGTGATCGGTTGGTTGAAGCACGCACAGACACCTAATTTTCGCACTTTATATTCCCTACAGAATGCCCTGAAGACGCCCTAAAATAGGGCATCTTCAGGGCATTTAATTTTTACAGAACGCCGTTGATTACGCAACAACTAGTTACACATCGAACGCCGCAGGATTTGCTTTTGGGCGTACGATTAAATTGGGTTGCAGAATAAATCAACCGCACTCGCTGTAAACTCAAAACCAAAAAGAGAGGAATTTGATCATGTATAAAATCGCACTTGTCTTGCTTAGTTTTTTCGTTTTAAGTTTCACCGCATCTGAAGCCTTTGCCGCGACTTCCACCAGCAAAACTTACAGCAGTTCCGGCAAGCAAGTATCAAAATCAACTACCACTAAAACCAGCTCTGGTAGCACCACAAAACACACATCAACCACGGGCAAAAACCTAGGCAAATCCACCACGTCAGGCACCACCACGAAGCACGTCAATGCGTCCGGCGCATCAACCGGAAAATCTGTGCGTTCAGGCAGCACGACTACGCACTACAATGCCTCTGGCAAGCAAGTGGCTAAATCAACGACGACGGGCAGTGTCACCACCCACAAAACCACCAGCGGTAAGCCTCTCGGTAAAACCACAAAATAGTCGTTTTACAATAAATAAATGCCCTGAAAACGCCCTATTATAGGGCGTCTTCAGGGCATTATCATTAAGCTGCCGTTGCTTTCACCGCTGCGCTAATCTCCATCACCACCCGCTCCGCTGACTCCAACGCGCCTTCCATGCCGGGTGACTTTTCGGCTGTGTGTTCACCGGCAAAATGGATTGCGCCTACCGCTGTTTTAATTGCGGGTTGCAGCGCGGTCACTTGCCCGCGTGTGTAGTGCGCGTAGGCACCACGCGCAAACACATCATTCGCCCATGATTTAGTTTGGGTGGTGTGAATCGCGCCCGCCATGAAGGGCAGCGCTGTTTCAAATTCGCGCTTTGCCCAAGCTTGACGGGCATCTTCAGCCATTGCGTCAGGTGCGCGTGCGCCTAAGCCGTCCATCCATGTGGCAAAAATTCCTAGCGCATTTTCACTGGTATCGCTGTTTTTTCCGGCCACGGTAAAGATGCGCTCGATGGGCGTGTCCGTCCACACGCTTGAGCCTACGTTGCGTTTATTCCACTGTGCACGATTGCCCTGCAAGTAAACCTTGGTGATGTGGGTGTAGGCCAGCTGTTTGATGGCTGCAGCCTTGGCTTCGGGCAAGGCGGGGGAAAACGTCACCTCACGCAGCACCGCAAACGGAATCGTACATACCAGTTTGTCCGCGTGCAAGGTTTCCATTTTGCCGCTGCGATCGGCAAAGGTGACGCTTACCGAGTCTGCACCGTGCTTAATCGCTTTTACGGTGGCGTTCAAGACTATTTTTACGCCTAGCTTTTGCGCAGCGAGTGCCAAGGCCTTCGGCAGCGCATCATTACCGCCGATGAGGCGGCACGCCTTGTTGCCAGCGCCCATGCGCCGTTGGCCATCAAATACAATTGCGGCGGCCGATACGGTCTCAATATCGTTGTAATTTAGCGCGATGTTCATGAGCTTAATGGCCTCACCACTCACACCGCGTTGGCGCAACACGTCGGCTAACGACAGCTTATCGAGCTCAGCCATGCGCATGGGATTTGCGACTACTTCTTGCGCAATTTGCCGTGCGTATTTTGATAATATAGTTGGCGGCAAGCCTAACGCGTCATCGCCCGTAAGGCCGTAAACATGGGCATCTTGGGGTGTCGCTAGTTGCGAACCAGCGGCGTAAAACTTGCCTTTTAGCACGGCCGCACTACCGATGGCACCAAGTTGCGGCGCAACGCTGCCACCCGTGGCGACATCCGGTGGCACATCTTCAAATGGCACATTAAGCTTAGCGGCATAACCGAGCAATCGCTTATAACCATTACCGATAAGCTCGCCGCCCATTTCTACATGCTGTCCACCCGCAAAGCCTTCGCGCATCGTAAACACGCGCCCGCCGATGCGGTCGCGGCCTTCAATGATCGTTACTGCAAAACCTTGCTGTGCCAGCTCATACGCGGCGGCCAAACCTGCCAATCCCGCGCCTGCAATCAGCACCCGTTTTGGCGCAGCGCTGGCCGACGGCGTTGTCGCCAAACTCAATGGACTTAAAAGCAAGCCGGTGGATGCGGTTAAGAAATTTCTGCGGTTAAGTTTCATTTCACCCTCAAGTTGTCCGGACAAACTCAAATTGTGCTGCCAGCCCGCCTACGCGTAGCAAGTCTTGCTTATCAGCTGAAAAGTAGCGCCCTACGGTTGCAATTGTGGTTTTTAGGCCACGTGAAACCTAATTATTTTGGGCAATCAATTGTCAGAAGGCAAAATTTATGTAATGGTACAATATGTCCGGACAAATTTTTTAATGCGGCATTAATAAAACCGCTTAACCGTTATTGCCTCTCATCATTTTTTATCACGACGTTCTTTTAAGGAGCATATGAATGAAGAAATTCTCAGCGCGGCCACTTTTGCTTACAACAGCTGTACTCCTAGCCCTACCTACCTATTCCACCGTTTACGCACAAGCTACGCCAGCACCAGCTAAAACCGATAAAACCCTGTCAGCCGACGATGTGCAAAAAATTAAAGAAGTGATCGTTACCGCCCGTCGCGTGGGTGAGCGGATTCAAGATGTGCCCTTATCGATTATTGCGCTGACTGGTAAAGATTTAGCCGAACGCGCCATCACCAACATTACTGAGCTTTCAACCTTTACCCCCGGCTTGAGCTATTCGCCCGACTTCGGCCGTTCCGCCGAGCGCCCCGTCATTCGCGGCATTTCAGCCTTGCGTACCGAAGCGCCACAACCGGTTTCGGTGTTTTTTAACGGCGTGTTTGTGCGCGACGGTGCGTTAAGCCTTGGCATCGATGATGCGCAACGTATTGAAGTCGTAAAAGGCCCGCAATCGGCTTTGTATGGCCGTTCTACTTATGCAGGCGCGATTAACTACATCACAGTGAAGCCGGGCAACGAGCTTGAAGGCCGCTTATCGGCAACGGTTGCAGGTTCTAACGAGCGCTCGGTGTTTGGGGCGGTGACTATTCCGTTTTCGCCCGATGTAATGTCGGCGCGCCTACGCGCCAAGCACTATCAATATGGTGGCAGCTATACCAATAGCCAAACTGGTTCTAAACTTGGCAAAGAAAGCTCGCGTTCTGGTGGTGCGGACGTCTCGTTTACGCCAACCAAAAATTTTGATGCCTTATTTACGGTCGACACCGCGCAAGACCGCGACGGCCACTTTGCCGCCGTCACGCGTACCGTGCCAGTTCAAGCTGCGGGCGTGATTACCAATCCCAACAACACCACCAATATCGCTAACGGCCAAGTTTGTAACGGCCGCACAATTAACATCGTGGGTAACAACACCAGTGGGCTGCCGGATGCAGCTATCGTTGCGGCTTTGGCCACGCGGGTAAACGGCTGGCCGTGCGGTCCGGCAAATTTTTCTGGCACCACGATTCGTCGTAACTCTGATGACATGGCCAACTACACTGATCCGGCAACCGGCATCGGCTACGGCAATATTGAAGGCCTAGATCGCGATATTTTGCGCAGCACGGCCACGCTAAATTACACCTTTGATAACGGCATGAAGCTAACATCATTAACTGGTGTAACGCGTCAAAAAACCAACCTAGGCGCAGATCAATCGTATAACGGCACGCGCTTTGCACCTGGCTTCGGTGCACCAGCTTCTTCCTGGCTAAGCTACAACCGCGATGTGCTGAAATACAAATCGCAAGAGTTTCGTCTAAGCTCAGCTGAAGGCTCTGCCATCACGTGGTTAGCAGGCTATTTTTATTACAAAGAAGAATCAACCGGTGAAGGCACTGGCGTAATTCGGCAAAATGCCCAGCTACAGGCCATTGCTGATTTTATGCGCCCAACTTCAAAAACCAGCGTAGAAAGCGTGGCACCGTTTGGTCGCGTGCAGTTGGCCATCAACGACAAAATGAAGATGTCGGTTGAAGCCCGTTACGGTAGTGAGAAAATTGCCGTGGGCGGCACCGCATTAGGTCGCGCTACCGTCAGCGTAGGTACTTGTGTGGCCGGTGAGATTTGCTTTATCAATGGCGATAAAACCTTCAAAGACTTCACGCCGCGCGTCACGTTCGACTACAAGATGAACAAAGATTCCCTCTTGTATGCGCAGATTGCTAAGGGCTCAAAAAGTGGCGGCTTTAACACCACGCCGGGTCTACCTTCCAGCAACTTTGCATACGATGGTGAGAAGATTACCTCAGCCGAAATCGGCATGAAAAATGATTTCGCTAACCGCACCATTCGCCTAAATTTAGCCTTGTTCCAAAACAATGTGCAAGGCCTACAGTTATCGAATTTGTCCACCGTACAAAGCCCCTTCACTGGCGCATCCGCTACGACCACCATCGTTAACAACGTCGGTAAAGCCCGCACCCGTGGCCTAGAAGTTGAAGCGATGTGGAAAACCACCAGCTGGTTAACCCTAAGCGGTAACTATGCCTACACGGACGCCAAAGCAATCGAGGGTACAGAGATCACGAACGGCACCGTGTTTGGTGGCGATCGTTCTGTAGCCGGTGCAACCCTACCGCGTAGCCCTAAGCATTCTGCAGCCGGTTCTATTGCAGTAGATTTGCCGTTGGCTAGCACCGGATTATCTTGGTTTGCGCGCGGTGATGTAGTGCATCAATCACGTCGCTACGCCGAAATTCAAAACCTAATTTGGGCTGATCCATTTACCCACGTTAATCTCAGTGCGGGCGTGCGCAGCAACGATTGGCGCATTACGGTGTTTGCTAAAAACGCCACCAACGACGACACATCACTAAATGGCTTCCGCTACTTAGACCCAGCCACCTTCCGCAGAACAGCGGTAGATTTCTTGCCTAAATTGCGTCAGGTTGGTGTAACGATGGCTTACGATTTCTAATCGTATAGCATTTAACTCGGCATAAAAAAATGCTCGGAGACGCCCTATATTAGGGCATCTCCGAGCATTTTGGTTTAAGAATATTGCTAGTTACTTCGTTGCTGCGTCAGCCTTTGCGGTTGTCGGTACTGCTACTGGCACCGCCGCCTTTGGCGCTTCCGTCCCCGCTGCGGTGCCCATCAATTTATTGATCTCAATAAAAAATCCATCTGGGTCATAGACGGCGCTGAACAACACCGGAATAATGCCGCCACCCGCTGCGGGGTAGTCAATACGCTCAGGCGCTGTCGCAACCGTCACGCCGGGTACTTTAGCTATTTTAGGGAAACGCTCTTCCAAGTCTTTAGCGTTAATCACCATAATCATTTGGCCTGCTTGCGGCTTTTTATTTTCTGCGGCGGCAATTGGTGTAGTCACGTTTAAACGCTGCATTAGCCCCAACACGCCAATAAAAGTATCGTTGGCACGCAGCAACACCAAACGCACTGTGGGCGGCTTTACGGTGCCGTCTTTATCGGTGCTGCCGCCAATTTTTTGATCGTAAACTACCTTCAAGCCCAAGGCATCGCGATACAGCGGCAGCGATTTATCAATATCGCGCACCACCAAGGTTGTGCGACGCACGTCAATTGGCACACGTTCATTTTCAGGCACGGGTTCGGCATAGGCATGACCGGCGAAAATGGCCGCGCTTAATAGGGCGGTAGCGATAAAACGATGGCGTTGAAACATGAGAAATCTCCTTGTGATGGTGAAACTTAAATTGCTAACTTGTCCGGACAAATTTTAGTCCGCTTAGGGGCGCGGGTCAAATGCAGTTTTTATACAACGCAGTGAATGGATATTGGGGTGACGCCACTAAACCTTTACCAGTGCTTTCCCAAAATTCTCCCCGCGCATGAGGCGACAAAACGCCTCCGGCGCGCGCTGCAAACCTTCGGTAATATCTTCCCGATAATGGAAGGTGCCGGCCGCGATGGCGGACGCGATTTCTTGCTGCATCGCGGCTTTGTGCGCTAAATAGTCGTACACCACCAAACCCTTCATGGTCGCTCGCGCGCCCACGATTGGCCCTAAAAACGGGCCTGCGGGCGGGGCATCTAAATGATAGGCGTCAATCATGCCGCATAAAATAATGCGTGCATGCAGCGCCAAATTACCCATCACTGCTGCTAGGGTCGCGCCGCCAACATTATCAAAATAGGCGTTAATGCGTTCGGGACACACGCGCTTTAATTCAGCGGCAAGATCAACCGCTTTGTAATTGATGCAGGCCGCAAAGCCCAACACATCAACCGCATAAGCGCACTTTTCAACCGAGCCCGCAATGCCCACCACGCGTACGCCGCGCAGGCGTGCAAGCTGACCTGCAGTGCTGCCCACGGGGCCAGTGGCGGCAGACACCACAAAGGTTTCACCCGCTTTTAAGTCAGCCAGCAACACCGTGCCTGCATATCCGGTTAGGCCTGGCATGCCCATTACCCCTAATAGGCTGGAAACACCCGAAATACGGGCATCTACAAGCAATACATTGATGCCATCAGACAGCGCATAAGTTTGCCAACCATTGCGCACTTGCACCATATCGCCCACCTTAAATTGCGGGTGGCGCGACTCGACTATTTGGGCAATCGTTTCGCCAATCATCACATCACCAGGTTGCAATTTATCGGCATAAATTGGGCTATTTTTCATCACGTTGCGGTAGTAGGGATCGAGCGATAAATATAGCGTGCGCGATAAAAATTGGCCTTCAGCAGGCACGGGAATTGCCACTTCATCGATTGAAAAATCAGCCAGAACCGGCACGCCTTGCGGCTTGCGGGCGAATTTAACGCGGGTGTTTTGAGTAGTCATTGCTGATCTTTGCTAAATGAAGGCAGGGTTTTGGCATTTAGAACGTGCTTGCTTTCCAACGTCGGTTTCGGTAGATTACTGAAGTTGTCCGGACAAATATTACCGCGCACATTCAATTCTGTCACCTTGATTTTTGCTGCTTTCTTTTGAGGAACTTTCTATGCTAAAAAAAACCTTTGTTGCACTGAGCCTTAGTTTGGCCTGTCTCGGCGCTGCGCACGCCGCCACGCTGAATATGGATAATCCTGAAGACGTGCTTAAGTCTGACCGCAAAATTCAATCGAGCTTAAATGACGGTGAGGAATCCGTTTATTACTGGGAGGGCTCCGTGTACACGCGCATTGCGGGTGAGCGTGACAAGCATTTGTTTAAATATTGGGGCATGAATATTCGCGCCACGAAAGGTTTTAATGATCCAGTAAAAGGCTACGGCTATCGCATGGTGTCGCGCGAGTTACTGTTTTATCTTGACCCAAAAACTGGTGAAATTATGCGCACCTGGAAAAACCCGTGGTCTAACGAAACTGTAGACATCGTGCACATCGCCAATGACCCGGTAAACATGCCGCCGCAGTTTGCTAAGGGCGATCGCGGGCCTGCAAAGTTTCGCGGCACGATGATGGAAGATAAAATTATGTACACCTATGAAATCCCGCTGTTTTACGCCAATCCGTTGGCGGGCGACTATCAAGATTTTGTAGGCGGCACCTATCACGCGATGGAAATTTTTAACTTTATTGCCGACAAAAAAGAATTGCTCGATGCTACAAAAACGACCGCTTATCCGTCGATTGCGTGGTCGCGCGTGTCTAAATTTTTACCGTGGATGAAGATGGGCGACCGTCAGGGTTACATGATTTTTTCAGGCACGGGTAAAAAGCTAGTGGGGGGATTTAATGCGCTACCCGATGGCATTAAAAAAGAAATCGCGACCAACTATCCGATCTATAACAAAGCCCCGCCACTAGACGACACTCGGCCAAATGAAACCTCTTGGACTTACTTTAAATCTGAGATGGAAAAGAAAAAAGCCAAGAAGTAGCTCCTTAAGCACAACAAAACGATGCCTGAAGATGCCCTACGACCCGAAGGTCGCCCCCTTGCGGGATAGGGCATCTTCAGGCATTTTTATCACCATAAAAAACGTGATTCCACCAATCCGCAACATCCCAACGCGCCAGCTTTTTAACTTAGCGCCCACGCTGTATTCTGAATTAGCGCTGGGCATTAGTGTCGGCATTATCGGCACCGCCCTTGCTGCGCGCGTTTCGGACACCGATGCCGCCGCATTAGCGCTTGCCAATAATGTTGCCGCGATGTTGTTCATCCTATTTCGCTTGGTTGGCGTGGGTATTAGTGTAGTGGTCACGCAAAATTTAGGCGCGAAACAACGCACGTTGGCCGATGCATCATCCCGCGCGGCGTTGGGTGCTAGCACATGGCTTGGGGTGTTTTGTGCGGGCATGGCCGTGGCGGTGGCGTGGCCACTCATGCGCATGATGAACGCCCCGCCCGATGTGCTGCACTTGGCCGCACCATACTTGCAAGCGCTGGCCATACCGCTGTTGCTAGACGCGTGGATTACTGCCTTCACCGCCGTGCTGCGCGCGCACTTGCGCAACCGCGAAACCTTGGCCGTTACGTTCGTTATGCACGCGCTACATTTGGCGATTGCTTGGCCGCTGATGACTGGCACTGCCTACTTTGCACCAATGGGCTTGTTGGGCTTTGCATTGGCCTGCGGCATTAGCCGCGTCGTGGCGCTAGGGCTTTTTGTATGGCTTTGGAAAACCCAATTAAATTTAAGCACGCAACTTAGCGACTGGTGGAAACTAGCGCGCCAGCAGTTGGCTCCCATTTTGCATATTGGTTTGCCCGCAGCGGCCGAAAACGTGGCTTATCGGCTCGCATTTGTGGTGAGCGTGGCGGCGGTCGGGCTGCTCGGTGGCAAGGCCTTGGCGACCCAAGCTTACGTGCTGCAAATAAGCCATATCGGTTTAATTTTTGGTTTGGCGATTAGTCTTGCAGTCGAAATTGTAGTCGGCCATTTGGTGGGCGCACATCAGTTCAAAGCCGCACAAACACTGGTGCGCCAAGCATTGGCTATTGCACTCAGTTTGAGTTTAGTCGTGACCGTAGTGTTGGCGCTCGCGGGCGGCTGGCTGCTACGGCAATTTACGGCTGATGCGGAGATTATTGCCACCGGCACAACCTTGCTGTGGCTTACCGTTGCCCTAGAATTAGGTCGCACGTTTAATTTGGTGGTGATTAACGCGCTGCGCGCCACCGGCGACGCCACGTTTCCGGTGGCCGCTGGTGCTGCGTCAATGTTGCTAGTGTTAGCGGGCGGCAGCATGTTGTTAAGCGGTTATTTTCAGCTGGGTTTAATCGGCGTATGGATTGCCTATATAGCCGACGAATGGATACGTGGTTTAATAATGTGGCACCGCTGGTTGAGTTACGCTTGGCTACCATACGCAAAAGTATCAGTGAGACGCGCCCGTGCAGGCAAAATTTAAACTTCACCATCATTTTCAATGCCTTGGAGATGCCCTATTTTAGGGTGCCTTCAAGGCATCAAATCAACAAAAAACAAACTCTTATGCCGCAGAAAACGACGCAACTTCTCAGCTTTATTGGCTTATTTTGCTACACACTACAAGCGCACGCCGCACCCATAGAAGCGGCGACCGAAACACAAATGCAGTCGTGGTGCAACGTGGTTACCTTAGCCATTCCGCAAATTAAATTAAAGCCTTGTGTCGCCGCAAAGCTTGAGCCCGTCGGCGTGAAATCAAGCCTTGGCCGCGACATTATGTTGCGCGAATATTTAGCCACCGTCGAAGCCGCGCCGCCACCGCGTATCTTAGTAATCGGCGGCATTCATGGTGACGAGCTTACGGCGGTTTCAATTGTGTTTCGCTGGATGGAAATTTTAGGCAAAGCTGAAACAGACGCCAAACACGCCACCCGACATTATCATTGGCGCGTAATTCCAGTGCTCAATCCCGATGGCTTATTGGCAAAATCACCCACCCGCGTAAACGCCCGTGGCGTGGATTTAAACCGCAATTTTCCAACCACCAATTGGCACCAAGAAGCCCCGCAATATTGGGAGAAAAAAACCAAACGCGACCCACGCCGTTTCCCCGGTGCGGCGCCGCTATCTGAACCTGAATCGCTTTGGCTACACGATGAACTCACGCGTTTTAAACCCGATGTCATTATTTCAATCCACGCGCCCTACGGCGTGCTCGATTTTGACGGCCCTGCCAAAGGGGTGGCAGCACCCACGCAATTTGGGCGTTTGCATTTAAACCGTGTGGGCATTTATCCCGGCTCACTGGGCAATTTTGGTAGTGCCAACGAAAGCATTCCAGTAGTCACTTTAGAATTGCCCCACGCATTAAAAATGCCAACTGAGGCCGAGCTTACTGCCGTGTGGAACGATATGCAACGCTGGTTAAAACAAAATCTGGTGAAATCACAAACAGTAGCCACCAATCCATGACCAAGAAAAAACCAGATTTATTGCATCAGATTTGCGTATTTTGTTTGTACGCTATTGTCGCTACGTTTATCACGGTGTGGTATTTAGAAATGGGGGCGAAGCTTCCATGGACTTCGTTTGCAACATTTTTTGGTGCCAGCGCAGTAGTGTTGTTGGCATTGGTGGCGACAGTGGTGGTGCACGAGTTTGGCCATTTAATTGCCGCCCAAATGGTGGGCTTTAAATTTCGAATTCTAACGTTGGGGCCGTGGTCAATCATCGCCACGCCCATTGGTTTACGCCATCGGTTTAGCTTAAAAGTAATGGGCTTAGTTTTTGGCCAGCAGCTAAGCACGCCGCCGGATTTAACCGGTGACGACGATAAATTTCAAGTGTATTTGGCAGGCGGTGGTGTAGCCAACATTCTCACCGCCGCCGCCGCGTTGCTGTGTTGGTATGGCTTTGAATTACGCGGCTTTAGCGCAGTTTTTATCGGTGCTTTTGCCGGATGGAGTTTGTTTTTAGGCATCATCAATCTCATGCCGTTTCGCACTAAGATGGGTGTGGCATCCGATGGCTACAATATGCGGGCATTGCGGCAGAACACGAGCGAAGCGGTGCGGTTTCGCGCGCTATTCGTGCTGATGGGTGATGCATTCGCAGGTACACGACCGCGTGATTGGTCACCCGAAATGGTCAGCATCTTGCAACAAAACACCAGCAGCCCTTACGAGGAAGCCTTGGGCTTATTGTTGGCCTACCAACACGCGATTGATCGCGAAGAACTTGCCTTGGCCAACACCTTCATCCCGCCCTTGGTTGCGCTGCATCCGCAAATTCCTGTGCCGATGCAAAGCCATTTTGGAGTCGAGCTTGCCTATCACCATGCCATCATTGAACCGCAGGCTGCACTTGCGCGGCAGTTTGCTGATGCCGTAAAAGCCGCAAAAAACGATGCGTATCTGCTGTCACCGTCTGCTGTGCATCGAGCGCTGGCTGCAGCAGCATTTGTGGAAGGCAACATTGCACTGGGGCTCGAAGAATGTGCGCTTGGATTGCAACTTACTGATCGTGGCATAACAGAGCTTGATCGTCTGATGGAACATGAATTGTTGCTGGCTATGAAAACCCGTTTCATGGCCACTTTACAGTGACTGCAAACTCGCCTATTCGAGCGCGGTTACCACCCATGCACCAAGGATGCGATACAAACGATCATTCATAACCAAATCAGTTAGTTTTATTCATCAATAGCGCGTATTTTATGCTGCGACTTCCGCCACTTTCCACGCTACCAGTGCTCGAAGCGGTGGCATGTTTACAAAGCTTTTCGGTGGCGGCAGCAGAACTCAACGTGACCCAAAGTGCGATGAGCCAGCAAATTCGATCGCTTGAAAATCATCTTGGCGTTACGCTCTTTTTACGCATTGGTCGGGGTGTAAAACTATCTGCTGGAGGTGCGGCTTTTGCTGAAGCAGTTCGCCCCGGATTGCCAAAAATAGCGAATGCTGCAGCACAACTAAGCCCGCAAGAGCGCGAGCGCAAATTGCGGATTAGCGTGGTGCCGTCATTTTCTGGGCGCTGGCTGATGACACTTATACGCTGGTGTGTAGCCCCAAGCTTAATCGCGGTAAGTTGCCCACCAAGCCAGCACAACTTTCGCGCTATACGCTGTTGCTGCAAGAACGAGATTTGTGGGAACGCTGGTTTGCGTTGGCGGGGGTCAATGTTTCACCGCCCAGCACCGGTATTGACTACAATGATTCAACCATTTTTGTGCAACAGGCCATCAACGGTGAAGGTATCGGGCTATTACGCCGTTCGCTCGTGCGTGATGCGATTGCATCGGGAAGTTTGGTACAGTTGTTTGATATTGAATTTAAATCTACCCGAAGTTATCATTTGGTGTGCCTGCCGAAAAGCGTGAAGAGCCCCAAAATACGGGCGTTTCGGGACTGGCTGATTAAAGAAATTGATTGGTCTCAGCAATAGTACTTTTCTTAATTTGTTTAAAACAGGAGCCGCGATATGCTAAAAATCTGGGGACGCCTTAATTCTGTAAACGTACAAAAAGTGGTGTGGTGCGCCGATGAGCTGTGCCTTGATTACGAACGCATCGACACGGGTGGTGTTTTTGGCGGCACTGATACCGAACACTATCGCGCGATGAATCCCAATGGCTTAATTCCGGTGATTGAAAATGAAGGATTGGTGCTGTGGGAATCAAACGCCATCGTGCGCTATTTGTGTGCGCGCTATGCCGATAACGGCGACGCCGCGCTGTGGCCGCAAGACGTGCAAGCGCGGGCGCGCGCCGACAGGTGGATGGACTGGCAAACCACGTCGCTCCAACCGCAAATAGGGCCTGCTTTTACACAGCTTTTTCGCACCCCAATTGCGCAGCGCAATATGGCGATTGTGAGCCAAGGCAAACTTGATATTGAGAAGAAGCTCGATATTTTGGATGCGCATTTAGCCAAAAACGCGTTCGTGGCGGGCGGGCATTTTACGATGGGCGATATTGTGTTGGGCTGCTCAGTTGATCGCTGGTTTAAAATGCCACTCGTCCACAAAGCGCATACAAACGTCGCTCGCTGGTATTCGCAACTGCGGCAGCGCAAGGGTGCGCAACAGGTTGTGGTGTTGGCGGCTTCTTAAACACGACAACTACAGATAAATTCTGCGCAAAATGATGCCTTGAAGAAGCCCTATTTTAGGGCGTCTTCAAGGCATTGATGCTTCTACTTTTAGACATAAATAGATTGCGACGTTCCGCGCTACAATGGCTGTCGAAAACAATAAATTACAAACACTCTCAACGGCTGCACCCTAGGCGACTCCGCATGAGCATGTCCCCAATTTCAGATAGCCAAAAAATAATTACCATTGATGCGCAAGCGATGTCTGTCGCTGATGTAACGTCAGCGTCTGAACACGAGACCCTGATGAAGTACGAGGCGATTTTGAACAATGCTTCGGTGGGCATTGCGTTTACTAAAGACCGTATTTTTCAGCACGCGAATAGCGCGTTTGAAACGCTGTTTGGTTGGGCGCCAGGGAGCTTAGTGGGGCAACCGGGCACGGCGGTGTGGGCAACGCCAGAAGAGTATGCCGAAGTGGGCAGTGCTGTTGGGCCGTTGCTCGCGGAGGGCAAACCAGTTGAGATTGAACGCCGCACTAAGCGGCACGATGGCACGCAGTTTTGGGCACGGATACAAGCTAGACCGGTCGATAAACAGAGCCCTATTACCGGTGGCACTATTTGGATTATTGAAGACGTAACCGAGCGTCGTCATGCGGTAGAACAGCTGCGCCGATTGAATACCGAACTAGAACGGCGAGTGACTGATCGTACCGAAGAGTTGGCGCGCGCCAACATTCAATTGCTTAGCGAAATGGCCGAGCGGCAACAAGCTGAAGCCCGCGCGCGTCACTTGGCGCTACATGACGAATTAACGGGCTTACCCAATCGCCGATTGTTGCAAGACAGGCTCACCCATGCGCTGGCGTTAGCGCGTCGCGAACGCACGCGGGTGGCGGTGATGTTTGTAGATTTGGATCGCTTCAAAGTCATCAACGATACGCTGGGGCACGCGGGCGGAGATGAAGTATTGCAGCAAATGGGTTCGCGCTTAACGAAGGCTTTGCGCGATAGCGATACCGTGTCGCGCGTGGGCGGTGATGAGTTTGTAATGGTGCTCACGCACTTGCAAAACGATACCAATATTGCGCCCATTGCAGCAAAAATATTTGCCGAGCTAAGCGCACCATGCGTCATCGGCAATCGCGAGCTACGCATCACGCCGTCTATCGGCGTTAGCGTGTATCCCGATGATGCTGAAGATACCGTAAACCTATTGGGCTATGCCGATGCCGCGATGTATCACGCAAAGGCTCTGGGGCGTCATACGGTGCAGTTCTACACTGCAGAAATGAGTGCGGCATCGCAGCGGCGCTTGCGCATAGAACACGATTTGCACGCGGCAATTCCAAATGGCGAATTAGCACTTTATTATCAGCCGCGCATTGATTTTTTAAGCGGGAAAATAGTGGGTTACGAGGCGCTGCTGCGTTGGCATCATCCGCAAGATGGTTTAATCGCCCCAGGCGTGTTTATACCGATTGCTGAAGAAAGCGGCTTAATTGTGCCCATCGGCGAATGGGTAATTAAACAGGCTTGCCAGCAAATGAAGCGCTGGCGCGAAAGCGGTTTTGCGGTGGCATCCGTGGCGGTTAATTTATCAGCTCGGCAATTTTTTGACGACCGTCTGCCACAACGTGTCAGCCAAGCTATTTCGGATGCAGGCATGGAACCCGCTCAGCTAGAGCTTGAAATTACCGAGAGTATTTTAATGGCCAACACCGAAGAGACGATGAATCTCTTTGTGCAGTTGCGGCAGCTTGGCGTTAAATTATCGATTGATGATTTTGGCACCGGGTTCTCAAGCTTGGCGTATTTAAAGCGTTTCCACGTGGATAGCTTAAAAATTGATCATTCATTTGTGCGCGATATTAGCACCAACGCTGACGACGCCGCCATCGTGCGCGCCATCGTGAGCCTGGCGCACAGCCTACAATTGCGCGTGGTGGCAGAAGGCGTTGAAACGCAGGAGCAGCTCGACTTTTTACGTGAATGCGGTTGCGAAGAAGCGCAGGGCTACTATTTTGCGCATCCGCTTCCAGCCGCCGATGTGCAACGTGTCGCAGCATTACCGCAAGCGTGGTTTTAGCGTGGCAAGCTACCTGGCAAAACTGTTTCAAATCGCTTTGCTGGCCCTTTGCGCCGGTGTAATTGCGCCCGCTTACGCAGCGCTCAGCAGTGCCGACATTGAAACGCAAAGCTTAGAACGGTCTGTTGCCGACGACCCAAAAGCGGCGCTTAACCAAAGCAAAATATGGCTGCAGGAGGCCGATAAACGGGGCGATACAGCCCTTCAAGTACGCGGCCAGCGGCAACTGGTGATGGCAGTATCGGCGCTAGAAGAAAGCACCCAATTAGCGCAATCCGCTGAAGAAGGATTAGTCTTAGCGCGTAAGCTAGCCGACCCGCAGGCTATTTGCGAGTTTCTAAGCGCTAAGGCCACGGCACTATCGAGCGCGGGCAAGCACGCAGAAGCCTTGCCTTTGTTGGACGAAGCGGCCGTCGTTGCGCTAAACGCAAACCTTAAGCGCGCGCAAATTGGCGTGACGGTAACGCGTGCCTATACGCTGAGTGTGATCGGCAAAGACACCGATGCGCTTGAATTATTGTCTAGTGCCCACCAAAGCTATATTGATTTGGGCGATGCCGAAAGCGCGCGCAGCACGCTATCAACCATTGGTAATTCGTATCGACGCGAAGGTGCGAATCGTGCCGATTTGTTGCGTGCGCTTGGCTATATGCAGCAGGCTATTTTTCCAGATGCAGAAAAATCGCGACGGCATTCGCTTTCGACCGACTATTACAATATGGCGCTGATTTATGACGAACTAAAAGACTTTGACAACGCAAAATTGTTTTTAGAAAAAAGTATTGCTCTGAGTAAAGCGCTCAATGACCCTATCGGCATCGCGTTTTGTAATACCCGCCTGGGCAACTTGGCCGCTGAAAACGGCGCATGGGGAGTAGCTTTAAGCTATGCCGATGCAGCGTTGCCAGAGCTTAAGCGCGCGGGCGATTCGACGATGGTGTTTAACGTGCAGCGCCAACGTGCAAAGGCACTCGCTAACTTGGGCCGCCGCAAGGAAAGTTTAGATGCCCTGCGCGAAGCCGAAAAATTGCGCGAAGGTGTGCCGTGGAAAAACGCCGTGTATTTGCGCACCAGTGCAGACGTGTATGGCAAGCTTGGCGATTTTGAAAAAGCTTACAAGTTTCAAGTGGAGTTTCAAAAAGCCGATGCAGCTAGCCAATTGCAAGCACGCGAAAAAGACGCACTCGACGCGCAAGTGAAATTTGAGCTTAAGCAAAAAGAAGCTGAAAATGCACTGCTACGCGCGCGCGGAAAAGAATCTGATGCAAGGCGCTGGGTATTGGCGCTGGCGGTGGGTTTATTGCTGCTGACCTTAGGTGGTCTAGGCTATTTTTTATATCGTCAAAGCCTAGAGAACCGCCGCTACGCTACTTTGGCGTTGCGCGATGACTTAACCGCCCTCCCCAACCGACGCAGCATTCTCCGATTTGCCCATACACAACTCAAGTTAGGCCACGAAAACCAGCAAGCGATTTGCGTAGCGCTTATCGACATCGACCACTTCAAGTCGATCAACGATAACTATGGCCATGCCATCGGTGATGCCGTGCTTACCGCATTTGCCGCCGCCTGCCAACAAACCCTACGCAAAGATGATCGCATTGGCCGTTACGGCGGCGAAGAGTTTTTGCTGATATTACCTAATTTTTTTCTACCCGATGTACCTGCATTTTTTGAGCAATTGCGCAGCGCTGTGCAGCAAATTCGCGTACCGGGGCTACCTGCCACATATGTATTGGCGTTTAGCATGGGCGTCGTAGAAACGGATTCCGAAACTTCTGTAGATGGCCTAATAAAGCGGGCTGACGACGCTTTGTATAAGGCCAAAAATTGTGGTCGTGATCGCTTTGAGATTGGTTAGTTAGTTGGCAAATTTACTTTTTCTGGCGCTTTCACCACCCGCACAAACAGCACCGCAATGGCCGCACAAATCATCAATACCCCAGCCAAGCGCAATACGTTTTCAGGCTGCCCACCGAGCCATGATTTATAAATTAGCGGTAGCGTAAATATTTGAATAATCATGGGAATGACGATGAACATATTGAAAATACCCATGTACACGCCGACGCGATGTTCTGGAATGCTGCCCGCCAGCATGATGTAGGGATTGCCCATGATGCTGGCCCAAGCTAGGCCAACACCAATCATGGGAATAAACAAATACGCTTGGGTTTTAATTTCGGGAATGCACAACATGCCGATACCCGCCAAGGTTAAGCATACGCAGTGCATAATTTTTGGGCCCAAGCGGCGCACAAAAGGCACCAGCGCAAAGGCTGCTAAAAACGCGATGAAGTTATAAAAGGCACCAATTTGCCCATTCAATAATCCAGCGTCGCGAAAGCCAGTGGTGGTGGGGTCGTTAGTATTAAAAACAGTGGACGCAATTGAGAGCACTACGTATTGCCAGTAGCAAAAAAGCGCATACCACTGAAACAGCTTCATGAGTGCCAATTGCTTCATGGTGAGCGGCATATCGCGGATGGCTTCCACAATATCGGTGAGCGTAGTGCGCCAGCCCATTGGCTGTTTTTGCATCTCGGTAATTTGCGCAGCCGTAAGGGGAATTTCTTTGGTGGTAGTAAGCGTCCACAAAATGGAAGCGATCGAAAACACGGCACCGATCATAAATGCGGTGATGGTAATGTAGGGAATATTGCTGGCGTTGATCGCGTCTTTATTCATGCCAAACCACACCAGTAAGGTGGGGGTGAGATAGGCTAGGGTTTGCCCAAAACCGGTAAAGGCGCTTTGCGTTAAAAAGCCGATGGCGTGTTGATCGGTAGGTAATTTGTCGCTGACAAACGCGCGGTATGGTTCCATCGTGACATTATTGGCCGCATCTAAAATCCATAAAATACTGGCGGCCATCCACAGCGCCGCGCTAAAGGGCATGGCAAATAAAGCCAAACTACAAATAATTGCGCCAATCAAAAAATACGGCGTGCGCCGCCCCCAACGGGTGACGGTGCGGTCGCTCATCGCACCGATAATGGGCTGCACAATAAGCCCCGTAACGGGCCCTGCCAGCCACAGCAAGGGCAATGCGCCCTCGTCAGCACCCAAGTAGCTGTATATCGGCGTCATATTGCTTTGCTGCAGACCAAAGCTGTATTGAATGCCGAAGAAGCCGACGTTCATATTGATGATCTGCGATATTGATAATCTAGGCTTAATCATGTTTGCTCTTTTTTTGTTGTTTTGTAGCGGCAATTAAACTAAAAATTGCTGTGCTGGATAGTATGCGTCAGGGCGCTTAAATCTACTTCTAACAACGCAAAGTGTGCATTGTTTTCCCACCGCATTTTAAGTGTTGTGTCGCCACTTTCTAACAACGTCATCGCACCCGAAAACGCGGGGTGGGTATTACGAAACTTAATGAGTTCAAGCAGCTTTTGTACCACGGATTTTTGTAATGCAGCGCTCAAGGTAGCAAGCGTGAAATATTGCCGATTAATATCGCGCCCCACTTTGCTTTGCTCCAGCAGGGCTACATCGTTGTGGCCCGCCAACAGCCCCACATAATAAACCTGTGGCACACCGGGTACAAAAAATTGGATAGCGCGCGCGATAAGATAAGCCGCATCGTTGCGACCGAGCGCATCGTAATAGGTGCAGTTGACTTGGTACAAATCTAAATTAGATGCGGCCTCTCCAGTAGCGCGTTTACTGCTGCCACCACTATTGGCGTGGATGCGATCAACCAAATTAGACAACTCTTGCGGCGGCACTAAACCTGGCTCGCCAGTTCGTTCATCAGCACCGATATCGATAACGCCAATGCCATCGTGCGTATCCAGCACGGTGATGGCATTGTGGGGACGAATAGAAATCCAACGCTTCAAATATTGCGCATTGCCAAACGACAACGCATGCAGCACTAACGGCGGCAACGCGAAATCGTATACCCAATCAACTTGCTTGGCGATTTCAATTTGCATTAAATAGTGGGAATGAATTTCGAGCAACACCTGTAGCTTGCGCGCCCGCGCACTTGCGGCAAATTCGCGCGCAAAGGCAATTGTTTCTGGCAGCATAAAGCAATTTGTACCAGCTTTTTTGATTGCATAGCCAACAGCATCTAGACGCACGATATTGACGCCGTTATCACTCAGTGTGGTTAAAATTTCTTCTAAGTAGGCTCGGCTTTTTGGATGGCTGACATCAATGTCAATTTGCTGCGGCGTAAAGGTAGACCACAACACTTCGCGTTTGCCGGTTTTCAACGTGACGACTTGAAACGGCAGACCGGGTCTGGGTCGATAAATGGCAAGCAGTTGTGCTTGCGTAGCGCCGTGTGGAAACACCGTTTCGTAGTTTAGGAACATGCCCGAAAAGGCTGATTTATCAGCCTTCTCCACGAAGTCGAGATATTGCGGTGAAGCCGATGAAATATGATTAACGATAACATCCGCCATGACATCAAACGACGCTGCGAGCTTTTTAAGGTCTTGCCAATTGCCTAGGCGCGCATCCACTTGCGTGTGATCGCTGGGATCGAATCCCGCATCAGCGCCATCAATTGGCGTGTAGAAAGGCAGCAAGTGTAGGCCGCCAAAAACACCCTGCAGCGGGCCGTTGAGCAGGGTTGCTAAATCAGCAATGCCACCGCTTGAAAGGCGATCGATGTAGGTGCAAAGTTGTACTTGGTTTTTCATCGTTGATGCTCTAGTGTTGGTGCTGCAATAATTGAGCCGCAGCGCTTGGCTGTAATTGCCATAATGCCGCCCATTGCTTGTAGAAATTTAGGTCGTGCGCGACTGCACCGCGTAGGCCGCAAACGGCCGCAGCAAAATGGCTGGCGCGCTTATAGGTGAGCGACTTGGGCCACCGCTGTATTAGACCTAGAATGACGATCGCAGTAAATGCATCGCCCGCACCTACGGTGTCAACCACGATGGTTTCTGGTGGCGTGCCAGATTCAACGACAACGCCGAGGCGGTCATAAACTTCATAGCCTTCTGCGCCACGCGTGACAATGAGCTGTTGCAACGGATATTGCCGCAGGATATTTTTAATGGCGGCACGATGACTAAAGTTGCCCCATGACGCGTTTTGCGCTTCAAAACCAGGGACAAACCAAGTTAGCAGTTGCGTTAATTCAGCGTCGTTTACTTTTACGATATCGGCATGGCGGAGTGAAAAATCAACCGTAGCCAAGCCGACCAAATTTGCGCGCAAGTTTAAATCGAGCACGCGCACTGCACCCATTGTTTTTGCCAGATCAAGCACTGCAGCAATGGTGTGTTGGCTTTGCGTTGCGCGTTGCGCGAGCGTGCCAAAACAAAGTATTTTAGGCTGGCATTGTGCGGTGGCGTCTAATGCTAGATTTGTACTCAGCGCATCCCACGCTACATTTTCAGCAATATCAAAGCAATGGGTATCTGCGTCAACACGCACGTCGACATGGCCAGTTGCCAGCACCGCATCACGCTGTAAACCTGCTGTAGATAGGCCAAAGCGAGCAAATTCATCCAACAATGTTTTGCTGTTATCGTCCACACCAATTCGCGTAATCATGGTCGGATTTAAGTTGAATGCCGCAAGATTTCTAGCCACATTAAACGGTGCGCCACCGGCTACGCGCGCATCGGGGAAGCAATCCACTAGGGCTTCACCAATGATGAGTATTGGCGTTGTGGGCTTGGCTAAGTTAGGTGGATTATCGGTTGGCATAAGAAGTTTTTAGAAAAAAAGGCGTAGCGCAAGTCGATAACTGCACTACGCCATACAAGGAGCCGTCTTAACTTACGAAGTCCCGCTTTAGAAGGTGTACTTAAAGGTAATTTTGGTGCTGCGGCCATTGACGGCACGGGCGGCACCACGACCATCATTACTTTCGGTGAAACCCAATTTATCGAACAAATTGTTTACGCCAAGGGATACCGATGCATTGGTGGTGATGTTGTAACTTGCGAAGCCGTTCACGATGTTGTAACCCGGCAACGTCACGCTTATTGGGCCTGCTGGGCTATCGTCTTTCGAATCGGTTGTGCCCACTAAATTGGCGCCGAAAGTAAACGCGCCTGTGTCATAGGTTGAGCCTAACTGATACAACCATTCGGCTTGGCGACGCGGGGTTTTGTTGACGATGGCGGCGTTAGTGGATGAGGTCACAACAGCATCGGTGTAGGTTAAACCAGCGGTCAATTTCAAGCCGCCCATGCGATAACCGCCTTCAAGTTCGAAGCCTTTAGCGTCATAGCTGGTTGCGGTACGCTTAATCGGCGTGGTAGTTACATCGATATTGGTTTCAGATGTTTTAGCTTGGAATACTGTGCCGAAAATACTCATGGCACCGCTACGCCACTTCACGCCTGCTTCTACTTGCTTTACTTCGTTTACGGGCACAGGACTTGCACCGTTAAAGGCGCGTGGATCAGTAAAGAACACATTGCGATCACCGTTAAACGCCACGCCTTTCGAGGTGCGCAAGAACAGCGCTAAGTCTTTATGAATTTGGTAATTGCCGCCGACCGAATACGAGGTGCTCGACACTTTGTAGTTAATTGGTTGCGCTAAATTTGGGTCATATCTGGTGCCGCCTACCGCTGTGCCGCCACCAGTATTGGTTTGGTTTACGGTGCCGGTTACTTTCAGCTCGTCGCGGCGAATACTGGCATCGACATTCCACGGGCCGGATTCAAAAGCCAAACTGGCATAAGGCGCTGTGGTGACCATATCGGCATCGATAAAGTTTGAGCAGCAGCCACCAAAACCCGGTGTGCCATTGCTGGCAGACGTGAGCAACGCAGGCTGATCGCCATTGGTTTCAACATAATATTGATTGAAGTTCCACGTGGTTCCCACGGTTTGGGTGGAGGTGTAAAAGCCACCGCCGCCAACTACTTTAGCGCCACCGCCAAGATCAAAGGTTTTGGTTACTTTTAAATCGTTAGCGACTAAATCGGCGTTATCAATCGAGGTATTAAATGCCACTAAAGAATTGGCTAAGCCGGTGTAGGCTTGACCGACTTTCGGGCCGTTAGCGTACTTGGTGCCAGCCACTGCTGGTGCCGCGTCGTCACCAGGAAATAGACCGATAAAGCGGCCGGAATTTTTAGCGTTGCGGAATTTATCTGTTACTTGCAAACCCCAACCAAGATCAAAGGATGCTTCGGCACCAAACGCATCGGTTTTCGCACTTAGGCCGTCGTTGATGTTGTTGCTAACACGCGTATTGGCAATGGTTAGGGTGTTATCAACGGGTAGATAAGGGCTGTAGAAGCTTGCACGACGGGGATCTACACCAGATATGGTTTCGATTTTGCCGTTTACAAAGCGCACTGGCACCGGCAATAAAGTTGGCGTGCGATCATCCAAATGCTTAAACGAGAGCCGCACATAACCACCATTAAACGTGCGGGTGACGTTTGCACGAATTTGCCCGCCGCCTTCCACGTTTACGCCGCCATTGCGCATGCCTTCACCGTTACGGTAAAAGCCCGCCACGTAGAAGCGGGTGTCGGTGCCAACGGGGCTGCCGTAGCCGAAGTCATAGCGAGTGCTTTTAAAATCAATGCCGCGCGAGATGCTCACCGAGCCGCCTTGCTCTTCACCCGTGTTGCTAATGAAGTTGAAAATTCCGCCGGGAGCACTTGTGGCAACAGTGGACGCCGCACCGCCGCGTACCACTTCCAAACGGTCTAACATGCCATCAACACGCAACCATGCATCGGCAGTCGCAAATTGCAAATCTCCAATTTGGATTACTGGTAAGCCGTCTTCTTGATATTGCACGTAGCGCCCTCCGCCAGCTGAAATTGGCACGCCACGGACAGTGACGTTGGCATTGCTTTCACCGCCGCTGGATTCAGAACGCACACCCGGAATTGACCGTAATACCTCAGCGGCACTGCCAGCATTGTTTTGCTGAATGGTGTCGGCGTTGAGCGTGCTTACCGATACGCTTTGTTTCATTTTGCTGCCCGATGCGGCAGTTCCGGTGATGACAATCTTATCTAAGGCCAAGGTGTCGGCTTTATCGTCGGCACGCTTGTCAGTGGTTGTCTTGGCGGATTCCGCTGCGGGAGCCGTTGCGGTTTGGGCGTGTACGCTAGCCGATAGTAGCGCTAAGGTGATGGCAGCCGCTAATGTTGAGCGCTTAAATTGTGCGGTGTTTGAGGCGGTGCGGATTGATGACATTGTTCCTCCAGAACGGTTGTGGGTGGTGCCGGAAATTAATGATGGATCGCATTTTTTGGACTGGCCATAATTGCGTGGCTCTTCTGTCTGAAAATAGTATGCACCGCTTTGCAATCGATTGCAAGAACGATTCTGAAATTGCGCAAATTCTGGAAATGTGTTGTAAAAATGCCGAAACGCGGCTTTTTTAGCCTTTTTTAATTAGAAACACGCGGAGAATGGCAATATGCGGGCTGAGTACCAGCAATACAAACGATTGCATTTTCGATCTGCTAGCATTGGAATAACGCCACGCGACCGCGCTTTGCTCGCTACAGCGGCGATGTCGTTCCGCGCACCACAAGCTCTGTGGGCAGTAGTACCGATCCCGGATTTTCGCCTTCGACAATTTTTATAAACATGTCGACCAAAGTACGCCCGGCAATATCAATAGGTTGGCGCACCGTTGTAAGTGGCGGATGCACATAAGACGCTAACTCGATATCGTCGTAGCCCACCACGGCAACATCATGCGGCACATGGATGCTTTCGCGGCGCAACATATTGATGGCAGTCATCGCCAATAAATCGCTCGCGGCAAAAATCGCATCGAATCTTGTGCCCTTGGCCAGCAAATCTGCCACTGCGCGTTCACCCCCCCCTGCTGTAAAGTCAGTGGGGATAATCAGGCCTGAATCTTGGGGCAACTGCGCGCTGTGCAACGCTTCGTTATAGCCTTGCAAACGCTGCGCTACTTCGGGCAAATTACGGTCGCCCAAAAACGCAATGTGTTTACGGCCTTGCGCAATTAGGTGGCGCGTAGCGAGCCTGCCGCCCTCAACATTATCGCTACCGACGGTGCAATAAAACTGTTGGCCCAGCTTGGCACCCCACACTGCCATCGGTACACGGCGGCGCGCAAGGTCATTTAACTGATCGTGATGCCGCCATTGACCGATTAAAATAATGCCTGCAGCGCGGCCGCTATCAAATAACGAAGCCACTAAATCAAGCCGATCTGCATCTACGCGCGACACCAGCATATCGTAGCCACGTTCAGTTAGCGTATCGGCCAAACTGCCCAACATGCTTAAGAAAAATGGATCGGATAAATGCTGGCGCGCACCGGCGTCATAAGGCACAACGACTGCTACGGTTTTATTCTGTTTGAGGCGCAAATTTTTAGCGCCGATATTGATTGAATAATTAAGCGAGCGCGCAAGATCAGTAACCCGTTGCCGCGTTTCGGCATTCACTAAAGTGCTGCCATTGAGCGCACGAGACACCGTGGCAACGGACACGCCGGACAAACGGGCTATGTCGGCCATTTGCATGCGGGCACTAGATTCGGCGGCAGTTTTCTTCATAGTATTTTCCTGTTAATGCTTTGTAAACGCCCTAAAATAGGGCGTCTACAGCAGGTGTACAAACCACCTAGCGCTCCACTGCCATCAACTTAGCGATTTCTTTTACCGGCGCACTGCCGTAGGAAAGCACTTTGTTGTTGAAGCCTTTAACTGAAAAATTATTGCCCAAGCGAGCGCGTTCAGCATCACGCAGGGCGGTAATTTCAGCGTAGCCATTGTAGTAGCTGGTAAGTTGCACTTGCGAGAAGGTAGCACGTCGCCATTTTTCGGTCGCTTCGGTTTGTTGCTGAAACGCTTCGCGCGTCATCAGCGTAATGGCAGCAGCACGCTGCAAATTTTTGGTATGAATTTCATAATCTAAAATAGTATTGACGACAGACCGCAGGTTCCACTTAGACCAGATCAACCACATCTCGGGTGCGTTGTCGCCATAGCCTGCATCAAGCATTACCTTTTCGCTAAACACCGCCCAGCCTTCAATCATCGAGCCGTTACCAAACAGCGCTTTGATGATGCTACTAGATTTATTGGCATGTACTAATTGGGTGTAATGGCCGGGTATGGCTTCGTGGATATTTAAAATTTGCAGCATCCAATCGTTGTATTCACGCAGGTAAGATTCCGCTTGCTCGGGCGTGAAGGCATCTAGCGGCGTGACGTTGTAATAGGTGTTGGCACCCGCATCGTATGGCCCCGGCGCACTAATGGAGGCACCCGCGCCGCCGCCACGCATATACAGCGGCGTCTCGCGCACGATCAAAGGCTTGGTGGCGTCTTGGTCGATTAAATCGTGCTTGCGCACGAAAGCTTCAAGCTGCGGAATTTGTGCGCGAATGGTTTCTACAAAAGCTTCGCGAGTAGTGTGTTTGGTACTTAGCGCTTCGATCACCGCACCGATTAGCACTAGTCTATCGGCAGGCATGGCGGCCTTGCCTTGATATTTCGACCACAATTGGCGGCTAATTTTTTCCATCGCGTCGTGGTGCTTGGCTTTTTCGGCAAGGGCTTTTTGATACAGCGCTTCGGCACTAAAACCTGATTGAATATCGTGTTCAAATTTTTGATCGTAAAGCGTTTTGCCGATGCGAAAACTGCGTGCGCCGGTGCTTTTAAGCGTGGTTTCAAGCTGCTTTAAATACGCGATGTAATCATTGGTCGCGGCAACGGCATCGCGTAAGCGGGTGGCAAATAATGTTTTATCGGCCGCACTAAAATTAGCGGCGTTGGCCTTGGCAAGTAGATCATCACCAAACACACTTAGCGCGCCGGTGTTTTGAATAATAGCTAATTGCGTGTGCTCAAGCGTGGGATTGGTGATGTTAATTTTAGCGGCAGCATAGTAAGCGGGTACATTGGCTAACCGCGCCAATACATGCTGCAAGCGCGTGTCTAGCGGCGCGTAGGGTGTGGTGAGTAGCTGACCAAAATCATTGCCGACGTTGTATTGCGACGGCTGCCACTGCCACGCTTTGAACGTGGTGATCGCCCAACGACGGGCATTAAAGTGATTACGCATGAGCGTTAAATCAACGCGGTTAGCGGCGCTTAAACTTGCTGCATCAAAAGCTAAAAGCGCGGCGAGTTGCTTGTCGTAAAACGCGATAGACGCGTCGCGAAAGGCTTGGTTTGGCACCGTCATTTGATCGGCATATTTATAAAAACCCGCATCCACGCCGTGCTCTGGAAACGCCTTCCATAACGCCTCCAACATCGTGGCGGTGTGAGCTTGAAAGCGCGCGTCGGCGCTAACCGCTTGCGCGAAACTACTTGGCGCAGACGCGCACAGCACCCAGAAAAATAATTTTAGGCTATTACGTAGAAACATCATATTACCCTTCAAACTCAGATTATTAATGCCTTGAAGACGCCCTATTTTAGGGCGTCTTCAAGGCATATTTGTAGCGCCTAAATCGACTTAACAGGTGCAATACTGTTGTAAATGGCGACGTATTTAGCGGCACTTGCGTCCCAGCCAAACGATTGCGCCATAGCACCCGCTTGTACCTGCGCCCAATCGTCCGCACGCGCATACAAGGCGAAGGCGCGACGCATGGCAGCGTTAAAACCAGCTTGCGTAAACTGATGGAATACGAAGCCATTGGCGGTTTCGTCAGCCAAATTTTCTAAGCTGCAATCCACCACCGTATCGGCCAAGCCGCCCACGTGATGCACCAGCGGCAAGCTGCCATATTTTAGGCCGTACATTTGCGTTAAGCCGCACGGCTCAAAGCGCGACGGCACCAGCGTGACATCACTGGCGGCGAACACCTGGTGGGCAAAAGCTTCATCGTAACCAAGCCGCACCGCGACTGATTTTGGGTACGCATCGGCATATTGCTTTAGCGCGTTTTCAAGGGCTGCATCACCGCTGCCAAGCACTACCAATTGCCCGCCAGCAGCTACTAAATCATCAATGGCAGCAATGGCTAAATGCATGCCTTTTTGCTCGGTTAAACGGCTAACGATGCTAAACAAGACTGCGGTTTTTTTAGCACTTAAGCCCATTTCTTTTTGTAATGCGGCTTTGCATTTGGCTTTGCCACTTAGTTTTTCCACACTATAATTATGCTGTAGAAGCCCGTCAATAGCGGGGTTCCAGACTGTTTTATCTACCGCATTGAGCACACCAGTTAGCACGGCATTGCGCGTGCGCAACAAACCATCTAGGCCGCAGCCTTGTTCTGCCGTTTGAATTTCTTGCGCGTAAGTAGGGCTTACTGTGCTGATGGCATCAGCATAATAAAGCCCCGCTTTCATGAAGGATATTTGGCCGTAAAACTCTAGCCCATTCACTGCGAAGGCCGATGCGGGCAAACCCAATTCGGCAAAATGACTGACGGGAAACACGCCTTGATACGCTAAATTATGCACCGTGTGTAAGCACGCCACGCGCCGCGTTTGCGCCCCGCGTGCATACGACAAATAAGCCATATAGGCCGGCGTTAAACCGGCGTGCCAGTCGTGGCTGTGTACTACGTGCGGCTGCCAATCGTCTGGCATGGTTAGGGTATCAGGGCTATAGCCAATCTGCGCTGCCACCCAACCCAACAAAGCAAAACGTCGGCAATTATCCGCATAGGGCTTACGCTGCGCGTCCTCATAGGGTGAGCCTGTGCGTAGATAAAGTGCTGGTGCGTCGATGACATAGGCGTAGCAATTTAGCGCATCTAAATAACCTTGCCGTAGCGTTACTACATCACCCCAGGGCGCTACCATCTGCGCTAAGACGCTTGATTGACGCAGGTTTTCGAGTATTGGTGCAAAGCCCGGCAGTAATAAACGCACATCACATCCAGCTGCTTTTAATGCGGCTGGTAGGGCACCAGCGATGTCGGCTAGGCCACCCGTTTTAAGTAAAGGAAATATTTCTGCACTAACTTGTAATATACGCAATTGCGCCCGCATCATAATTTAGGTGTAGCTTTGGCTAAATTTTCAAGCATGAGCTTAGTAATAAGCACCACACCCGTTTCGGTACGTTCAAACCGTTGCGCATCCAGCTCCGGATTCTCGCCCACCACCAAACCTTCGGGCAAGATGCAATTGCGATCAACCACCACGCGGCGCAAACGGCAATGCCTGCTCACTTCCACATTGGGCAACAACACCGCTTGCTCAATGTGGCAAAACGAATGAATGCGCACTTCAGAAAACAAAACTGATTGCGCCACATAAGAACCCGATACGATGCAACCGCCCGAAATTAGAGTGTTTACAGCCACGCCCGTCGTGCCGTTAGTGTCAGGAATAAATTTTGCGGGTGGCAGCTGCCGTTGGTAAGTCCAGATAGGCCAATCGGTATCGTAAATATCAAGCTCTGGCGTGGTGGACGCTAAATCCAAATTAGCTGCCCAAAATGCGTCGATAGTGCCAACGTCCCGCCAATAGGGTGTGTCAGTTGGCACACGAGATACACTGCTCATACCGAACGGATGCGCCAGCGCACGACCCTCAGCTACGCATCGCGGAATCACATCTTTTCCAAAATCATGGCTGGAATTTGGGTTGGCTAAATCTTCTTCTAACAGCTTATAAAGATAGTCGGCATTGAACACATAAATACCCATGCTGGCAAGGGAGATAGTGCTGGAACCGGGCATGGTTGGCGGGTTTGCAGGCTTTTCAACGAAGGCAGTAATATTTCGCGCATCATCAATTGCCATCACGCCAAAGGCCGTGGCCTCCGCAACCGGCACTTCAATACAGCCCACAGTGCAACCCGCATCGTTTTCAACGTGGTCTTTAATCATGAGCGAATAATCCATTTTATAAATATGGTCGCCCGCTAAAATCACGATGTATTCAGGATTGCTAGAACGAATAATATCGATGTTTTGAAAAATCGCATCCGCTGTTCCTCGATACCAATGTTCCTCACCGGCACGCTGTTGCGCAGGCAACAAATCAACCATTTCATTTAGCTCAGCACGCAAAAAACTCCAACCGCGTTGCATGTGGCGCATGAGGGAATGCGATTTATATTGCGTCACCACGGCCATGCGGCGAATGCCAGAATTTAGGCAATTGGAAAGCGCGAAATCAATGATGCGGAACTTGCCGCCAAAGTACACTGCAGGCTTGGCGCGGCGCTCTGTGAGCTGTTTTAACCGTGAACCACGCCCACCGGCCAGCACCAAAGCGACAGTGCGGCGCACCAGCTGATGCACCTGCATATTTTTATGGTTTGCTTGCATGAAATCTCTCCCGAATAATTTTGAGCTACGCTGTTTTTGTAATGCTAACAATACAATAGCAAAGTTACGCACTGGATAGCGAACGCTTACCCGACAATAGAAAAATTAAACTTGGCACCAAGCGCCGCACTCGTGCGCGCAGACGCGAGCGCCTCGCTAAGCTCTTCCACCACCGCATCATAGTCGTTGCGCAACAAACCGAAACGCGGCGTGGTGGCCTGAATGTGCGCGAGCAGCGCGGCCAGCATAATGCCCGCATCAGCAGCCCCCACCCACACGCCAGAAGCAGCCATGAGCTCATTGCTTGATGTCATGCCGTCAGGCAATTCGTCATCACTATGATTGAACTGTAAATCAGTGGAATCACACATGGCCGAAAGTAGCATCAACTTTTGCGTCTTACACAAGGCATCTAGCTTTTTAAGATGTGCGTTCAACGCGTATTTATCTTGCGTGTCGGAAGTAACAGCGCCGTCTAATAATTGATTAACCCAAAGTACAGTACTCATTGAAGATGGCCTATTTTAGGGGCTTTTCAGCCGGTGGTTTGGGTGGCGCAACGATGCTAACGGTAAGCAACTTTCGTTGCGCATAATGCAGCGCCCATGCATTGTCTTTGTCATCGGTCACGACCCAAGGATGGGTAAGGAAAGTCTCCTGCGCGTAAGTTTCGCCCGGCAGCAAGCGTTGATAAAACACCCGCTCACCCTTAAAGCCCAACCAATAAATTTTCACCGTTTGCGCAGAATCGTTTAGAAACGTGATGGCAGCTGGCACATCGCTGTTCAGTGAGCGCACACCGCGAAGCTCTTGCGGGAGCTTGGATTGCGCGATGGCTACGAGCGGCGTTAGGAAAGTAGCGCTCAGGACGATGATAAAAAGCAGCTTTAGAATTTGCATGTGATTGGCTTTGGGTAGGGAATGTTATTGGCTGGAAAACGCCTATTTTAGGCTATCTGGCGGCACACGCACACGCGACGCAACTGCGCTGCAAGAAATTGTGCGTATCGCGTGGCCAATCCCCATTCCGTCGCCCTAGGCCTTATTTCGTCGCACGGTACGCAGGTTTTGCGACAAAACGGTTTGTGCTTAGAGGCGCTCTCGGTAAGCTCATTGGATTGCACAAAGCCAGCGCACCCAGGCGAGGGGTGGATGCAAGCAACCTTAATGGGAGGGTTTATGCACTTCATACATCGGTTTTTAAATATTTGCGCTGTTCTAGTTTCGGCACTCGTTTTTAATTCCACCGCGCACGCACAAGCACCGCAGTGCCACGCTGTCGATGACAAACAGATTAACGGCGCTTATCGTTTTGCTGACGGGTCGCTGGTATCAGTGCTGCCCTCCGAGCCCAACGGCAATCGAAGAATCACGCACTTTGCATCTGGTAAAAGCCATAAGCTTTTACCATCCACTGACTTGCTTTTCCAATCAGGTGGCGACTTAGACTCCACGGCGCCGGTTGCTTTTCGCTATCAGTTTAAGCTCGGAAAAGATGGGTTAGCGGAGTCATTAGCGATTGAAGACGCCCTAAATACGGCTATCCACAAGCAAGTTGCGAAAAAAGTTAGACTTGCGGAAGAGCTAGTCACCTTCAAAAGCGAGGACACAGAAATGTTTGGCAAGCTAACGTTGCCACCTAACGGAAAAGGCAAATTCAAAACAGTGATCTTTGTGCACGGCTCAGATAAAGTGGCGTCGGTAGATCAAGAATGGTTGCCGCACTTGATGGCTGCAAATGGCATCGCGACATTCGTGTTTGATAAGCGCGGGTCGGGTTGTTCGAAGGGTGAGTATGTGCAGCATTTTGATGTTTTAGCGAACGACGTGATGGCTGCCGTGAGCTGGCTCGCGACCCAATCGGCGGTTGATAAAAACAGTATTGGCTTAGTCGGATTCAGTCAAGGCGGCTGGGTTGCGCCACTTGCTGCCCTTAAAGATCAACGGATAAAATTTGCAGCCATCGGCTATGGGCTCACGATGTCAATGGCCGATGAGGATCGGCTTGAAGCACCGTTGAAATTGAAAGCGGCGGGCATTGATGATGCCTCAATCGCAGAATATCAGGAGCTGAACGCCGCGCTGCATAAAGGGGCGCGCGAAAAGTTTAAAGACTGGCGCGAGCTAGAAACCACACTTGGAAAATTCAAAGATAAACCGTGGATAGCGACGGCTAAGTCTATGCAAAGTTGGGTGGGCGTCGTTTTACAGATGGGTGTGCCCCAAGCAAAGCAAGTTGCCCCACAAATGTTTGAGCACTTCTTTCAGCCATTTTATGAGCCTGTACCAACGCTTGAAAAACTGAACATTCCCATGCTGTGGCTCATCGCCGAAAAGGATATTGAAGCACCACCTGAGCTAACGATTGAAACCTTAAAGCGCCTGCACCAACAGGGCAAACCAATCACCACAGTTGTTTTTCCCAACGCGGATCACGGCATGCAAGAGTTTGAGCTGCGCGACGGAAAACGTGTTAAAACGAAGTATGCAGCGCGCTATTTTTCAACGCTGTTGAAGTGGGTACAAAGCCAAAAATAATCGAGAGGCACTACTGATGAATAATCCAATCGTAAACCATCGCATCTGGGCTAAAGCAACTAGCGCATTGATGTTGGCTGCTGCGTTGTCGTCTTGCGCGGTAAAACCTTCCTCCAGTTTTACATCGGGGGTGAAGCTCAATGACATCGACACTACAGTGACCGCGTACGCACTGCAGGCTCAATGGACACAACGATCAACGACATTGCGCAATTTGCCGTAAGCTATGTGCGCGGTGATAAATTAAGCGCAACAGCGCGGGCAGAAATGGTGCGGCTACAACTAGCCATCAACACCGTAACCCAATTCCCCAGCCTGCAAACATCGCAAGCCATACAGCCATTCCCCAGCTTGTCCGCTGCCTTAGGTGTCGTCACCTTCACGGGCTCACAAGGCGCCGGTTTCTACAAAGGCGGGCACAACGACAGCACGGGTAATACATGGGTATGCGTGGAAGCGGGCAAACGTTGCGTGATTATTTTGGCGAATGATGTGCGGATGGAAGCTGCGTTTCCGCAAATCGTAAAGGGCATATTGGGGGAGACGGGGGCGCCTTGGAAGTGGGAGTATGGGGTAATGGGGGTTTGGGAGCGATGACTGCAAGCCATACGGCTTTTCCGACGTTTGCGTTAACCAATTAGAAATTTTCATCGCATTGTTCTAAGAAGATTTTGAGCGGCCCCATTTTCGCCAAATGAACGGTATCGCCACAAACCACTGAAGGTAGCCAAGCACAACGGTTGCTGCCCAAAAAATCAGACCGCCAATAACGCCAAGATTCTCAAAGCCAATTAGCCCAGCGCTCCACAGCAAAAACTGAGTTAAGGCCGCCGCTAAATAAACGACTGGAAAAGCCAATGCTGCCATAACCAGTACCAAGAGCAAAAAAACCTCTCCCTGTATACAATCGATCCGCGCTGCACACTCATTGTGTTTGGTTAGCCAAACCAGTAGCGTTAGAACATAGAAAACAATCCAAATAATTTTAAGCGGCTTCAAAGTCTTTCCTCATTTCCTAGCGCGTTCTCTGCCTTTGCCATAGTTTGGCAAACACATACTAAAGTCTTCAAAGACAATAATATCCGTTTGAAATACTTCCTTGTTAGCGAGTAAATTGTCTACGAAGCCCCTAAATATAGGCATTCTCAGCATTTTTTGTGAACGTTCATGTTTCACCATAAAACTTGGCAGCACGTTTTTCTAGCTATACTTTAACGCGACTTCAATCCTAACGAATAGGTTTTTATGCTGAAACCACTTTTCATCACTTGCGCCTTGACCGTTGCGCTACCCGCGTGTGCAGAACCTACATTATGGGGATGGGCGTGTTCTGAAGCACTCTTGAAGCGCTTAGAAACCAACATGGCTAGCATTGGTGATGCACCGATGCTGGACAGCGAAAATAGCCCCGCTAAACTCCCTATAGTGCGCTTCACCGCGATACCCGCATTTGGCGAAAACCCTGCGCTTATCGTGCGGTTTGATTCGGCGATAGCGTCGCGCTCGGCGATGACGATCTATGATTTTAGACGCGGTGAGTTGGCAGCGAAGGCGTTTAAAATTATTGATACTGCGGCTCTGCGGAAAATCGAAAAATCTATTGGGTTGGTCAAATTTGCGCCGATAGAACAGCCTAAACTTTATAAAAATGGGCTGTCGCATATATCTGCAGGGGCGACACTGGGGATGAGGGACGGTGACTTCTGGATTATTGAAAAACGGTTCGACGCGAAGTACCGCTGTATTGCAGGATCCGCTCACGGTAATGGTGCATTTAGAAATGCCGGTTTAGCGATATTGAAACTTGCCAAGCGGAGTGCCGACGATTATCGCTGAGCGTTTTGTAATCTTGCATTTTCTTCCCGTAAACTCAACCGCATTATCTCAACACAGAGGTTTGCCATGTTCTACGCGATACTAAAAGCGATTCATGTTTTATCCATCATCGCCTGGCTGGGCGGGATGATGTTTGTGGCGTTTTTTCTGCGGCCAGCCCTTGTTGGGTTGGACGTGCCGACGCGGTTGAAATTTATGCATGATGTGCTGGGCCGATTTTTTAAGGCTGTGTTGGGTTTGTCTCTGGCTGCAGTGATTTCGGGCTTTTGGATGATGGGGCGGGTGGCGAAGCAAACGGTGCAATCAGGCGAGCAGTGGAATACGCCGCTTGAATGGTGGGTGATGGCGGTGTTGGGCGTTACGATGTTTGCGATTTTTGGGCATATTCGCTTTGCACTTTATAAGCGATTATCAAACGCGGTGACGGCCAGCGATTGGCCTGCGGGCGGTGCGGCGTTGCTGGCGATTCGTCAATGGGTGACGATCAATTTATGCCTTGGTGTTGTGATTGTTTTGGTGGTGCTAATTGGGTTGCCAAAACAACTTTGATGGGCAAAATAAATTGGCTGAAGATGCCCTAAAATAGGGCGTCTTCAGCCACTTTTTTATTAAACTATTAGCTAAAACGGATTTACTAAAATACGAGCGGTGCTGCAAACGCAAAAAATACACCGATTAAAAATACCGCTACTGAAAATAGGTAAATCGCCAACGACATATGCCGCATGAACATGCAGGCTTTGGCTTGTTGCGGATCGACGGGGCAGGGGAGCGATCTGGCGCGCCATTGCATGATGCCAGCGAGTACGAGCATGAAGCCTGCGAACGCGAATATGACATTTTTGTGCTGGGACACCCACACAATTTGCGGTACGTTGCTGACCAAGCCCGCTAGCGCCGCGCCAGCGCCGATGGAGACGAGTAGCGCTGGCAAGGCGCAGCATATTAGGGTGCCGCTGCTGGTAAACAGGGATACGCAGACTAAAACTAAATTTTGTTTTAGCCCCGCTACAGGGTTGATGTTAGTTTGGTTCAACAGCTGTATCTACTTTACTTTGCCGCTTTGATTTTTTCGCGCAAGACGTCGAAGGATTCATCGGTGCGGGTGATTGATTTTACGACGTAGCCTGCATCGGTAATTTCGGCTTTAAGTACGGCGTCGGTTATATCTTTACCGGCTTTTAATTCGACTAAGGTGGTTTGCTTTTCTAGGCTGACAAACACTTTGTCGGTGGCGGCTTGGGCTTTCATTTTTTTCTCGATGCCTTGAGCGCAGAACGAGCAAACCATGCCGTCTACAGTGACTTGGATGGTTTTTGCTTGCGCTAGAGGAGTTAAGCCAGCTAGGCCAAGACTCGATACGACAGCTAAAAGGGCGAATGATTTTTTCATGATTGACTCCGTTAAAAATTAGTAGGTGATCATCAACATCATTTGGGATTTTTTGCGTTCCATGATGCCGAATTCAAGCCAAATATTACGCTTAAAAAGGCGCACAAAGGCACCGGATTCGGTTTTGTCGTGCATGCCGCGATATTTTTTAATCTGGCCGATAAACCAGACTGCAATGTCGTCGTAATCATGCGCTACAGGGGAAAAACCAGCTTGCGCGGTGTCGATACGATCGAGAAAATTTTCAGTGCGCATTAGATCCATGCGAAATGAGGTATAAATTTGCCGCGTTTCAAAATCACCTTGCAGCCCCACGCGCTCTGCACGTTCGGTGTATTGACGCTTTTCTAACGCCGCGTCCACTGGCGCTCCAAAGCCGTGGGCAGCGTGGCCGCCGGGCGCATTGGGCGTTACAAAATAACCTTCAGAAATCTTGGTTTTACCCACGCCATAGCTTGCAAAAATATTGCCCTGCGCCCCGGGTAAATTCCAGCGTTTGGCCAACAAGTTTGCTTGCAAAAACGTAGATTCCATTTGCAATAATTTGGTGTCACTTTTCATCAGCGTGGTGGCAGGGCCGATTGAAAACCAGTGCGTGGGTGAGTAGTTTAATTGCGTTTCGATGAGGTTGCGATCACGCTCGTGCATGAACATCCATCCATCCGAAAAGCTGACCGGCTTGGCAACGGCATGGCTGCAGGCAGCCAATAATACGCCAGCAATAAAAAGTTTAATGATGGTGGCCATGATTACAATCTGGGCCGTGAATATGTGCTGCTGGCTTGTGCTGGTGCGCAGGCATATTTGCACGCGCATAGGCGCACACAGCGGCGATGAGGGTGTCGATATTTTTCTGTAGGCCAGCGAAGCCTTCGTGCATTTCGCGCGTGTCTTCATTCATGTAGAGCCGTCGATTAATTTCGACTTGCAGCGAATGACGATGCTCGGAGGGTTCAGAGTACGCACGCACCAGCTCCACACCTTTGTAGGGATCGTTAATTTTTACTTGATAGCCCATATTGCGCAGCGTGCTAGCGACGTAATCAGTAAATGCAGGCGAACACGTGGTGCCATCGCGATCACCGAGCACAAAATCAGCGCGCGCAACACCTGGCCCCTCGTCAGAAATACCGGATGAAATAGCGGGCATTGAATGGCAATTGATATGCCACACCGCACCGTAATGATCGTGCGCCGCATTGAGCGCATCGCGCAACGCCCTATGATACGGGGCATAGCAGGTACTGATGCGCGCTTGCACGGCAGCGACACTTAAAGATGCGTTGTATAAATTATCGCCGGTGTCGAGCTTGCGCCACACTAGGCCAATGCCTTTTTCAGTTTTTTTAGACGCGTTGATGGGTCCAGGCCATGGGGCATCTAACAGCGCTTGATCGATGTCGAGAATGGAGCGG